>JASHON010000135.1 GCA_030041095.1 Terriglobia bacterium
CTTTGTGGGATCGGGCGTCATCGAAGCCGGATGCAAGACGCTGATCGCTTCCCGCTTCAAACGGTCGGGCATGTTCTGGACCGTTCGGGGAGCCAATGCGATCCTCGCGCTGCGCTGCTGTCATCTCAATGGCCGATTTGAGGATTATTGGGAGGGCCGTCGCGTGGCGTGACTCTCACTTTTATGTCGCGCACCCGGATCATTCTGAATTTCAAGGGTTGTTCCTCGAAGCCTCGTGGCGCATCAAATAAGTCATGCGGCGATGGACTTCGATGGCTCGCGTCTTCTTGCCTCTTGTTGCTTCGGGAGGGGGAGTTGGTGTAGCGTAGCGGGGTGGTTTTCGGCGTATTGGCTCGGTTTTTTACTATTTACTGCGAAACTGATAACGAGGTCTGGACCCCATGGCCCCTTCTTTCGATAAGACGACGGATTTCACCGAGTTGCCCATCCTGCCGGTTCGCGAAACAGTGCTGTTTCCAAATGCCATTCTGCCGTTGACCGTGGGGCGCGAAAGCTCGCTCAAGCTCGTCGGTGAATTGAAGGAAGACGAGAAGTTCATCGGAGTGGTCGCGCAGCGAGACCCGCGCGTGGATAATCCCCAGCCGGTGGACCTGTTTCAGATTGGCACCGCCGCATACGTCCACAAGATCATTAAGCTGCCCAGCCAGAACCTCTTTATTTTTGTCGAAGGGCTCAAGCGCATCGCGGTCGAAGAAGTGATTTCGATGGAGCCTTATATTCGGGCGCGCGTCAAAACGCTCGAAGACATCCTGCCTACAGAGGATACGCCAGGCTTTGACGCCCTGGTGCGCAGCGTCACGTCACTCTTTCAGCAGGTGGTCCAGCTTTCACCCAGCCTCTCGGACGATCTCCAGACGGTCGTTTTGAACATTGAGGATCCCTCGCGCCTGGCGGATTTCATCGCGGCAAATTTGCCTTCCATTTCCAATAGCGAAAAACAGGAGCTCCTGGAAAGCATGAACCTGACGGCGCGGCTCGACCGTCTGAACCGCCATCTGGCGCGCGAAATGGAAGTGCAGCAGCTTCGGTCGAAGATTCAGTCCGACGTTCAGGACCAGGTCACAGCCAGCCAGCGTGAGTTTTATCTGCGCGAGCAGATGAAAGCCATTCAGAAGGAATTGGGCGAGTCGGACGAACAGCACGAAATCGAGGAGCTGCGCCAGAAGATTGAGGCTGTCGGAATGTCCGACGAGGCCAAAAAAGAAGCCTTGCGCGAGTTGGGACGCTTATCCAAGATGTCTCCCGCCGCAGCGGACTACCACGTCATCCGCACCTATCTCGACTGGCTGGTGGCGCTGCCGTGGAGCAAGGTCAGCGAGCTGAAAGTGAACATCCGCAAGGCCAAGGAGATCCTCGATCAGGACCACTACGATCTGCACAAAATCAAAGATCGGATTCTGGATTACCTGGCCGTGCTGCAATTGAAGCCTCAATTGAAGGGTCCGATCCTTTGCTTTGTGGGACCGCCGGGCGTGGGCAAAACCTCGCTGGCCAAGTCCATCGCAAAGTCCCTCGACCGCAGGTTCGTGCGAATGTCGCTCGGTGGAATTCACGATGAGGCGGAAATTCGCGGCCATCGCCGCACTTATATTGGCGCGCTGCCGGGCCAGATCATTCAAGGCATTCGCAGAGCTGAAGCGCGCGACCCGGTTTTCGTGCTCGACGAAGTGGATAAAATCGGGCGTGACTTCCGTGGCGATCCTTCGTCCGCTCTGCTCGAGGTGCTCGATCCCGAGCAGAACGCGACGTTTAGAGACAACTATCTGGACGTGCAGTTCGATCTTTCCAAGGTGCTCTTTATCTGCACCGCGAACGTGCTGGATACCATTCCGCCGGCGCTGATCGACCGGATGGAAGTCCTGGAGCTACAGGGCTACACGGAGGAAGAGAAAATTGAAATCGCTGTCCGTCACCTCATTCCCAAGCAGACGGAGGAGCATGGAGTACGCTTGGACGAGCAGATTGAGTTTCCGCGGCCTGCGCTGGCCTACGTGATCAGCCATTACACGCGCGAGGCGGGCGTGCGCAACCTGGAACGGGAAATTGCGACGCTCTGCCGCAAGCAGGCGCGGCGAATCGCCGACGGCAACGATCAGAAGACGGTTGTAACGGAGGAAAACATCCAGGAAAGCCTGGGCGTGCCCCGTTTTCGCGCCGAAGCGGAGATTGTGGAGCGTGTTCGCAAGCCAGGTGTGGCGATCGGCCTGGCATGGACGCCGGCGGGTGGAGACGTACTCTTCGTCGAAGCCACCGCGATGAAGGGCGGCAAGAGCTTCACGATGACCGGCCACGTGGGTCAAGTGATGCAGGAGTCGATGCAAGCCGCTCTCGCTTGGGTCAGAGGCCATGCCGCAGCTTTCGGCATCGATCCTGAGTTCTTTCAGACCCACGACATCCATGTCCATGTGCCTGCGGGAGCCATCCCGAAAGACGGGCCGTCTGCCGGCGTAACGATGGCCACCGCCATCGTTTCGGCCCTGACGCGCCGGCCCATGCACGAGCGGATGGCCATGACCGGCGAGATAACGCTGAGCGGGCAGGTGCTGCCTGTGGGCGGAATTAAGGAAAAGGTTCTGGCGGCCAAGCGCGCCGGCGTGCGGGAAGTGTTGTTGCCTGCGGAAAATGAGCCCAACGCGAAGGAAGACCTTACGCCAGATCTTCTGGGCGATCTTCGACTTCATTACGTGAAAACAATCGAAGAAGTGCTGGACGCGGCCCTCGAAGACGAACCGGTCCCTCAGCCGGCCGCTGAGCCGGCACGGGAAGTCGAGTTCGCTCATCCCACTCCCGGGCCACCCAACTGAGAAGAGGCAGCGGGGAAAGGCGGGCAAAAGGGCAAATGTTGAGGCTGCTTTTCGGTGCGCGGCTCTGAAATGTTGGTTCCATGAACTCATCCCAGGCCACGCGCGACGATTTTTCCCGCGATGTCCTCGAATTCTCAAGCGTCGTCGATCTGCTGCGCCCGTTCCTTTCCGGCGCCCTGAGCCAACCTGTTCTCGCAGAGATCGGTCCAGACACCAACGTTGACGAGATCAGCCGCGACATTGAGCTGATCCGCGACGCGCAAAAGGGTCTGACGCTTGGAGTACGACCCAGTCTTGCCGGGCTGGCTGATCCGCGTCCGCCACTCGAGAAACTTCGTGTCGAGGGTGTTTGCTGCTCCGCGACTGAAATCTTCCAGGTGGTGGAAGTTGCGCGGACAGCCCAGAGCTTGCGCGAGAAGTTTCGCAACACGCCGCTCATGGCGTTGCATGCGCTCGCCCAGCGCATTGCTGACTTGCGCACCCTCCTCCGGGAGTTGGACGGAAAGATCCTGCCGGATGGTTCCCTCGATTCCTCCGCCAGCTCCGCTTTGGCCGCCATTCGCCGTGCGATTGAAGCCGCGCGGCACGATCTCGAAACCACTCTGGACAAATTAGTTCATCGCCTTGCGAGCGCGCAGATGCTACAGGACGATCTCGTCGCGGTCCGCAACGGCCGCTACGTGCTTCCTGTCCGCGCGGAAAAGAAGCGGGCGGTACAGGGAATCGTCCATGGAACCAGCTCGACGGGCGCCTCGGTTTTCATCGAGCCGCTCGAAACGCTTCCTCTCAACAACGAGTTGGCTGAGCTTGAAGATCGTGAAGCGGCGGAAATCCGCCGGCTCCTTGCAGAATTCAGCGCGCGCTTGCGTGCTAACCGGCAGGAGCTCCTGGATGCAACTACCGTTCTCGCGCGGCTCGACCTGGCATTTGCTAAAGCCGAGTTTGCCCGGCGCTACGAAGGCTGCATTCCGGAGTTCTCCGAGCGGGAACTCCTCTTGACGGAGGCGCGTCATCCCCTGCTTGAGAAATTGCTGCAGACGAGCGGAAGTAGGCCCGTTCCACTCAGCATCGATGTCCTGCAGCCTCGCAAGTTGCTGATCGTTAGCGGCCCGAATGCGGGAGGAAAAACCGTCGCGCTCAAGACCATTGGGGTCGCCGCGCTGATGGCCCAATCCGCGCTCCCCGTGCTCGCCCGCGAAGCCCGACTGCCGCTCTTCACGCGGGTGCTGGCTGACATCGGCGACCAGCAATCCCTCGAACAAAACCTCAGCACGTTTTCGGGCCACGTACGGAACATTCAACGGATGGCTCAGGTGGCGTCCGAAGACGATTTGTTATTACTGGACGAGCTGGGCGGAAGTACGGACCCGCAGGAAGGCGCGGCATTGGCGCTGGCTGAGCTGGAACATTTCCGCCGGCGCAAGTGTTGGGTCATCGCGACGACACACCAGTCGAGGCTGAAAAATTACGCCTTCGAGACGAACGAAGCCGTGAATGCGGCCATGGACTTTGACGAGATCAATCTTCGCCCCACCTATCGCCTGGTGATGGGCCTTCCCGGCAAATCGAGCGGCTTGGATGTGGCGATGCGCCTCGGCTTAGATCACGAGATTGTCGAGCACGCTCGATCGCTTCTGGCTCCAGAGGAAGTGGAAGCTTCAAGCCTCGCCAAATCCTTGCGCAGCCTGAAAGAAGATCTCGAGGCAGACCGCGCACGGCTCCGGCAAAGCGAAGAACGATGGGAAACTGAAATTCGGGCGACGCGCGAAAAGACCGCGGCGGATCGAGAAGCCAAACTGAAGGAACTCGACCGAAGGCTCGAACAGGTGCTCCGCGATTACGACAGAAAGTGGAAGCAAGCCATCGAGGCCATTCGGCTACAGAGTCAAAAAGACGCCGCGCAGCGAAAAACCATCCAAGCTGCCAGAAAAGGTGAAAGACTGCAGGCAGAGGCCCGGCAGGAGTGGAATATTCAGGTGCTTGAAAGCGCGAACGAACCGTCCGCTCCGGATGAATCGCTCGCTCCACCCTTGCCCCGCCTGGGCGATCGCGTGAAAGTGAAAGACTTCCCAACGCCAGGCATCGTCACCCGCATCATGGAAAACGGGCAGATGGATGTGGAAGTTGGCCAGCTTCACATGCGCGTATGCCAAGGCGACATCCGCCTGGTAATGCGAAGCGCTCCCAAGTCTGCAACCGCTGAAAGCGGAATTTCCGGCAGCGAGAGGTCGCCGGCTGCGCCGGCGAAAAGCGAAACAGCGGCAAAGGCCGTCACCACGTCAGCACCGCGCTTCTCGTGGACTCCCGAAACCACCTCCAACCACCGCGAAGGCGCATTTCTCTCCAGGCTTAACGTGATCGGCGAAACGGCGGAAGAAGCGCGGGAGCAGGTGGACCGGTTCCTGGATGATGCCTACCTTGCCGGGTCTTACCGCGTCGTCATTGTTCACGGCCACGGAAAGGGCGTCCTGAAAAAGGCGCTCCATGAGATGCTTTCCTCACACCCTCACGTTGAGAAGTTCTATTCCGCCACCCCGCAGGAGGGCGGCTCAGGCGCCACCGTAGCAGAACTGAAGGCGTAACATGTCCCCTTGCCCGGCGCTTCACACCCGCGCCAAATGAACGGCATACCAGCGCTTCTGATCCGTCCACGTCCTGTCCAGGAGAAAACCCGCCGCGATGAACATAGCGCTTAACGTGGGCTGCGTAAACTTGAAACTGTTTTCCGTGTGAATTCGCTCGCCCTGCGCCAACGGCAGAACAAGGTGCAGCGCACGAACGTTGACGGTCTGCGCGCACGTGCTTTCAAGGTACATCTCGATTTTCAATTCTTCTGCGTTCCAAATGGCAACGTGGTGGAACCGCGCGAGGTCGAAATCCGCAGAGAACTCGAGGTTGACGTGGCGCAGGATGTTCTTGTTGAATTCCGCCGTCACGCCGCGCGAATCGTTGTAAGCGGGAAGCAAAACGTCCGGGTCTTTGGCCAGATCGGTTCCCAGCAGCAAGCAGTCACCCGGCGCGGCTTCCTCGCGAATCTCACGCAAAAAGCCTACCCGTGCCTCCGGATCGAAATTGCCGATGCTCGAGCCCAGATAAGCGATGAGTTTTCGGCCTGGAATCTCCCGCAAGAATTCCAGACCTTCCATGAAATCGATGGCCGCAGGCTGCACGCAAACCGTGGGACATTGCCGTGAAACTCGTGCGCGAGCTTCATCAAGCGAAGCCTTAGAAATATCGACAGGGACATAGCGCACGTCTTTTTGACGCACGGCGACAGCGCTAAGCAGAGTGCACGTTTTCGCCGCGGTACCAGCTCCCAGCTCCACCAACGTGACGTTTTCATCCACCGTCTCGGCAATCTCTGACGATCGCTCACGAAGGATCTGATGTTCGAGCCGCGTAAGGTAGTACTCAGGCAGAGTGGTGATCCGTTCGAACAGGGCCGATCCTGCCCCATCGTAAAATAACTTGCAAGGCAGCGACCTGGGAAGCTTGATGAGGCCTTCCTCCACTTCCGCCGCGAGCCCGGAAGGAGCCGTCAGTTCACGAAGCATCGTTGGCAAGCCTGATTCCAGTGAATTGCCACCGCGCGTGCGGCGGAAAGAAGTTACGATAGGTGGGGCGGATGTGGCTGGCGGGCGTACAGCACGAGCCTCCGCGAAGGACAAACTGATTGCACATGAACTTGCCGTTGTATTCGCCCAACGCACCCTTCGCCGGCCGGAAACCCGGATAGGCAGCATATGGACTCGCGGTCCACTCCCAAACGTCGCCAATCATCTGAGTGAGGCCTTCGCCCTTGGACGGCTGAGGGTGAAGAGTTCCATCGTCCAGCAAAGTTCCGGTCAGCGGCTCAGAGCCCGCTGCAACTTCCCATTCTTCTTCCGTCGGCAGCCTCACGCCAGCCCACCGCGCGAATGCGTCCGCCTCGAAGTAGCTGACGTGGCAGACCGGCTCGGCCGGCTCAACAGGTTTCAATCCCGCTCTCGTAAAGCACCTCCACGCGCCATCATCCGCACAATTCCAATAGAGCGGCGAATCCCAATGCTCCGTGCAAGCACGGTCCCAGCCGTCTGAAAGCCATAATTCAGGCCTTCGGTACCCACCGTCCGTCATAAACGCCAGGTATTCGGCGTTCGTCACGCACCGCGATGCCAGTTGAAACGGGCGAAGCAGAACTTCATGGCGAGGCGTTTCGTTGTCGAATGCAAATCCGTTGGCCGCATGCCCAACCTCGCGGATTCCGCCTTCGAAGTGAAGCCACGATCGTGGCGTAGAGGAGGCCGGCTCGATCGCCGCGCCGTGGATCTCTGCAGGCAGTGGCGACGACCAGAGGGCATGCTTGATGTCTGTGAGGATGAGCTCCTGGTGCTGCTGCTCGTGGTTCAATCCGAGCTCAACCAAGTCCCATTCTCCATCACTCGCCTGCTTCAACCGGTCGATCACGGCTGCGTCGACGTGGCGCCGATAATCATGGACGGAGCCCAGTGAAGGGCGAGACATAAGTCCGCGCGAGCCGCGTTGCGGGTGAGCGCCGACTTGCTTGTAGTACGAATTGAACAAGAACTGGAATCGGGCATCAAAGGGCTTGTAGGACGGGATGTGCGGCAACAACAGAAACGTCTCGAAGAACCAGGTCGTATGCGCGAGATGCCATTTCACCGGGCTGGCATCCGGCATGGATTGCAGCATCTGGTCTTCGGCAGACAAAGATTCCGTCAACCGCAAAGTTACGTTACGAACCTCACAAAACCGTTGCCGCAGGTCTTCGCGACGATCCGTTTTCACCATTCTAGCAGTCGTTGTGGGCATATTGATCTGATGAGTTCGGCCGCTCTCTGGTTTCGGGCTTTTTGCAGGGGCGGCGTACAATGGCTGGCTCGACGCATTCACCGGCATCGTCGATAAGTTGATTCGCCGCAATGGCGGCTCCTCACCTTCCTAGCGGCCCCCGTTCGTCCACTCCAGCGCCTCCTTAATCACTTCGTAGGCATGTCTGATTTCTTCCTGCGTGATCGCATAGGGTGGAAGAATGTAAATGACATTTCCCAGTGGCCGCAGCAGCACGTTCCGGCTCAGGAAGAATTGATAAAGGTCCGGTCCGAGGCGGGACAAATAGCCGGCATCATCGGCCTTCAGCTCGAGGACCGCAACGGTGCCGATACTGCGGATGTCGCCGACGGCCGGGTGGCTCCGAAGTCCCGGAAGTTCCTGCTGGTTGACACGCTCGATGGCGGCGATGCGCTCGAAAACGGGCTCCGAGCGGAAGATATCCAGGTTGGCGCACGCGGCGGCGCAGGCTATTGGATTTGCGGTATAAGAATGACCGTGGAAAAGCGTGCGGTCCCGGTCTGGCACGCGGAAGGGTTCGACGACGGAAGAAGTGCATACGGTCGCACCCAGCGGCAGAAAACCACCCGTCAACCCTTTAGAGAGGCACATGAGATCCGGCACAACACCGGCACGCTCGCACGCAAACATCCTCCCGCAGCGGCCGAATCCGGTGAGTACTTCGTCGGCGATCAGCAGCACGTTGTAGCGGCTCGCCAACTCGCGCACGCGCCGAAGGAACTCCACCGGATGCACAATCATTCCGCCTGCGCCTTGCAGGAGCGGTTCCACGATAACGGCGGCAATTTCATCTCCGTGTCGTTCCAACAGCTCTTCCATCCGGTTCGCGCATTCGATAGAGCACGTCTCGCGCCGCTTTCCGGCAGGGCAACGAAAACAATAGGCGGAGTGCGCCCGGTGCACCGGAAATCGCAGTGCCTCGAACGGCTGCGTGAAGCTTGAGTCCGCACTCACGGACATGGCTCCCACGGTGTCGCCATGATAGGCATGGTCGAGCGCAAGGATGCCCTTCTTCCGCGGCTCGCCCCGATGGCTCCAATATTGCACCGCCATTTTCAGCGCCACTTCGACTGCCGTCGAGCCATCGTCGGAAAAGAAGATGCAATCAAGCGCGGCGGGCAAAAACTCACGGAGACCCGCGGCCAGTTTTTCAGCCGGTTCATGCGTGAACCCTGCGAAAATCACCTGCTCGAGCTTTCGCGCCTGCTCGGAAATAGCCGCGGCAATGGCGGGATGCGCGTGGCCGTGCAGCGTGACCCACCAGGACGAGATGGCGTCCAGAATCCGCCTGCCGTCGGAAGCGTAAAGGTAAGCGCCTTCCGCCCGCTCGATGAATAGGGGAGGAGGCGCCAGAGAAAGGTGTGTGTAGGGATGCCAGATGCGCATGGACTAGAAGCAGCTTTTTTCGAAGAACGCGTCGAATGCCAGAAGCAGCGCTTCACGGCGAATTTCAGGCAGCAGAGGCACGCGGCCGACAACCGGAACCTGGCCGTAGCGCTCAACGGCCCGCCGGTTCTCGATGTTTTCGTCTCCCACCATCACGACGCCGCGCACGGCAACCCTGGCGCTCTGAAGCGCCCTAAGCGTCAGCAGCGTATGATTAATCGTTCCGAGCGTCGTGCGGGTCACAACGACGACGGGGAAGTTAAGCCGGAGAATCACATCCAGAATCATCTGCTCTTCGTTCAATGGCACCAGGACGCCGCCGGCGCCTTCGGCGATGACGCGCCGCCCATCCACCGAAACTGGAGGATGAATCTTTTCCAGCTCGATGCGGGCGCCCGCCATGCGAGCCGCCAAGTGCGGTGAGACGGGCTCATCGAAACAGTAGCATTCCGGACAGGCGCGGTCTTCAGGAAGTTCGGTCCATTTGAGCACCGCTTGCCGGTCCGTTCCCTCGCTCGCGCCGCTCTGCACCGGTTTCCAGTAGATGCCGTCAAGCGCCGCAACCAGCAGAGCAGCGACGACGGTCTTGCCGACTCCCGTATCGGTGCCCGTCACAAAATAATTCACTGTTGCCAAGCGCTAGCCCCCCATCCCTGTCGCCCGGTCCCTGGCCGTATCCAGCTCTGTGACGAGGCGATCCATATCCTGCAAGCAAAGACCGGCATTCAGAGAAAGGCGTAGTCTTGCTGTGCCCGGCGGAACGGAAGGCGGACGGATCGCGCGAACGGCAAAACCGGCGCGCCTGAGATGATCCGCCACGGCGAGCGCACGAACGTTATCGCCAAGCATCACCGGAACAATTTGCGAAGAAGAATTGCCAGTGTCCCATCCCTTTGCCTTAAGACGAGAGCGCAAACCGCCGGAAAGTTCCTGCAATCGAGCGCGGCGGTCGCCCGAACGTTTCACGATCTCCAAAGCGGCATGAATTTGCGCGGCCAGATAAGGGGGAAGCGCAGTCGTAAAAACAAATGGACGCGCGCAATTGACGAGCCAGCGCTTCAGCGTTTCCGGGCAAGCGACAAAAGCTCCCGCGCTGGCGAGCGCTTTCCCGCAGGTGTGAACGGAGGCGAGCGGCGCCGCTGCCAGCCCCGCTTCGGCCAGTGCGCCTCGTCCCAGCGGTCCGCATACGCCGGTCGAATGCGCCTCATCCACAATCAAAGCGGCGCCGTGGCGCCCGGCAATGCCGGCCAGATCGGCAACAGGAGCGCGGTCGCCTTCCATGCTGAAGAGGCTTTCTACAACCACAAACTTTTCCCCGCTCGTGGCTCTTCGAAGAGCATCATCGAGAAAGTTCAAATCCAGGTGCGGGAAGACGACTTTTTGCGCCCGGCTTAATCTGATCCCGTCGATGATGCTCGCGTGGTTTGCGCTGTCGGAAAAAACCACGTCTTCACGCCGGAGAAGCGCGCCCAGCAAGCCCATATTCGCCGCATATCCGGAAGTGAAAAAGAGCGCCGACTCCGAGCCAACGAATTCGGCAAACTCGGCTTCCAGCTCTTCCCAGGCATGGGCGTTGCCGGAAAGTAGACGGGAACCCGTCGAGCCCACGGCCTCGCCGCGTGCGAGCGCCCGAACCACCGCGTCCGCAAGGCGCCGGTCGCGCGCCAAACATAGGTAATCGTTGGAAGTAAGGTCGATGCCTTCGACGGTCTCAAGCTGCCGCAATTGCGATTGCGATTCGAGCGCCTGCAGGCCGGAGGCAATGCGGTTGAGCGCAGAAGGCGACAGGAGACTATACACAGCCACTTGCCCTTAATCCCAGGTCGCGGAACAACTCCGCATCTTCATCGTGGCCCGGATTGGGAGTGGTCAGCAATTTCTCTCCCGAGAACATCGAATTGGCGCCGGCCATAAAGCACAGGGCCGCACACTCGCGGGTCAGCGACCGCCTGCCGGCGCTCAGCCGCACCCTCGACGCCGGCATCAATAACCTCGCCGTTGCAATGGTTCTGACCAGCTCGAGAGAATCCACCGGAAGGGCGTGGCCAAGCGGCGTGCCTTCCACCCGAACCAGGAGGTTGATGGGAACACTCTCAGGATGAGGATCGAGAGAGGAAAGCTGCTGCAGCAATGCCACGCGGTCGTCCGCGGACTCGCCCAGACCAATGATGCCGCCGCAGCACACTCGGACGCCGGCGCGCCGAACGCGATCGAGTGTCCTCAATCGGTCTTCATACCGCCGCGTGGTGACGATCTTCCCGTAATATTCGGGAGAAGTATCAAGATTATGGTTGTAAGCCGTCAGCCCGGCTTCGGCAAGCCGCTGCGCCTGCCGCTCCGTGAGCATTCCCAGCGTGCAGCATACTTCCATGCCGAGGCTTGCCACGCTGCGCACCATGGCCAGAACTGAGTCGAAGTCTTTCCCGTCACGCACTTCACGCCACGCAGCGCCCATGCAGAATCGGGACGCTCCTTCGGCGCGGGCTTTCTCCGCTTCGCTTCGCACCGCGGCAACGTCAAGCAGGGCGTGAGCCTCAACATCCGTCCGATAGCGAGCGCTCTGGGGGCAATACGCGCAGTCCTCCGGGCAGCCTCCCGTTTTGATGGAAAGCAAGCGGCAGAGCTGAACCTCACCGGGCGTGTGAAACCGGCGGTGGATTTGCTGAGCCTGAAAGACAAGATCGAGCAGCGGCTGATGATACAGCGCGGCAATTTCTTCCCGCGTCCAGTTGTGCCGCACGACGGCGGATGCCCAACTCAAAACACCCCCGTCGCCAGGACATGGTTCTTTCCTCCGCTCGTCCCCCGCCTCTATGGACGCTGCTTGCCGTTCCCTTGCAGGCGCGGAGCCGTGTGTCTGCCCGGAAATTTCGTCAGGAAAGCAAGAATCTGTAGGAGCACAAAAATGGGAACCGTCCATGGTTTTCACTCATCTTTCGCGACTTCGCGCGCAAAAAGCTCGTAGCCCGAATTTGGCGGAAAGAACCCGGCCAGCAGAGTCATTCGGCGCCGGAGCTGGGGCACGGGCAGGTGTTCGGGCCCTACGCGAATCTGCACGTCATGCCAGAGCCCGTGCATGTATTCCGCGAGCGTACTCACCAAAGAGCTCTCACGGTATGCAAGGAAGGTCTTCTCCCGCTGCGCTGAGCCTTCCCGGGCCTTCAAGACAGCCTCTTTCGCATCGAGGGCGTCCTGATCGATTTCACCCTTCACGCCCTGCTGAAGTTCGTCGTTTAGGAGTTCCGAATAGGCATCGATTTCCTGGGACGTCATTTTGGGCAAAACGAGCTGCGCTACCGTCGCCAGAAACTCGAAGCCTGTATCGTGCGCGTCAAATTCCCTTGATGCGAGAATCAAGTCTGTTCGTGGGCCGCCATCCAGCCAAACTGCCGAATGTGTTTCCGCTTCAGGCTTGGTGAAACTCACGGAGTCGCCGCTTTTGCAGCATGCAATAAAAGGAACTGCCAGAATCCTTAGCGGACCGATCCTGGCCGCGAGAGCGTCTGGAATGGCTTGCGCCGGCTCCCTCACCATGGTGCGTTCCTCGGCAGGCGTCAAAAGCACGGCCGAGTGCAATTCCCATCCGTGTGCCACATGGGAAAGCACCGGCTGTATACCCGCCGCGTATTCATCTACAGGAACGTTTTCAACTTGCGCTTTCATAGGAAAAACAATTCATTATACCGGCGATAAGCAGGAATCCGAAGGCAACCGCGCAGCCAGGCCGTCGCGTTCAACACCCGTTACCTGAAGTATGGCGAGGGTGTTCGGCGGCAGACCGCTCTCGTGAAGCGCCACTGTCAGATAATTGCTGCTGAGCCCTTCGCAGTTCTGCTCGCCCGGCCCGTGCAGTATAAGGACTGAAAGGTCTCTACCGACCTGCGTTTTCAGAAACCGTTCTCGCTTCCGCCGGACCAGGCGCCGCAAATCCCTCCCCCGCTCGGCCGCGACTCGCCCATTCACCTGGTCCCGGCGTAGCGCAGCCGGTGTCGAAGGACGGGCGGAATAAGGGAAAATATGAAGATAAGTAAAAGGAAGGGATTCAATGAAGCGGCGGCTGTCCTCATGGTCTGAGCCAGTTTCGCCGGGAAAGCCCACCATGACGTCTGCCCCGATGGCAGCGTTGGGCAAAGCTTCACGAATCGCGTGAATGCGTTCCGCGTAGTGCGACGTCCAATAGCGGCGGTTCATCTGGCGAAGAATGCGGTCGCAGCCGCTTTGCAAAGGAACGTGAAAGTGATCGGCCAGGCGGCGCTCGCTCGCCACCAGGCGAATCAATTCCGCCGATACATCCATCGGTTCGATGGAGCTGATGCGAATGCGCGGCAAAGACGTTTCGCTGAGGATTCGCTCGAGCAGATCAAGGAATGTGAGCCGGGGAGTGAGATCGCGCCCGTAGCTTCCGATGTTAATTCCCGAGAGTACCACCTCACGGACGCCGCGCCGTTCGAGCGCTTGAATCTGGGCAACGGCTGAGCCGGGTGGCAAGCTGCGGCCCGGGCCACGGACGGCGGGAATCACGCAAAAAGAACAGCGGGCGTTGCAGCCATCCTGTACCTTGAGCGTCGGACGAGTGCGATCGTCCGGAAAGACAGGCAGAAAATGGAACTCGCGCGAAATCTCTCCCACCCAGACGGTGGGCAGCACGGGCGCCGCGCCGCGCAGCCCGTTCGCCAAAATTTCAGGAACGGAGTGCTTGTGCGAGTTTCCCACCACCCATGCCACTCCTTCCAGCGCCGCAATTTCATTTGGCGCGCGCTGCGCATAGCATCCGGTCACTAGAATGCGGCACTGCGGCTCTTTCCGATGGATGCGGCGAATCGTTTGCCGGATTTCCGCATCCGCACGTCCGGTTACCGTACACGTGTTTAGAACGGTCACATCGCTGGCGACGTCATCGCCCGCTTCCCCGAAGCCCGAGGCAATAAGCTGCGCTTTAAGCGCCGCACCGTCCGCCTGGCTGGCGCGGCATCCAAAATTGAGAATCCGAAAAGTCTGGCTCATTGATTTCCCATTGTATCGTGCGAGGCTGGACAGTAAAAGCAAAGCGTCCATGCCGGGCAGCCCGCGGGCGCCCTCGCCCAGCGTAAAGTAAAATCGAGGACAAATTTACGGGGCGCTCTTGTCCCGCCAGCGTTCACTGTCTCATAATGGCCTCGGGTGATGACCGTGCCGCTTGCGCTGACACTTCGAGTTCCGCGCCGGACCCCTTCAACCACTCGGCTCGTCTGGCAGGGCTCGGATTTTCCGAGATTTCCAAAATAATGTCCAGTCCAACTTCCATGCTCCGCATCGAGGAAGCGCCGCGCCGCCGGCTGTTTCCGCCCATTACGCTTAGTCCGCATCGCGACAGTGCAGTTGACGTGATCAAGGGGATTGGATGCTTACTGATGGTGGCCGCGCACGTTTCCTTCACAGGCGCGCCCTGGCTCGATGACGCAACGATGGGCGCCGTGCTCTTCTTTGCCTCGACGGGAATGAACCTGGTGGGCGTGGTCGAGCGGCGGCCGGGGGACGAAAAGAGGTTGGCCTGGAATGCCATTTTTCTGATTTTTGCCGGTTTCGCGAACAATTATGTCCAGGGCACGATGGGAAGCTGCGACGTTTTTCAGATCGCTGGAATGTCCATGCTGGCCATGCTCGTCCTGCGGCGGATTTTGCCACGCTGCTGGACGTGGCTTTTTCTGCTGCCTTTCCTGCTTCTCTTCGCAAACGAGCAACTACACTGGAAGACAAGCTCAGGCGGGCTCGCCTCGTTCTTCCTGGCCCCGGGGTTGTTTCCGCTGCTTCCGTGGCTCAGCTTCTATCTGCTCGGCGCGCATTTGAGACGATATCAAAACATACGCCTCGGTTGGGCGATCGGCGCCGGCTCGTTGGCAGGTGTCGGGATCATCTGCCTGTTCCGCCCTTTCCGATTCGATAAATGGTGGATGAGCCCGGACTATTTTCTACTCGGCTGCGCGGCGGCAAGCTGGTGGTGGGCGTCGCTGCGCCGCTGGCTCACCGCATCGTGGAGCGCAAGGCTGATCGAAATCCGCTACTGGGGCGCCAATTCCCTGGTCTTTTACATTCTTCATAATTTCGTGCTCCGCGTGCTGGAGATGGCGATGCTGCACGGCATCGTGCTCTTTCTCCTGGCAACCTCGATCACGGCTGTGCTGCTCCGGCCATCCATCATGCTTCAAGTCTGGGCCGCGCGGCAAAGGCCCGCGATGGTGCTCTATTCGGGCGTCGTTGTTTCGGCTGCGGTGTTGCTGTTCAACGTCGCCATTTGGCCCGGTTCGTTTCCTTTGCGCACACTTGCCGGTTTCGGCCTCACTTTTTCCTTCATCGCTTGCTACCCCGCTTGGAAGAACCTCAGCCGGGCGTTAAAGCCCCAGCCACAATTCCTGACTCTCCAGCTTTCTGGAAGAGCGTAGGTTTGACACTTTCGCCGGGCAGCCCGTAAGATGGGGAGCTATAGCTTCACAGGCAAGGAATCCGATAAGCCTGCCTCACAACCCTGCCGACAGTAGGCCACGCGCGACTTAACCAGCGGGCAACGGAGGCAAGGAAACTGAAGAAATAACCCCTGGCTTAGGACGGTTGACCATGGCAAAACTCTCAATCCGCGATGTTGACCTCAGAGGCAAGCGCGTCTTCATGCGTGTTGATTTTAATGTGCCACTCGATGAGAGCGGCAAGATCACTGACGATACACGCATTCGAGCCTCTCTGCCCACCATCAAGCTGGCCACAGAACGCGGCGCTCGTTTGATCCTGGCCTCGCATCTCGGCCGGCCCAAAGGCAAGTTCAATCCGAAAATGACCCTGCGCCCGGCAGCGGTCCGGCTGGGCGAGCTGCTTGGCAAACCCGTAAAATTCGCCGAAGACTGCGTTGGGCCGGAAGCGGAACAAGCTGCAAATGGACTTGCGGATGGTGATGTGTTGCTCCTCGAAAACGTGCGCTTTCACCCCGAAGAAGAGAAGAACGATTCCGGTTTCGCCCAACGCCTGGCTGCGCTCGGCGAGGTTTATGTGATGGATGCGTTCGGCTCCGCGCACCGCGCTCACGCGTCAACTGAGGCGGTTGCGCACTTGCTGCAGCCTGCCGTTGCCGGCCTGCTGATGGAAAGAGAACTCGAGTACCTCTCGAAAGCCATCCACAGCCCCGAACATCCTGTTGTGGCGATTGTAGGAGGCGCCAAAGTATCGGACAAAATCGATTTGTTGAAAAATTTCCTGAACCAGGCGGACACCATCCTCGTCGGCGGCGCCATGGCCTATACATTCCTCAAAGCTCAAGGCGCTCAAACCGGCGAATCTCGCGTGGAGAGTGAAAAGCTTGGCCTCGCTAAGGATTTGCTGGAAGAGGCGGCGCGCCGCAATGTGGCGTTGAAGCTACCGAAGGATCACGTCGTTGCTGAAAAGATCGATGCCGGCGCCGCAGCAGAAACGGTCACCGCCATCCCGCCGGGCCGCATGGGCGTAGATATCGGACCAGCGACACGCGCCGAATACACGGAATGGATCAAGGGCGCGAAAACGATTGTCTGGAATGGGCCGATGGGAGTGTTCGAGATTCCGCAATTTGCAGCGGGCACGCTTGCCGTGGCCAAAGCGATTGCCGAGTCCTCAGCAATTTCTATTGTGGGTGGTGGAGACTCCGTCGCAGCCGTGAAAAAAGCGGGCTTGGCCGATAAGATTTCCCATATCTCAACCGGCGGCGGCGCCTCGCTTGAATTCCTCTCAGGAATAAAACTGCCCGGCGTTGAGGCTCTGACGGACAGGCTGTAGTCCTCCGGTTTCTGAAAAAAGAAAAAGCGTCATGCCGGAGGCTGTGGCGTCCGCATCACGCGTGTGAGCGCCTACGGCCGTTCACCCGGAATCTTCAGCCGGATACGGTAGACGCTGGTGCTTGCGGTAATGTAAAGCGTCTTGTAGTCGGAATCTCCCCACGCCAGGTTCGAGACAATTTCAGGGACGTGTAACGTGCCTAGATGCTTGCCTGCAGGTGACAAAATCATCACGCCGCCCGGGCCAGCAACATAGATGTTTCCTTCCTCGTCGATCTTCATTCCATCCGGACCGCCTGGGGCCAGCACGTTTGTAGCGTCGTAGAAAAGCGTTCCGTGGCCCAGTGAGCCGTCTGGCTTCACGGGATAACGCATCCAGATTTTGTCCGGAGCGGAGCTATCCACGTAAAGGTATTTCATATCCGGCGAAAAGGCGATGCCGTTCGGGCGGGGAAGGTTGGAGATGAGAAGCTGCAGCTTGCTTTCGTCGGGTGGCGCACCGGGAGGATGCGAGACAGCGTCCAGGATGCGATAAACACCATTCACGCGAAGCTGCTTGGAAGGGTCGTAGTCGTTCTGGTGCGGCAATCCGTAAGGCGGATCCGTGAAATAAAGCGCGCCGTGAGGGCCGTAAACAAGATCGTTGGGGCTATTCAGACGTTTCCCATGATAGCGGTCAGCAAGGATGGTTCTGACGCCGTGTGGATCGAGCGTCTCAAGCCGCCATACGTCGCGCTGAGCGTGGCCCGCCACTGTGAGCCGGCCGCGTGGATCGAGCGTCATCCCATTCGAGCCGGTTTCCGGGCCGCCATAAGGCTTCGAACCGAGATAACCACTCGGATGCATGAAGATCGAGCCGCCCGTTTCCGGCGACCACTTCGCAATCCTGTTGTTGCGAATATCAGCAAAAAGAAGATAGCCCTCAGAGATCCAGACGGGTCCCTCCGTCCAGTTGTAGCCTGTAGCTACGCGCTCGATTTTGGCATTTGCAGGAACGATTTTGTTCATCGCAGGGCTCAGCCGTTCTATCCTTCCCATCTGTTGCGCCGGCGCATGCGCTGCCACTCCGGCAACCATGCAAAGGCAGAGCGGTAATATTCGCTTTGGAATCATGGGCAAGGATTGTACTTTGCTTCTCCCATCAACGCAACGGCTATCACTGTCGCGGCATTGACACTGGAAGCTGTAAGAAATATAGTCCACTTTCCAAGATGACCTTGAATGATGAAGCAAAGGAGAGACGACATTCCCATGAATTACGCTTTGGGGAACCGCCAACAGCTTAAATGGATCATTCCAGTTTTCGCGGCACTATTGTTGGCGGTGGCGAAGCCAGCTCTTGGGCAGTCCAACACGGGAGTTCCTCCGACTGTACAGGGCGCAAAACCCGTCATCGTCGAGCACATTAAGATTCCCGGCGAGGCGCTCGCCGGCAATTTGCAGGGCAACGCGGTGGACCGCGATGCGGTTGTGTTCCTTCCTGCCAGTTACAACAAGGACAAGCATCGCCGGTATCCCGTTGTCTACGCTCTGCACGGTTACTCCATCGGCGCGGAGCAATGGACTCACGAAATTCGTGTCCCTCAAACCATCGAAGGCGCATTCGCCAAAGGGGCCCAACAAATGATCGTGGTGCTGCCCGATTCGAAGACGATCTATGGCGGCTCGATGTATTCCAGTTCGGTTACGACGGGCAACTTCGAGCGGTACGTTTACCACGACGTGGTTCACTATATGGACGCGCACTATCGCACCATTCCCAACCGGCTGGCGCGCGGCCTGGCGGGGCATTCAATGGGAGGCTATGGCACGCTGCGGATCGGCATGCAGCATCCGGAAGTGTTCAGCAGCTTGTACATCATGAGTGCCTGCTGCCTTTCGCCGATGGGTACGCGACCGGCCAACCCTGCCTTTGCAAAGATGATGGCCGCTCAGGAGAAGGAGGTTGAATCAGTCAAGACGCCAGCCGACGCGGCTCACTTAGGCTTCTTCGCCGGCGCCATGCTCGCCTCAGCCGCGGCGTGGTCGCCAAACCCGAAGAATCCGCCGCTTTATCTCGACCTGCCTTGGAAGAATGGTGTGCCCCAACCCAATGTGCTCGCAAAATGGGCCGCCAACGCGCCCCTGGCGATGATCGACCAATACATTTACAATTTACGCCAATACCGCGCCATCGCCCTCGACGTGGGCGACCAGGATGGCTTGCGGTTTGACATGATCAAGCTCCACAAGATCCTGGACAACTACGGCATCAAGAACAGCTTTGAGATTTATCACGGCACGCATACCAGCCATGTTGCTTTCCGTTTTCAGAACCACGTGATCCCGTTCTTCAGCCGTAATCTGTGCGCAAAGCACTGCCAATAACTCGAAGCGGGTCAAATCGTCCGCGGGCCAGAACATCCCTCCGCAAACCAAACAGCGCCGATTGTTAAGTTGCGTGTAGGCGGTGTTCCCGAACGTGCCAAACACCAGTTCGGTGAGGAATTCGTATCCGACGAGGAGGGACGGGAAGGCAAGCACCGCCAGCCACATCCGGCCGCGCCGGAGAATGGCCCTGTACATGGCACCGCAAAGGACAGGTAAGTGGATATTGCGCCAAGGCGTTTCCGGCGGTAGTTTGTTTTCGACGGTTTCAACGCCTGGCCGGTTGATCCAGCGGACAACCTAACATGGTTGGCCATGGTTCGACGCGAGGGGAATGAGATGAGAAGAATTCATTGCGGACGCCCTGTGTATGGATTGGCTGCCGTTGCCTTCGGTGTCATCGCCTTGGCCTGGCATGACTTTAACAGTTGGCAGCAAATCCGGGCACTGGGAAACGTTCCTCATCGCGAGACGCTCGTTTATATTGTGGCCGCTATCGAGATTGCTGGCGGCCTCGCGATTCAATGGCAAAGGTCGGCGCGAGCCGGCGCTCTAATTCTATTTGTTATCTATTTCATCTTTGCGCTGCTTTGGACGCCGTTCATCGCCGCGAAACCATTCGTTTACGACCCTTGGGGTAACTTTTTCGAGCAGTTTTCTCTTGTCTCAGGCGCGCTGGTGGTGTACGGCTCGTTTGCCCCGGAAAACTCCGGCCGGAGGTGGAGTCTCGCCCGGATCGGAACCTTATTTTTTGGAATTTGCGTTATCTCATTCACCTTGGAACAACTGTTTTATCTTTCCGCGACCGTTGCGTTCGTTCCAAAGTGGATCCCTCCGGGCCCAATGTTTTGGGGCGTAACCACTACGATTGCGTTTGCCCTTGCGGCCATCGCGTTGCTCTCCGGGCGCTTCGCTCTGCTGGCATCTCGCCTGCTTACCGCAATGATTATCAGCTTTGGCTTGCTCGTATGGTTGCCACGGCTCATTGCCGATCCGCACAGACTGATGAATTGGGCCGGCAACGCGGAAAACCTGGGGATCGCCGGCGCAGCGTGGATTGTGACTGATTGGCTCAGCCAGAATCGTGCCCCCTCGATTTTCGCTTCTCAGGCCGCCGAAAAACCGCACCCCTCCCACTGATCCCACGAACTGGCAGAAGTTACTCTGCATCGCATCTGGGAACAATGACTGAAGATGCTTGCGCCATTAAGCATGAGAGCGAATGGGACCGCCGGTGGCGGAGATATCCCGCGCGAATTTTCCCGGACACTTGTGGCCGCGAGGCTTGCAATCCCGATCAGACGGCATAAGCTAAGGAAGGTTGCAGTCAAGCAAAGCGGGTCCGCAGGGTCGCTGGATGATCTTCCGCAATTTGGCGATTCCCGGCAAACAACAAGGAGGGTGGAATGCGTTCATCACGGCGTGACTTTCTGGCTGAATCTTTGGGGATGGCGGGGGCGTCGCT
>JASHON010000136.1 GCA_030041095.1 Terriglobia bacterium
TCCTGAAGAAACAAAACGCGGATCTTCAGCAACAGGTTCACGGCTTGCGCTCTGACCCTGAAACCATTGGAAAATACGCGCGGGAATATCTTCACATGGCTCGCCCGGGCGAGGTTATTTACGTCCTGCCCAAGCAGGGAGCCGTCACGCCGCCGGATCAATCTTCTTCCACTCCTCACGATCCTCGAAGCCATTGAATTGACGAATCCCGATTGACTGTCGTCAATTCGCCACTTGCCCCAGCATTTTATGGTAAATAGCGGCATCGCGAAGCACAGCTTCTACGTAGACCCGCGTTGCCTCAAACGGGATGCTCTCCACGAACTCATCAAGGGTAGGGAATTTTCCATTTTCCAGCCATTGCCTCACTCGATAGTCTCCGGCGTTGTAGGCGGCGACTGCTTCTTCCGGATTGCCGAACATCGTAAATAGCGTATGCAGGAAACGCGTGCTCACCCGAATGTTATAACGGGGGTTGTAGAGCAGGCGCGCTAATTCGTGGCGCTGCCAGCGGCTGCGGATTCGCCCGCCCGCGGCTTCAAGCGTCATCTGCATGAGGCCGCGCGCCCCGACGGACGACTCCGCCCGCGGATCGAACGCAGACTCCTGACGGATCAGACCCATCACCAGATACGGACTCACATGATCCAACCTTGAGTAAATAAGGACGGTCGACCAGTATGAGTCAGGATAGAGCAAATCCCACACTTCTCTTGGCACTTCATTGAAGGTGTATGCTTCAAGGTCCGGAACGATGTGCTCGGCGGTGAACAGCGCGTCGGCGGCGTCGCCTTGTCCCGCCCAAACCCGAGCGCAAGCGAAAAAGAGCCCGGGCTCGGCGCCCTCGCCCCGTTTCGCCCCGGCCAGTACGATCTCTGAGAGTTGACGCATTCCCAAAGCTGCGAGCGTAGCTGCAGGATTGACGAGGTCGCTTGGATCGGGCAGCACCAACGGAGCAGGGCGGGGCAGAAAGAATGATGCAAGAGCAACACCCGGCACAAGCGCTGAATCGTCGCTTGAGTGTGTTGGGTCATCAAGCGCGCCGTGCGCGGCCGCCAACTCGGCGAGCCGCTCGCGCGCTTTCATGCCGTAATAGCTGCCAGGGAAATGCCGGGCAACGCTTTCGTAAAGCTCCACAGCCTGCGATGCGAGCCCTTGCTGCTCCTTCATGTAGCCCAGCCAATACAGGGCAACCGCTAAGCGGGCCGAGCGGGGATAGTCTCGTATGAAAGACTCGAGAGCGGACGCCGCGACCCCGTCATTGCCTGCCAGGACGCTATACCATGCCGTCCACCACGCCGCATTTGAAGCGAGCGGTGAGCGCGGGAAGTCTAGGGCAATGAGACGGTAATACTTGCCGGCCGTTTGCCAGAAACCTCGCCAGGCGAAGTAATGGCCTGAATAAAGCAACGCCTGCGCGTAGTACGGCGAGGTTGGATGCCCCTGGTAAAGCTCGTCGAGCGTGTCGAGCATGGAGATCGAATCGCCGGCTCGCTCGTAGACGTGGACGAGCAGCGCCAGTCGCTCGGCGTCGCCGCTCGTTCCTCCGCCTATCGGGCGCAAGAGCGCTTCGGCTGCGGCATCGTAGTGACCCAGGCGCAATAAGCAGCGTGCTCGCCCAAGTTTCCACTCGCCTGCGTCCTGGCTATCCGGCTTCGTCCAGAGGAGGTGTTCGAAATCACGGAGCGCTCGCTCGGTCTGGCCATCGGCGAACAGCAACGCTACGCGTTGGGTTCGGAGAGAGTCTGGCGTTTTCGGAAAGCTCGATCTCATCCGAAGACGAAGGTCATAGAGCGCGCGAGCAGCATCTTGAGCCTCGGGGCTCAATGGGAATTTGTAATAAATCCTCTGATAGGTTTTTGCCGCCCGTAAATCATCTCCGGCCGCTTCGTAAGCCCTTGCCAATACATTCAACGCCCAGGTATTGCGGGGAGCTTGAGGATCGTGAGCGAGCGCGGCAATAGCCAGTTCGGGACGCTTGGCCTCCACATCGAGCTCGGCGCGGAGAATGGCGGTCCGAAAATGCAATACACTGTCGGGATAGCGCGCTGCAAACTCTGTTAGAAGGTCGATGCCCTCTTCAGCTCGCTCCAACGACTCATCCGTTGCCGCCTCGTAGTAATCCGCAACCTCGGTAAGGGAACAGTGCGTTTGAGCCGCCAGGCGAAGATCGGTAATGGCGAGGGAGAAATCATTGGCTTGGTATTCCCGATATCCGAGAACCAGATAGGCCAGCCCTCGATCCTCGCTTCTCCTCGCGGATCGGGCGTAACGGCGCAACGCGGGCCATCCGCGGCGGGACCGGGCGGCCATGGCAAGCATGCTGAGACGAGGATTTATACCAAAGGCGGAGGTGACCGCCAACAACGTGAGGCATACCGCCAGGAGGCAGGCAAAGGTCTTTCGAGTGCCCAACATTCCTACTTCAACAGAATAAACGGACAGCCTCGCTTTGGCCATTGTTTTTTTGGTCCTCAGCGAGGGCGTCAGTCACCATTGCGCTTGCACGCCGCGAGTCCGTTTCCGCCTGCCAAGGTCCGTGTGGCGTGTAAAATAGAAGCGAGAGGCTCATCGTGATGATCCGTAGGGCTTCGGAGGAATGGGCATGGGGCTACTGAGCGAGCAAGATCTGGAAGGCGCGCGCGAACGGCTGCAGGGAATGGTTGACCCCGTCAAGCTGATCCATTTTACGCAGGAATTGAATGTTGAATACGGCCGGGAAACACGGCAGCTCCTCGAGGACCTCGCGACAGCCTCAGATAAGCTCTCGCTCGAGGTTTACAACGTGATTCTCGATAAAGAAAAAGCGTCGGAGTACGGCGTGGATAAAGTTCCAGCGACCATCGTTCGGAACGAACAAGATTATGGGATACGGTTCTACGGGTTGCCAGCCGGCTACGAGTTTGCGTCGCTGCTCGACGCCATTCTTCTGGTTTCCAGGAACAATTCGGGGGTCAGCGAGGAGGCCAGAAAAAGATTGGCAGAAGTGGACCAGCCGCTGCATCTGGAAGTTTTCGTCACACCCACTTGCCCGCATTGCCCTCGGGCCGTGCGCCTGGCTCTGGCTTTTGCCATGGAAAACACCCGGATAACGGCCGACTGTATCGAGGCCACTGAGTTTCCGGATCTGACAAGTCTTTACGGTGTGACTGCCGTCCCGAAAACCGTGGTGAATGGGGAGGCATTCATCGATGGGGCGTTGCCTGAACAGGATTTTCTCGACCGGATTCTTGAGAGCCTGCAGCCCGAAGGTCCACCAGCCTGAGATTCTCAATACTTCAGCACCGTGTGAATTTCATATTGGCCGATTTTCTCTTTCCCCTTCAGTCCTTCGAGCTCAATCAGAAAGCCCAGGCCGGCCACGCGCCCTCCAAGTTTTTCGACAAGGCCTGCAACGGCGGCGGCCGTCCCGCCTGTTGCCAATAAATCGTCAATGATGAGTACGCGCTGGCCCTGTTCCAGTGCGTCCCGGTGCATTTCGAGCGCGTCGGAGCCGTATTCGAGATGATAGCTGGCCCTGGCAACCTCCGCGGGAAGCTTGTGAGGCTTGCGAACCGGCACGAACCCAGCATTCAGCCGATAGGCGACCATAGGAGCGAAAATGAATCCTCGCGCTTCAATGCCGACGACGCGGTCAATTTGACGGCCCACGTAATGGTTGGCGAGCGCATCCACGGCGCCGTGAAGGCCGACAGGATCTTTCAGCAGGGTCGTGATGTCATAAAACAATATGCCCGGTTTGGGAAAGTCAGGCACCTCGCGAATCATGCGCTTTAGGTTTTCCAATTTTCCTCCATCACTTTCGGTGGTGCGTTCCCGACCGCTCAAATAGCCGCACCGCGAGGCGCCGGAATGACGCGCACGCTACCCGCTCACTTCAATGACAAAGCGAGAATACCGATGATCGATGTCTTCCTCGCTCTCTTCGATGCCAGTCACACGCGCTCCAAACGGGCCTTTCGCGAGCCGGGTCTTGAAACTCTCGAGGACGCGCGGATCGCCTACAGCGTACACTTCCACGTTGCCAGTCGAGAGATTGCGGACGTAGCCACGCACGCCAAGGCTGCTGGCCTCCTGCTCGGCGAAATAACGGTAACCCACCCCTTGCACTCTTCCTGAAACCAAATACAAGCGAGCGACATCCGTACTTTCCTTCTGCCGCCGAGCCATCGCAGACCCGAATATAACATGCCGGGTCTCGGCCCATAAAAAATACATCCGCGCTTCACGTTGTCCGATGTATACTGCCGGGTTGACGGAGGCCATGAAACTGAGAAAAACGTTCGGGATCCTTGTCCTTTCGTTGGCGCTTTATGCCCCGCGCATCGGCGCCCAGTCTCGAGTCCGTCCAAGCGAAGATCCGTCTTTCCTCGCAAACCTTAGATCGCACGTCCGCCATGTGTTTGTGATTTACCAGGAAAACCGATCGTTCGATTCCTACTTTGGCACGTTTCCAGGCGCAGACAACTTGACTTCTCGCGAAGCCCGTGCGCACGGATTTCGGGAATACGATCCTATGGGCCACACGTGGATTACGCCCTTCGAGGTGCAGGCTCCCGATGAAGCGGATCCAGGCCATTCCCGTCTCGAGCTGATTGCAAAGTCCGACCATGGCAAGATGGATCGCTTCGTTGCTGTAGAAGAGCAAGGTTTGTCGGGTAAGCTCACCAGCCGGCCTCACAGCCGCCAGCTCGGCCTGCTCACAATGGCCTATCAAGACTGTCACACCATCCCTTTCCTTTGGCTCTACGCTCATCGGTTTGTGCTTTACGATCACATCTTCGACGGCATGTACGGACCTTCGACTCCGGGAAACATCGATTTAATCGCGGCGCAAACCGGGCAAACGCAGTGGGCGAGAAATCCGGGAGAAGCGGTTGGACCGGGCGACGCCGGGCCGGGAGAGCCGGTGGTAATGGATGCAGCGCCAGCCTTTGGCCCGTATCGTGACGGAGTTCCCCGAGTGCGCCAACTCGATCAACAGTACGCGACCGTGCTCCTTACCCTCCTCGGCCACAATGCTACAAAGGCGCGGAAAGACGACGGAGGCGTGAAGCAGGATATTACGGAACTCGCTAAGCTGGATCGGCGTGACGTGCCGTGGGCCTGGTATCAGGAAGGTTTTGGAAACGGAAAGGGAAACGATCATCCTGCCTACATTGCCCACCACAATGCGCCCCAGTATTTCGGCTACGTTCGGGAGAATCCGGCGCTTTGGAGCGGCGTTCATAGCTTGAAAGAATTCTTTGCGATGATGGCCGGGCGCCGGCTTCCTTCCCGTAGCGTTGTGTTCATCAAAGGAGGACTCCACAACCCTTTCGGTTGGAAACCTGCCAATCCCAGCACGCGCGTGCAGGAGGAGTTCCTCGGAGATGACGACCATCCGGGCTATTCGGACTCTCAACTTTCCGAATCGCTTGTCGCCAAGGTTGTCAATACTGTTGCCCGCAGTCCATACTGGTCACAATCTGCGATCTGGATTATTTGGGACGATCCCGGTGGATTCTACGATCACGTTTCGCCGCCGCAATTCGAGCCGTGCCCGGATAAACACCCGTGCGGCGACGGACCGCGCCTGCCGCTAATTCTGATCTCCCCGTTTGCCAGGTCCGGCGGCATCGTGTCGAATCCTGGAGATCATGCGTCGTTCGCCAAGTTTCTCGATTCGCTCTTCGGGCTTCCGCCTCTCGCGTCGTTGCCCGACGAAAAGCCCTATCTGCCTGAAGGACCCCGTGATACGAACCCGCGCCTCACGAATCTGCTCTCGGGCTTTGACCCTGCCCGGCTTGCCGGGAGCAAGCCGCCGATCCCGGCTGCAGATGCGGAGATTCCTGATGGTATCGTCAATCATTTCCCGCCAGCCATGACGTGCCGGTCAATCGGCGTCACTCCGGTCCGTGTGCCTGGAGGAGCATCCAAGCCTCCGGCCGGGTTCAATCCGTTGCCCTGACGCCGCCGCGGCAGTGTGGGGCGATGTACAATAGCGCATGCTTAAGCTGAAAGCGATTCTGACGGACAGTCAGTTCTGGGCGCCCGCCGTCGTGCTGGTCGTGGGTATCCTGCTGCTTGCCTTCCTGCGCTAAGGAGCCGTCCGAATTGCCCCATTCCTCTCCAGCTCGCGGCCGGTCGATGCACGGCTTGGGCGTGGTGTGTGGCCTCGCGGCGGGCGCGTGGCTGGGCGGAGCTGAAGCTCCTACCAAGCTGGTCGCCGCCGGCATTTCCCCGTTTGTGATCTCGCTATGCATGGTCATGGGTGTGTTTGCAGCGCGCTGGACCCTGCCCGCGGTGATCAAGGGCACGGGAACTATCGTCCGTGATTTTCGCGAGCGATCGCACTTGATCGTATGGGCCGTTCTTGCCGGTGCCCTTTGGGTTGTAGCCAACACGCTAACCGTATTCGCCATCCGTGATGTTGGCCTTTCCATTGCCTTTCCGATCTGGAACGCCAATAGCCTGGTCGGCGTGTTCTGGGGCTGGTTCTTCTTTCGGGAACTGCGAGGCGCCGGCCTTCGGATCTGGACCAGGGTGATTGCTGGCGCCGCAGCGATTGTTCTGGGCGGAATTCTTCTGGCATCCGTCTCAGCAAGCCAGTCGGCTTCCTCATCACACCGGGCCACGGCGGGAATTCTCGCGGCATTAGGCGCAAGCCTTCTTTGGGGAACGATGTATGTTCCGTATCGCAAGGCGTACCTAAGCGGTATGAATCCTCTCTCGTTCGTGACCCTCTTCACGGTCGGTGAGGTTGGGACCATGGGGGCGCTCGCCGTGGCCTTCCTCGGCGGTCCATCTTCCCTGTCCGTTGCGCTCAAAGGTGCGCGCGCTGTTGCTTTCTGGCTCTTCCTGGGAGGCTTCTGCTGGGTTATCGGGGACCTTTTCCAGCAGTATGCCACCAAGTATATCGGCATTGGGCGGGCCATTCCACTTTCTAATACGAACCAGCTTTGGGGCTTGGCTTGGGGAGTCTTGGTCTTCGGGGAATTAAGCCATCTACCAATACGGGAGCGCTGGCTCGTGATCTTGGGCTCCGTCATCATGATTCTCGGGGCGCTTTCTATCAGTACGGCTACCGCGCCCGAAGCCGAGCACGCGTCCTGCGCAAGAGCGATCGCCCGGGAGTGCGAGCGGTACCGATTGAGCTTCGAACGAGCAATTTTGGCGCAACAAGGGGTGGCCGATCGGGACACGAGGCTTCAATGGTGGGACTTTTTAATTGCGGCGGCTGCGCTTGGAGTTTTTGTATGGCTCGCGCTGTGGATGAAACGTCCACCCGTTGCGATGGATGATTCCTGGGTGGCTTTGTTGTCTCTGGCGATGGCTGCCGCCCTCGTCGGGGGAGGGTGGTTGTTGGGGAAGCGGACCTGGTTTTCGTAAAGCGGCGCGCTAAGGAAATTTCAAGTAATTCCGATATGACAATTATCAGGGTGATGATGCCTGACGTATACATATAAGTACGCGATGTACGCGTCGAGCACGCCTTAAATCGTTTTTGCTTTCGGGCTGGGCTGTGACCGGACATTGATGAACATGCAGGATTCGCTCTTCCTCAACGCGCTGATGGAGGCAACGCCCGACCGGATCTTCATTAAAGACTGTAAGGGCTGTTTCCTCAGAATCAATCGGGCCCTTGCCTTGATGTTCGGCCTTGACGATCCCTCTCAAGCCATCGGAAAAACTGATTTCGATTTCTTTGACTCTGTGACAGCCCGTGCGGCCTTTGAAGACGAACAGAGAATCATGCAAACGGGCAAGCTATTGATAGGAAAAGAAGAGAGAAAAACCTGGCCCAACGGCCTGGACACCTGGACTTCCGTTACGAAGGCGCCGCTTTGCAATGATACGGGCCAGATCGTGGGTACGTTCGGGATCGCTCGCGACATCACACCAGGTAAGACAGCCCAACAGACGCTGCAAGCTGCACAGCACGAACTCGAAAGGCGGATCGAGGAGCGAACCGCTGAGCTAAAGGGTGCTAACGCTGCCCTACAAGAGGAGGTTGCGGCACGTCGGCGCGCCGAGCAAGACTTACTTTGGGACAAAGCGCTATTGGATGCGCTGATGGATCATATTCCGGACGCGATTTACTTCAAAGACCTTGAAAGCCGGTTCGTGCGGGTCAGCCGGGGCCTGGCTGTTAAGCACGGAGTTAAGGACCCTTCAGAGGTCATCGGTAAGACGGACTTCGACTTCTTCACGGTCGAAAACGCGCAAGAATCTTACGACGGCGAGCAGGAGATGATACGGACGGGCAAGCCGATTATTGGCCAGGTCGAGATAGAAACCTGGCCCGGCGGCCGCGTGACCTGGGCTTCGACCACCAAGATGAGGCTTGTCGATGCCGAAGGCCACGTCATCGGCACGTTTGGAATCGGCCGCGACGTTACCGAAAGCAAGCGGGCAGAAGAAGAGCTGCGGTATCAGAAGTCACTGATGGACGCGCTCATGGATAACGTGCCCGGAGGTATCTACTTCAAGGACCTACAGGGCCGGTATCTGAGAATCAGCAGATGGTTTGCTCGGAAGTGCGGGCTCAGGGACCCGGACGAGGCGATTGGCAAAACGGATTTTGACATCTTTGGCGTCGAGCATGCCCAGGGCGCCTTCAACGACGAGCAGGAACTGATTCGAACGGGGAGACCCGTCATCAACAAAGAGGAGCGGGAAACGTTTCCCGACCGGCCCGATCGGTGGGTTTCTACTACCAAAATGCTCCTCCTTAATGCTGCAGGCGAGACGATCGGAACATTTGGAATCTCACGTGACATTACGAACCGCGTTCGCTCCGAAGAAGCCGTGCGCAAATCCGAACAGCGCTATCGGCATCTGTTCGAGCGAAACCTTGCCGGCGTGTATCGTGCGACGCTGGAGGGAAAGTTTCTCGACTGCAACGAAGCTTGTGCGCGCATTCTGGGCTTTGATTCCCCCCAGGCGCTGATGACGGCGCCCGCCTCATCTCTTTACTTCACTGCGTCGGACCGCGAGTCCTTCCTGAACCAGATCCAGAAGACCAAAACCGTGACCAACCTTGAACGGCATCTTCGCCGTGAGGACGGCAGCGAAGCATGGGTGCTGGAAAACGCGTCGTTGTTTACCACCGATGAGAATGGGGGCGCCGTGATTGAAGGCGTCCTGATCGACATCACGGACCGAAAGAAGATCGAGGCTGAGCTGCAACGGGCGAAAGAAGCGGCAGAGTCCGCGAATCGGGCGAAAAGCGAGTTTTTGGCCAATATGAGCCATGAGATCCGGACGCCCATGAACGGCATCCTGGGAATGACGGATCTTGCCCTGTCTACGTCGTTGACGGAGGAGCAGCGCGAATACCTCGAGATGGTCAAAACTTCGGCCGGCTCATTGTTAACGGTGATCAACGACGTGCTGGATTTTTCCAAAATCGAGGCGCGCAGACTCGATTTGGACCGTATCGAGTTCAAGCTTCGCGACTGCCTCGAAGAAACCATGAAAGCCCTTGGATTGCGAGCTTCGCAAAAAGGGTTGGAGCTGGTGTTTGACATGCATCCGGACGTGCCCGACGACGTGATCAACGACCCCACGCGGTTGCGTCAGATTTTCGTGAACCTGGTCAGCAACGCCATCAAATTCACAGCCAGTGGAGAAGTCGTGGTTTCTGCCGCCTTGGATTCCCGGTCAAACGATGAATGCGTCGTGCATTTTAGTGTTTCCGACACCGGGATCGGAATTGCGCCGGAACATCAGCAAACTATCTTTGGAGCCTTTGTACAAGCGGATACGTCGATGACGCGCAAATACGGCGGCACGGGCTTAGGACTGACCATTTCGTCCCGTCTCATCCAGATGATGGGCGGGCGCCTATGGGTGGAAAGTGAATTAGGGAAAGGCAGCGTGTTCCATTTCACGGTGGTTTTTCGGATTCCGGCTCAACCCACTGCCACCTGGACGCCAGCCGATCAAGGATTGTTGCTGGGCATGCCCGTTCTGATCGTAGACGACAACGCTACGAATCGCCGGGTGTTAGAAGAGTTGCTCAAGCGATGGGGAGCCAAGCCGTCCGTTGCCCACGATGCAGACTCTGCGCTGATCGCTTTGCGGCGGGGACGAGCGGGGAATCTGCCTTTCGAGCTCGTGTTGACTGACGCTCACATGCCGAAGACGGATGGCTTCTCGCTGGCCGAACAGATACTGAAGGGTTCCGGCCTCTTCCAGCCCACGCTGATCATGCTGACCTCCGGCGGCCAGTGCGGCGATGCCGCACGCTGCCGGCAACTAGGCGTTGCGGCGTATCTCACGAAGCCCATTGGACAAACAGAGCTGCGCGAGACCATCTTGCGCGTGATCAGTCACCCTCCAGTTGCCCGTCCGGACAGAGTTCTGTTCACTCGCCATACCCTGCGGCAAGCTCGATCGTCGGAACCCACTCTGCCTTCTGAACCGCAAAAGCCAGGCCTGCGAATACTCTTGGCTGAGGATAACAAGGTGAACCAGCTTCTTGCCATGCGGCTCCTTGAGAAAGAAGGGCACCACATTGAAGTGGTGGAAAACGGCCGTGAAGCGCTCGCCGCCGCTCAGAAGGCATCGTTCGACGTGATTCTGATGGACATTCAGATGCCGGAGATGGACGGTTTCGAGGCTACCGCAACATTGCGTGCGTGGGAGCGAGGGCGAGGCGCCCACGTTCCCATCATTGCCATGACGGCGCACGCGATGAAGGGTGACCGTGAGCGGTGCATCCAGGCAGGTATGGACGAGTACGTCTCGAAGCCGATTCGCGTGCCCGAGCTTCGCAAAGCACTGCAATCTGTTCAGGTCTTTTCAACTTCAGCTCCGTCAGGCGGCGAGATTGTCCCTGCCCGGCCGTAGGCTGCGAACCATGAAAAGCAAACTTCTTGCGCGAGTCCTGATTGTAGACGACGAACTTTCTGTTTGCGAGCTTTTGAGCGATAAATTAGCCGAGGAGGGCTACGACTGCCGCGCTTGTTCGAGCGGCGCGGAGGGGCTTGCTGTGCTTCGCCGCGAGGCTTTCGACGTGATCCTTTCCGATCTTCACATGCCGCGCATGTCGGGACTGGATTTTCTGAGGGCGGCGCGTACGGAACGTCCGTCCGCCGCGTTCCTTCTGCTTACCGGGGAACACGACGTCAACATCGGAATCGAGGCCATGCAGAACGGTGCTGCCGATTACGTCGTGAAGCCGTTCAGCACGGATTCCGTTCTTCGCAGGGTTGCGAACGCCCTGGAGAAGAAGCGACTGGAGAATCAAGTCGAGCAATACCGCCGGCGCCTCGAGGATATGGTGGACGAACGGACTCGCCAATTGCAACGCGCGCTGGCGCAGGTGGAGGAAACGTACGACCAGACTCTCGAAGCGCTGGGCGCGGCGCTCGACTTGCGGGACGGCTCGACCGCCGGCCACAGCGCTCGCGTCACCCGGTATGCCACAATGCTGGCCCGGGCCATGGGTTGCCCGCCAGCTTTGTTGCGCGAGCTGACCCGTGGCGCTTATCTTCACGATATCGGAAAAATAGCCATCCCTGATGCGATCCTGCTCAAGGATTCATGCCTGACGCCGCAGGAATTCGCGACTATGAAGACCCACTCCTCCATCGGATATGAATTAGTCCGGCGCATCAACTTTCTCGCGTCTGCTGCCGAGATCGTCTTGACCCATCAGGAACGTTATGATGGCAGCGGCTATCCTCTCGGGCTACAGGGAGATCAAATTCCCTTCGGAGCGCGCATCTTTTCGGTAGCGGACACGCTGGATGCCATGACTTCCGACCGGCCGTACCGCAGGGCATTGCCGCTCGATGACGCCGTGCACGAGATCCGGCTGGAAGCCGGCCGGCAGTTCGATCCGGAAGTCGTTATCGCTTTTCTCGCCATTCCTGAGAACCTATGGCTGGAAGCGCGAGAGGCGAATGCCGGCTGGCTGCAGTCTGATGACGTGGCCCTTGGTTCACCGAAGAGTGTGAACTAGGCGATTCACCCGAGCGGGAGGTTTCCGGCCACTCCTTCAACCTTCAGTCCCAGGCGCTTTCAGCCACCGCCAAGACCTTCAAATAACCCCCCGCGAGATATGCGGTTTCTTGTGTTTTACTTGGACATCCTGGCGCGGACGGCCCGTTCCTGCAGAAACTCACGGTACCCTGGCTACGCGCTTAGTCCAGCGCGCACTTTTCGCAGCACTCCGGCAATTCTGCTGCGTACGCCTTCGTTAACAGGCGCAAGCGGACGACGCGGATAACCGCCGCAATAGCCGGACAATTCCATCGCGGCCTTCACCCCGGGAATACCATAAGGCATGGTGATTCTCTCGAACAACAACCTCAGCCTCCGGTGCAGGTTCTCCACGGTTTTTTCGTCGCCCACTCGAAATGCCTCATAGATAGCCAGGCAGATTTGCGGCTCGAAGTTTGCCTGCGAGAGAATAGCCCCCGTTGCGCCCGCTTGAAGTGCGGAGGGGACGAGCAGCGCTGAGCCGGTCAGCAATCGAAAACCTTTGCGTGCCTTTCCGAGAATGGAACGATCGAACTCAAGGTTGCCAGAGCTCTCTTTCATCCCGGGAATATTGGGATGCCGCGAAAGTGTGGCAAGCATTCGAACGTCCATCGGGAATCCAGTGCATTGGGGAATGGAATAGATGAGGAGGGGCAGGCGAAGGCCGTCCGCAACTTCCCGGAAGTGAGCTTCGAGCACGGGCGGCCGCATGGCTGCCTTGAGGTAAGCCGGGGGAAGAACTACCACGGCATCCGCACCGCGCGCGATGGCTTCGCGGCTTAGCCGAAGAGTATGACCTGTACCTTCCAGGCCGGTACCTACCAGAATCAGTTGCGGTGGCTTGATGATGGGACGGCACAAGTCGACCAAGCGCAGCCGCTCCTCGGGCGCCAGATAAGCTGCCTCGCCGGTCGTTCCGGAAACCAAAATGCCTGAGAGTCCACTGGACGCGTACCGCCGGGTGTTCTCTCGAAACCCTCCTTCGTCAATTCGGCCAAGGCGGTCGAAGGGAGTGACAACTGGGGAAAAGATCCCCTGCAAGCGCTCGATAATTTGGCTTCGTGTCATCATGAGACCGGCTGATAGCGAGTGGTTGGGAGCGGCCACCCTCAGGCTGACATTGCTCCTTTGGTTAGAAGCTGGAGGCTGAAAACCTTGAGATCCTTTCCCTGCTGTGCACGGATTCCGTTTACCACGGCCGCAGCCGCCGAAAGGGTCGTGATGCACGGAACTCCGTGTTGGATCGCCGCGCGCCGGATGGCCTTCTCGTCGAAGCGTGAGGGTCCGCCGAGCGGCGTGTTCACAATTAATTGCAACTGCGCACTCTTGATCAAATCGACCACGTTGGGCCTTCCCTCATTCACCTTGAATACTCGTTTCACGGGTAAGCCCGCCGTTTGAAGTGATCGCGCGGTGCCTCGAGTCGCGATCAACTTGAAACCGAGGGAATGAAGCTGTCGCGCGACTTCTACGGCATGAGGTTTGTCATGGTTATTGACGGAGAGGAAGACTTGGCCGGCGTGCGGAATGCGTTGGCTGGCGCCGAGCTGAGCCTTGGCAAACGCCAGCCCAAAGGTGTCCGCCACGCCCATCACTTCGCCCGTCGACTTCATTTCCGGACCGAGAATGGTATCCACTCCCGGAAATTTCTGGAAAGGGAAAACGGGCGACTTGACGAAGAAGTGGAGCAAAGGCAACTCGTCCGGCAGATGAAAATCCTCAAGCTTTTCGCCCACCATCAGCCGCGCGGCAATCTTGGCGAGCGGCACTCCTGTGGCCTTGCTCACGTACGGTATGGTGCGCGAGGCGCGCGGGTTAACTTCCAGCACGTAGACTTTTCCATTCTGGATGGCGTACTGCACGTTCATCAAGCCAATGACGTTCAGAGCGTGTGCGAGTTGCACCGTAATGTCCTTCAACGCCTGGCGCGCCGGCTGGGGAATTTGCACTGAAGGGAGAACGCAAGAGCTGTCACCCGAATGGATGCCGGCCTCTTCAATGTGCTCCATAACGCCCGCAATCACGACGCGGCGCCCATCTGCCAGTGCGTCCACGTCCACTTCAGTCGCACTCTCGAGGAAGCGATCCACCAGGATAGGAAAGGCGCGTTGCAGCACCTCGGCGCGCGCCACATAATCGACCAGCGTGCGCTCGTCAAAGGCGATAACCATAGCACGGCCGCCCAATACGTAGGAAGGCCGCACGAGCACGGGATAGCCGATGCGCTGCGCGATGTGAACCGCTTCCTCCACATTCATGGCTGCGCCATTTTCGGGATGCGGAATCTCCAGTTCGGCGAGAAGCGTTCCAAAACGCTTTCGATCCTCGGCCAGCTCGATGGATTCCGGCGACGTGCCGATAATCGTGAGTCCGGCTTCCTTCAGTTCCCGCGCCAGGTTGAGCGGTGTCTGCCCGCCAAACTGCACGATGGTCCCCGACGGCTTCTCTTTGTCGGCAATCGCCATGACGTCTTCGAAAGTGAGTGGCTCGAAATAGAGCCGGTCGGCCGTGTCGTAATCCGTGGAGACGGTTTCCGGGTTGCAATTCACCATGATCGTCTCGTACCCGGCATCTTTCAGCGCGAACGCAGCGTGGCAACAGCAGTAGTCAAACTCGATCCCCTGCCCAATGCGATTGGGCCCGCTGCCCAGGATCATCACCTTCTTGCGGTCCGTCGGTGCGGCTTCATCTTCAGCTTCGTAGGTGGAATAGAGATAAGGCGTATAAGATTCGAACTCCGCGGCGCAAGTGTCAACGCGCTTATAGACTGGGTGGACGCCCAACTGCAGACGCCGGCTTCGGATCCGGGCGGCAGAGGAATGCCAGAGCTCCGCCAGGTCGGCATCGGAAAGGCCAAGTCGCTTGGCCTCGAGGTAGGCCGGCTGTGGCGCCGTTTCCACATCGAAACGCCCGAGCTCTTTCTGCATTTCAACGATCTGCTGGATCTGGTTCAGGAACCATGGATCGATCCGCGTCATTTCCGCCACTTGCTCGACGCATTGTCCTGCGCGGAAGGCATAGAGGAGGTCCCAAAGCCGGTCGGGATGCGCCTGGCCCAGGCGGTGCGTCAGTTCCTCCGCGTCAGCGGGCGGCGGAGGATTCTTGCGGCCCGTCTCGAGCGACCGAATGCCCTTCATCAGCGCTTCCTTGAACGTTCGTCCGATGGCCATTGCTTCGCCGACAGATTTCATCTGCGTACCGAGCGTGTGATCCGCATCTTCGAATTTCTCTTTGGCCCACTTGGGAATTTTGACGACCACGTAATCAAGGGTTGGCTCAAAGCAGGAGGGTGTCTTGAGGGTGATGTCGTTCGGGATCTCGTCCAACCGGTAACCGACGGCCAGACGCGCCGCGATCTTGGCGATGGGAAATCCGGTGGCCTTCGACGCGAGCGCGGAGCTGCGCGAAACGCGGGGGTTCATCTCGATGACCAGCATACGGCCCGATTGCGGCTCGACGGCAAATTGAATGTTTGAGCCGCCCGTTTCCACTCCAACCACGCGGATCACCTTGAACGCCGCGTCGCGCATTTGCTGATATTCCTTATCCGTCAGAGTCTGAGCGGGCGCAACGGTAATGGAATCGCCCGTGTGCACTCCCATGGGATCAACGTTTTCGATAGAACAGACCACGACGGCATTGTCGGCGCGGTCCCGCATCATCTCCAGCTCGAACTCCTTCCAGCCGAGCACAGACTCTTCCACCAGCACTTCATGCACCGGGCTGATTTCAATTCCGAATTCGACAGATTCCCGAAACTCTTCACGGTTGAAGGCGATAGCGGAGCCCGTGCCGCCCAGCGTGAACGAAGGGCGAATGATCGCCGGAAAGCCGATGCCATCCACAGCGGCGAGCGCAGCTTCGACATTGTTCACCAGCACGCTGTGCGGGACTTCGAGGCCGGCTTTGTGCATCGCGTCCTTGAACCAGAGGCGGTCTTCCGCCATCTTGATGGCGTTGAGCGACGCGCCGATGAGCTGGACGTTCAGCTTTTCGAGGATGCCCCGCTCGGAGAGCTCGACGGCAAGGTTGAGCGCGGTTTGGCCACCCACGGTGGGCAGCAATGCGTCGGGTTTTTCTTCCCTGATGATAGCTTCCAGGTATTCCGCCACGAGCGGCTCGATGTAAGTGCGGTCGGCAAGCTCCGGATCGGTCATGATCGTGGCGGGATTGGAATTCACCAGCACCACCTCGTAGCCGTCCGCGCGCAATGCCTTGCAGGCCTGGCTGCCGGAGTAATCGAATTCACACGCCTGGCCAATGACGATGGGCCCCGAACCGATGATCAGAATTTTGTGAATGTCAGTGCGCTTGGGCAAAGTTCTCCATCATCTTGACGAAATTTCCGAACAAATAGCGTGAGTCGTGCGGGCCGGGCGAGGCTTCAGGGTGGTATTGGACGCTGAAAAGTGGAAGCGACCGATGCCGCAATCCTTCAAGCGTCTGGTCGTTCAGGTTCATATGAGTCAGCGCCACTTCACTGGCCTTCAGGCTGTCCGGATCAACAGCAAAGCCGTGATTCTGCGCCGTGATTTCCACTTTTTGGGTTTCGAGGTTAAGGACCGGATGGTTCCCGCCATGATGGCCGAAACGGAGCTTATAGGTCTTGCCGCCGAGAGCGAGGCCAATAATCTGATGGCCCAGGCAAATGCCAAATACGGGCACACGACCGAGTAATTCGCGGACGCAGACCGCGGCGTATTGAAGCGGTTCGGGATCACCAGGACCGTTTGATAGAAAAACTCCGTCTGGCTTAAGGTCCAGGGCGTCCTGGGCCGGCGTACCGGCTGGAACCACGGTCACGCGGCAGCCTGAATCCACGAGCTGGCGGAGAATATTCTGCTTGATGCCGTAATCGTACGCCACCACGTGAAATCGGGTCGCAGGCGTGGAGGCAGGCGTGCCATCAAGGCTCTTTGACGGCTCAGTCCAGGAATAGCGGCACGGCGCGGTCACGCGGCTGGCGAGATCGAGTCCAACCATGCTGGGAGCTGACTGTGCTTCAGCAACCAGGCGCGCCTCATCCAGACCAACAGACGAAAGTGCGCCTCGCATCGCGCCGTGCTGCCGCAGCCTCCGCACGAGCGCGCGTGTATCGATTTCCGAAATCGCCGGAATTCCGAACTGCTCGAGAAACTCCGGCGCGTCTTCCGCCGAGCGCCAATTGCTTGCCATCGCGCTCATTTCCCGCACGACGAGTCCCTCCGCGTGAGGCCGCGCGGATTCACTGTCTGACGGATTTGTCCCGTAATTGCCGATGTGCGGATAAGTGAGAACGACGATCTGCCCCGCGTAGGAGGGATCGGTGAGGATTTCCTGATAACCCGAGAGCGAGGTATTAAAAACAACTTCACCCACGCGCGTGGCCCGTGCGCCATGGGCACGCCCGTGAAAAACCGTGCCGTCTTCCAAGGCAAGGATTGCCTCGATCAATCGCTCCTCAATTGAGAACGCCCATTTCTCTGAGCGGCCAGTAAACAAAAACAGCTTTTCCGTAAATATCGCGCCGGGGAACCGTTCCCCACACGCGGCTATCGTTGGAATCGTCGCGGTGGTCACCGAGGACGAAATAATGATTCGCCGAGACGTAGACGAGCGGAGAGTTCTCGTGGTCCAGATATTCCTCGGGAATGAAAGGTTCCTTGAGCGGCTTCCCGTTAATGAAAACCACTCCGTCCTGAATGCTCACCCATTCGCCAGGCAGGCCCACGACACGCTTAATATAGGACCTCGAAGGGTCCAGAGGATAACGGAAAACCACAATATCGAAACGATGGATCGGCTCAAATCTGTAAACCAGCTTGTTGATGAAGATGCGCTCGTGATTGTAAAGCTCGGGCATCATGCTTGTCCCTTCCACCTGCACGGGCTGATAAAGGAATACGATCACGACGAACGCAAGGAGCAGAGAAAGAATCAAATCACGCAGCCAGAACCGGCCGAAGAAAGGTTCCGAGCGATCTGCGGATTGTTTCGTTCCGCTCATGGCCATTATCCGTAGCTATCTTTCGCGTTTCCAGAGACGCTTCGCTTGAGCGGGCTATTCTCGACCCGCACCGAAGGCGCCAGACTTTCCAGCAAATGCCGCTGCTCGCGCGAGAGGCGGTTGGGGACCACCACCTGCACTTTCACATAAAGGTCTCCGGTCCCGTGCCGGTCGAGCCTGGGAAAGCCGAAGCCGCGGAGCCGAAAGACCGTGTTTGGCTGAGTCGCTTCAGGAATACGCAGCTTTTCATGACCCTTGAGGGTGGGGACTTTGATTTCCGTTCCGAGCGTCGCCTGGGTAATGGAAACAGGAATCGTGCAATATAGATTGCTGCCCTGGCGCTCGAAAAACGGGTGCTCGCGAATGCGAAGGACCACGTAGAGATCGCCCGAAGGGCCGCCTTGAACTCCGGCCTCTCCGCCTCCCCTCACGCGGAGCCGGGTGCCGTCTTCGACGCCGGGCGGTATCTTGATCTCCACAATCCGTTCTTCGCGCCGCCGCCCTTCGCCGTGGCAATCCGGGCACAGTTCCCGAATGATGCGCCCCGTGCCGTGGCATTGCGGGCATGTTTGCGACAGCGTGAAAAAACCCTGCTGGCGCCGAATTTGCCCGCGCCCCCCGCAAGCCGGACAGACGACGGGTTCGCTGCCGCGCTTAGCTCCACGGCCGCCGCATTCCGGGCAGGTTTCCATCCGCGGAATTTTCACCTTAGTTTCGAGGCCGGAGGCCGCTTCTTCGAAGCCAATCTGCAGATCATACCTTAAATCCGCACCGCGCTCCGGAGCTTGCCTGCGCGCCCGGCTCTGGCCGAACACATCGCCGAAGCCGAAAAGATCGCCGAAGCCGAAGGCGTTCAGGATATCTTCGAACCCCGAGAACGCCCCGGAAGAAAAATCCGGCTGCCCGCCCGTTCCTCCATTGACGCCAGCAAAACCGTAATGATCGTAAGCGGCGCGCTTCTGCGGATCCGCAAGCACGCTGTAAGCTTCGGTAATCTCCTTGAATTTTTCCGTGGCTTCTTCATGGTTGCTGGGGTTGCGGTCAGGATGGTACTGCAGCGCCTGTCTGCGATAGGCGCTCTTGATCTCCGGCTCGGAAGCGTCTCTCCCTACACCCAGAACTTCGTAATAGTCGCGTTTCTGATTCAAGGCTGTGCCTCGTCAGCGGCCATGCCGGGCGCGCCGGCGGTAACTCATGACTCCGAGGTTTCGCGGGGCGAAATCTCAGGCGGGTGCACGGCCACTTTTACTACGGCGGGCCGCAGCAACCGATGCCGCAGGGTGTATCCTCGCTGCAACTCTTCCACCACTTCCTGATCGCGATGCTCCTTGGTTTCCATCTTTTCCGCCGCCTGGTGCAGCTCGGGGTCAAACAATTTTCCTTGGGCTTCGATGGGTGTCAGGCCGGCCCTGCTCAACGCTTCGGCCAATTGCCGGTGGATCAGCTCAAGTCCCACGTAGTACTCCGAGGGAACATCGTGGTTACGATGCTTGAGCGCACGGTCAAAGCCATCCAGCACGGGCAGGAGCGACCGAACGAGTTCGGCGTTCGCATGCTGCAGGAACTCTTCTTTCTCCCGCTGCACGCGCTTGCGAAAATTCTCCAGTTCCGCTTGTTTCCGAAGCAGCCGGTCGAAAAGCTCCTGCTTCTCTGCCTGCAACTTATTAATGGCGGAGTCTTCAGCGCGCTGGAGCGAATCAGTCGGAGAATTCCCCACGGCCTCACCCGCTTCTTTCGGAACGCCTGCTGGTGTTGTCACCTGTTCTTCGAGGCTCTCTTTCTGTTTCCCTGTATCCCCCCGCCCCGCGCCCGCAGATCGGTTATGCATGTTGTGTTCGCTTTTCATATGGCATTCATTCGCAGTCAGCAATCAGCTCTCAGCCTCCAGGCTTTGCTCAGATTGCTGTTGAAGGTTTTCTGGGACCTGGCAATGAGCTCAATTTGCGCTCAGGAGCCGGCTGGTAACCCGCGCCACGTAGTCGACGGTCTGCATTGCACGGTCGTATTCCATGCGCGTCGGTCCGATGACGCCAAGCGCCCCGACAGCCCGGCGACGATAGTGGTAAGGGGCGAGAATGAACGAACACTGGCGCATCTCGGAATTGGGGTTTTCGCGGCCGATGACGACTCGTACGCCCCGGTCCGGCGCATCGAGACACGCGTTCAGAACCTGGATCACCTTGGCTTTCTCTTCGATGGCAACCATCAGCTTTTTCAGTTTTGACGCATCTACAAAGTCCGGCTGATCGAGCATTCGGGTGGCGCCCCCCACAAATAACGCGCCGGGCTCTTCCTGAGCTAACGCACCCTCAATGAACAGCCGCGCTGCGGTCGCCAGAATCCGATCCGAGGCGTCCTTCATATCCTCGAGCCTCTTCGCCATTTCCAGCCGGATGGTTTTCAATGACCACCCGTGGAACTCTTCGTTCAAAAAATTCGCTGCGTGATCCAGCGCCGGTTGAAGCTGATCCTCTTCCACCTGAAAGACTTTATTGACCACCAGGTCGGGTTTGGAGACAATCACGGCCAGTACCCGGCGCTCCGATAACCTCACAAACTTAATCTGCTCCAACAACTTCTCCTCGAGCGGCGGGCCCAAGACCAGCCCAAGATTGTTGGACACCTTGGAGAGAAGAAGGGATATCTTCTCCATCAGATCTTCAATTTGCGCGGGTTCGGCACTCAAAGAGTCCTCAATGAACTGCTCCGTAGCTGCTCCGAGCTTCGTAAGATGGGCCAGCCGGTCGACATAAAAACGGTAGGCTCTATCGGACGGAATTCTGCCCGCCGAGGCGTGCCGCTGAAGCAGAAATCCACGTGCCTCCAACTCGGCCATCACATTGCGTACTGTGGCCGAACTGATAAGCTCAGAGGATCGCGCAGCCGCCGCCTTCGAGCCGACTGGAACGCCGGTTGCGACGTACAGGCGAACGACCGCCGCCAGGATGTCCTGATGTCTCTGACTAAGCTCGCCTTCGGCCCCCATCTCCAGGTATAACCCCCTTGTCCTTCAAGGGATTACAGGTAAACACTCACAAGTCTATTTTATGGGTAACCTGGCGGGCTGTCAAGAATCCGTAACCTGCCCTTCTTTTGCGTCTGCTCTCAGCCCACTTCTCCTGTGGGTGTTTTGCCCGCCCCATGATAGAGTAAAGCGCTGTTGTTGCCCTGTGCGGAGGGAGCGATGCGATTATTGCAAGCGCTTGTCATTGTTATTTTAATTCAGCCGATTTCATGGTCCGCCGGGGCGTCCTACGCGCGTCAGGCCGGCAAGGAGAGTAGCACTGACGCAACCAAGCCGCCTCTCCCGCTGCAACAGTTTTTCTCAGCGGTTTCTATCGGTCCACTCGCTGTCTCGCCCGATGGCCAACGAGTCGTCATTCAAACCACGAGAGCGGACTGGGCGAAGAGTATTTTTCGTAAGGATCTTTGGCTTTACCGCGAAGGCCAGGGTCTGATTCCCTTAACCCATTCGGAAGGTGATTTCAATCCGCAGTGGTCTCCGGACGGGCGCTGGATTGCCTTCCTTTCAACGCGCCGGCTGAGCCCGCCGGGAGCGAAACGCATAATGACCCAAGCGACGACGCCGGCCGACCAGAACCTTTATCCTTCGCATGTTCCGCAGGTCTATGCGATTCGCGCCGATGGAGGGGAAGCCGTCCGACTGACAAGAGGATCCGAAGGTGTTCATGCGTTCGCCTGGTCGTCTGACAGCCACGAGATTTTCTACGCGACGCGCATTCCATGGACCAAGCAGCGTGAGGCTGTGTACAAGAAGGAATGGCACGATGTGATTCAATACCGTGAACACGAGCGGGGCGATCTAATCCAGCGTGTGCGCCTGCCCGCCGCACCGGCGTCGCCTGAACTTCACCGCGAGAATGCAAGCTCCGCGGTGATGAGTGTTGCGCGAACGCCTTTTCGAGTGGACCAAATGACAGTGTCGCCAGACGGGCACTGGCTTGCCCTGGTGACCGAGCCGCCGTCACTGCGCATTGACAGCATCAAGGATTATGGAATTGATCTTCTTGATCTCCGCACGCTCGGGACGTCAGAAACCACCAGGGATGTCAAAGACCTTCCCCTGCCGCGAGTGCTGGTGCACCGGCAGTGCATTCCCGAACACATCCAGTGGTCGCCTGACAGCCAGCGACTTTTCTTTGCTGTGGAAATGGGTTCGGTTGAAGGGCGCTACCACGATGTGCAACCGCGCGTTTATAGCGTGCAAGTGACCACCGGCGCGATCGCGCGTTGGGCTGCGCACTTTGGCGGGGCGGTCAACGGCTATGCCGCCACGTCAACCGGAGGAGTGGTGGTAGCCGGACGGCTTGGAACTCAAGTGCAGATTTACTCCGAAACTGGCCCCGCCGCTCCTTTCACTCTGGAAAAAGGTTGGCCAGGGACTTATCAGGATGTTTCGGCTGCATCGCACTCGTCCCAAATTGCATTCGTCTATTCAACGCTGACGAAACCCACAGAAGTGTACCTCGCTTCGGGTCCAGGCCACTTGGCACAAGCACGCCCAATCACATCTTTCAACGAATTTCTCAGCCACTTCGCCCTGCCGCGTGGCCGGCCGTTCCGGTGGAAAGCTGACGACGGAACCATGATCGAGGGCATGCTGGTCTTTCCTCCGGGCAAGTTCGGGAAGCGGCGCCTGCCGATGTTCACCTTCATTCACGGCGGTCCGGAAGATGCGGACGGCGACCATTTTGAAGCTGATTGGTACCAATGGGCGGCGCTGGCTGCAACGCAGGGCTGGCTGGTGTTTGAGCCGAACTATCGCGGATCGACAGGCTACGGCGACAAATTTGTTCTTCAGATAGTTCCGGATATCGTCTCGCGACCGGGAAAGGACATTCTTGAAGGCATCCGCGCCCTCATCCAGCAGGGCTATGCTGACCCGCAACACCTTGCTGTGGGTGGATACAGTTACGGCGGCTACATGACGGATTGGCTCATCACACAAAGCACTGAATTCAAAGCGGCCGTTACCGGCGCGGGCGCCATCGAGAATGCAGTGAACTGGGGTAACGATGACATGAGCTACGACGACGCATATATGCTCGAAGGAATGCCTTGGCAGGCGGAAGCGAATTACAATCGCGAAGCGGCGCTGTGGCAAATGAACGAAGTCACGACGCCCACCCATATCGTCGCGGGCGCAGACGATATACGCGTCTATGTTGGGGAAGACTATCTGCTCGAGCGGTGCCTCTACGACCGCGGCATTCCTACCACGCTCCTCGTTTTTCCCGGTGAGGGCCACTCGCTGAGCAATAACCCGTGGCACGGACGGATCAAAGTGAGAGAGGAACTGAAGTGGCTGAACAAATACGGCTTGGGTGAGTAACCGGGCAGCTAAGTATCCACGGAGGGTTGAAGATGCAATGGATGAAACGTTTGCAGAGCGCCACGCTTCTGGCGGCTATTTGCCTGGCGCTTGCGTCGATGAGCTATTCCCAAAGCAGTCCCGGTCCCCAGCCGGCGCCTTTGCCACGGCCGATCCCGACGCCAGTGGATCAGCCGTGTCAGGGCACAATCGGATTGACCGTCAATGCCACCGATGTTGTGCATCGGGTGATTTCCGCGGAGGAGACAATTTCTGTTCGTCAAGGCGAACTGACTCTGCTTTATCCGGCGTGGATTCCGGGCAATCACTCGCCGACAGGCCCAATTGCGGAGTTTGCGGGACTTGAGGTGAGCGCTGCGGGCAAGAGAATTCCGTGGGCGCGGGACCGGGTCAACATGTACGCCTTCCATATCCAGGTTCCGGAAGGCGTGCAGTCGCTCGACGTGAAGTATCAATACCTGGCGCCACTTCGTCCGGACGAAGGGCGCATCTCCTTTTCGTCGAACATTCTCGACCTTGCGTGGAACACGGTTGCGCTCTATCCAGCCGGTTATTTCTCCCGCGATATTGAGTTTGCTCCGAGCATTCAACTGCCCCACGGCTGGCACTTTGCCACCGCACTCGCCGTCAGCTCCGAGAGCGGTTCGCTGATCCGATTCAAAGATGTGCCGTTTAATACCTTGGTTGACTCGCCGCTCTACGCGGGCGTGAACTACAAGCGTGAAGATCTTTCCACGGGCCCCAACAATCAGGTTTCCCTCGATGTGTTTGCGGATTCGCCGAAAGATCTGGAGATCACGCCGGAGGAGTTGAAGCTGCATCGCAATCTCGTGGAACAGGCGGCGAAGCTCTTTCACTCCCACCATTACCGTCATTACCATTTTCTGTTTTCCTTAAGCGATGTCGTAGGCGGCATGGGCCTGGAGCACCATCAGTCGAGCGAGGACGGCACGCGGGCGAATTATTTTACCGATTGGGCCGCTGGAGTTTTCGACCGCGATCTTCTGGCGCACGAATACACTCATTCCTGGAATGGCAAGTTCCGAAGGCCCGCCGATCTTTGGACCCCGAATTTTAACGTACCGATGCAGGACGATCTGCTCTGGGTTTACGAAGGACTGACGCAGTATTGGGGCTATGTCCTGACCGCACGCTCCGGCCTGCGCAGCGCGGCCGAGACTCGCGATCTTATCGCAATGATTGCTGCCAATTTCGAGGCCAGCCGCGGCAGAATCTGGCGGCCGCTGATCGATACGACGAATCAACCGGTCATCTCCCAGCGACGTCCGGTAACGTGGGTAAGCTGGCTGCGCGACGAAGACTACTACCAGCAAAGCCTGCTCGTTTGGCTCGATGTGGATACAAAAATCCGGCAGTTGAGCGGTGGCAAGAAGTCGCTGGATGATTTCGCCCGGCTTTTCTACGGAATGGATAACGGCAGCTATGTGACTCAGACTTACGATTTCAATGATCTCGTCGCTGCGCTCAACTCGGTTCAACCGTACGGTTGGAGAGCTTTCCTGCGGGACCGCATTTATAAGCTCGCGCCGAATGTGCCGGAGGAGGGAATCACACAAGGAGGTTATCGCCTCACTTATAGTGACACGCCGCCTGCCTGGCTCAAACATTCCTATACTCCTGAATCCTACGTCAGTTTCGCAACCTCGCTTGGGTTTTCCGTGAAGGGTACGGGCGAACTGGGAAGTGTTTGGTGGGATAGCCCCGCCTTTAGAGCGGGAATCACTCCAGACATGCGTCTGGAAGCTGTGAACGGCAAAGCCTTCACGCTCGATGTGCTCCGTAATGCGGTGATCAATGCCGAGAAGAGCGCATCGCCAATTCAATTGCTCGTGAGGCGCGGCAACGTCCTGAAGACCATTTCTGTCGATTACCACGGCGGCTTGCGCTATCCAGGGCTTTCACGCGTGAACGCTGTCCCGGACCTTCTGGATGCGATCCTCGCGCCGAAGTGAGTGTGCCTTGTCAGACTGGGAGCTGCGACTGAGAAAATCGTTTCACTTCGTCACCGATTCGGGGGCGATGCTAGCCAGCCTTTGCCTGGCAATGGCCCTGGCAGCAGGAAGCCTGCGGGCGCAGAGTCTTGCAGCTACACCGCCCATGGGTTGGAACACATGGTATGCATTCGGCTGTCACGCCACTGATGCTGAAGTTCGTGCGGCGGCGGATGCCATGGCAACAAACGGAATGAGGGCCGCCGGATATCAATATGTGAACCTTGACGACTGCTGGCAGGGGAAGCGCGATGCGAAAGGTTTCATTCATCCTAATGCGCGCTTTCCAGATATGAAAGCCCTTGCCGATTACCTGCATCGGATGGGCTTGAAGTTCGGAATCTATTCGTCGCCGGGCCCAAAAACCTGCGGCGGATACCCCGGAAGTTACGGACACGAGCAACAGGATGCACAAACCTATGCCACTTGGGGGATCGATTTCGTCAAGTACGACTGGTGCAGCGCGGGTGAAGTGTACAAGCCAGGCCAGCTCGAAGCGGCATACGAGAAGATGCACCGGGCGATCCTTCAGACGGGCCGGCCCATGGTTTACAGCCTCTGTGAATACGGAATGGACGCGCCATGGCTCTGGGGTCAAAGCGTCGGGGCCAATCTCTGGCGGACGACGGATGACGTGAGCAATCGAATCGGCTTTCAGGAATACCAACGAATGATGTTTGTGGGCTTCGGCCAGGCGGGGCTCGGGCATTACGCTGGACCGGGCCATTGGAATGACCCGGACATGCTCCAGATCGGAAATCGCGGCCTTGATTTGAGCGAAGACCGAACGCAGATGACCCTGTGGTCCCTTGTGGCCGCTCCCCTCATTTCAAGCACTAACTTGGCCCAACTCACCCCGTCCGAACTGGCCATCCTGACGAACCGGGAAGTGATTGCGGTCGATCAGGATTCGCTGGGAGTCGAAGGCCATCGCCTGTCTCAGGCAGGGCCGATCGAAGTTTGGGCAAAGCCCTTGAGCGGGAAACGCGTTGCCGTCGGGCTCTTCAATTCGGGGGAATCCACGCTCCCTGCTTCCATCCGCTTTAGCGACGTTGGATATTCCGGCGCCGTCCGGCTGAGAGATCTTTGGAAAAGGGAGAATCTCGGTGTCTTCCGCGATCATTTTTCTGCGGAAATTCCCAGGCACGGCGTGGTTCTGATTGAAATTCAGCCAGCCATCGAGGAGTGATTCTCTGGGGCTCTTCGGATGCGCAGCGGCCACACTCATCCGCTTATTTCGGCAAGCAGGGGAATGACGGCGTCCTGGATTTCTCCGGTTACGCGGGCGTCTCGCTCGTCCACATAGAGGTTCACTTCGCTGCGCACGCCGAAATCATCCAGATAGATTCCCGGCTCGATGGTGAAACAGGTTCCCTGGACAATCCTGCGCGTATCGCGAGTTTCGTAATTGTCCATGTTGGCGCCGTTCCCGTGAACTTCCTCACCGAGAGAATGCCCTGTACGATGAATGAAATTGCTTTCGTAGCCGGCCTTGCGAATTACCTGGCGGGCGGCGTCATCCACTTCGTAGCCGTGCAGCTCACGGCCTGCGCGGATCGCCTGCTGCACGCAGCCTATAGCTGCATCTCGCGCCTCGCGTACAACGTTGAAAATCGCGACATAGCGTGCGGGGACTTCCTCGCCTGCAAAGCCCGTCCAGGTGATGTCGAAATAAACTGACCCGGGTTGCGCCAGCTTGCCGGAAACATCAAGCAGGACGAAATCGTTTAAGCGGATGGGCAGCGACGTGGCCTGTGTCGGGACGTAATGCGGATTGGCGCTGTTCGCGTTCACCGCAACGATAGCGTCCTCGCCTTCGGCCATGCCTTCGGCGGCGAAGTGGCTGGCGATGGCTTGCTGCACGTCGTATTCGCCAAGGGGGTTGCCGTTGCGCACAGCCTTGCCAATCATCTTGAACGCAGCGCGCACGGCAGCGTGGATGATCTTTCCGGCCTGGAGGTGCGAGGCCAGCGCTTCCTCAGTCCAACGCGCCTCAAAAAGCTGTACCAGATCGGCGGACGAAACAACCTCCAAACCGCAACCTCTGACAAGCTCTACCGTTCCTGCATCAACGAGGCCCACATACGGGATGTCATTGAGAGGCGAATATTGCATGGCTACCCGGCGCTTCCCTTGGAGCGCCTTTCCCAGGAGTTCGCGTTGCTCAGCCCAGGAGGAATAAAGACGCTGCGTCCCTGGGAGAGCGTCGAGGTTGTGGCGCTCAATCCGGTGCACAAGTTTGGCGGGCTCTCCTTCGGCTGGAATCAGGTAATACCATCTCCGCGTACACAGGGGCGGCCGGATCTTAAGCACACGATACGCGATGGCATCGCGGTGATGGTGATCGTAAAAAAGCCAGCCGTCCAGCCGCGCGTCGCGCAGCGCGGCCTGGATTTTCTCCAAATCCATTGCCATGGCCATGAGTTCCTCCTTAGATATAACGAAGTCATACGCTCACTGCCAGTTTCTTCCTCAAAACCCGCTCGTAGATCACCATCATAATCGCACCGGCAATTCCGACTCCGGTCACCACCCACCACATCCTCTCCGGGCGTCGTAAGACCTCGCCAAAATAGTGGAGGAGGTAACCGCCGAGCGGACCGGCTACAAAATATCCGATGGCAACGGGAAGGAACGCATAACCCATGTAGAGGCCCTCCTGCCCCGCGGGAGCGAGGCGCGAGATGTATTCATAATAGCGAGCCGACTGGGTAATCTCGCCAAGCGCCAGCACAACCAACGCTGCAGCGAGTCCTACCATGGTAGGGTGCAAAGCGACGATGAGCCACGAAAGGCTGGAAATGAGCAGCCCTAGCGTCATGGCCATCAGCGGAGGGATTTTCCGGGTGAGCGTGCTCACCAGAATCTGGAAGCAGATAACAACTAACGGATCAATTGACAAAAGTAGCTCAACACTGGCGTGCGGATCGATGTAGCCGCGAATGAAAAGCGGCGCGGAGATGAACTCCTGCCAAAAAACGATGTAAAACGTCGAATAAATCAGGAGGAAAGCGACAAAACGCGCATTACCCAGAACGGTGATGACGTTTTTGAGCGCTCTGCCAACCGTGGCTGCACGGGCCTCTCCAGCCTTATTCGGTTCGCGGAAGAAGACGAGTGTAGCGCAAAACATTGCAAATACGCTAAGAGCGGATACGCGGAAAACGTTCTCAATTCCAAGTCCCAGACGCTTTCGCACCAGCCAGGCAATGATCGGTCCGAGGAATCCGCCAACATTGACGAGCGTGTAATAGATGGAATAGCCGATAGACCGTACGCTGTCTTCCGAAGCTCGCGCGGTGGTTCCGGCTACGCAAGGTTTCACTACTGACGGCCCCAGCGCCGGAATCATCAAAATGGCGAGCACCAACCCCTCCATACCGAGGGCTCGGGCGGCAGGCTTCATCCAAGCTGTGGAAAGAGAACCTAGCAGAAAATAGCCGACTGTCATCACCAGGTAGGCAAACAGGAGGGCGCGCCGGAAGCCGAAGCGGTCCGCCAAGGACCCTCCAAGGATGGGTAGAAACCACACCACAAATCCGAATATCCCCATCATCCATCCGGTGACGTCCGTCGAGAAATGGAGCTGTTCGTTCAGGTAGATGGCGAGTACGGCCGTAGCCGCGTAATACGCGAGGCGCTCGAACAGTTCAGTCGAGTTCGCCACCCAGAACGAAGGTTTGAAACCGCCTCGTATTTCGCTCATCTGCCGGGAAATAGCCACGGAACCCTCCTGCCGAAATCTCTAAGCTTGCGGAAAGCCTCGCCAGGCATGAAGCTGACCTGACTCATCCCTCTAAATTCCGGCTGAATCAAGATCGCGTCGCCTTAGTGTGCCCTCTTGCACGACTGTTGGCAATCCCCTTTCCGATATCGTTTTTTGACAAACAAGCGCTGCGTTCGCTAGACTAGAAGCTTCGGCTCCTGAGATTTTGGACTAGCGTTTCGCTCGCCCGCTTACTCTTCCGAAGAAAACCCATTCATTCCCAGGGAAGGAAAGCTATGCGCGGTATCGTCAAAGAACGACTCTTCACTCCCGGCCCCACTCCGCTCCTCTTCGAAGCCCAGGTAAAGGCCGTCACTCGCGATCTTCACCATCGGACAGAAGACTTTCGCAAGCTGGTGCGGGAGACGGTGGAGCTGCTTCGCGGCTATTTCAACACGAAAAACGATGTTCTGCTATTCGCCAGCTCCGGCACGGGAGCGATGGAAGGCGCGGTCTCGAACCTGCTCTCGCCCGGCGACCGGATATTGGTGGGAACAGCGGGCAAGTTTGGAGAGCGCTGGCTAGGACTGGCGCAGGCTTACGGCATCGAAGCGGTGAAGGTGGAATCGCCGTACGGAAAGCCGCTGGACATGGACGAAATAAAGAAATGCCTCGATCGCTCGGGGCCGTTTCGTGCGGTGTTTGTCCAGGCGACCGAGACATCCACCGGCGTGAGCCATGACGTGAAGACGCTCGGCGCGCTCGTCAAGGAGCGGCCGGAAACGGTTCTGGTGGTCGACGCAATTACGGGGCTCGGCACAACGGTGCTACGACCGGATGAGTGGGGACTGGACGTGGTCATCGGTGGTTCGCAAAAGGCGACGATGATGCCTCCCGGCCTTTCGTTTGCAAGCGTTTCAGAGAAGGCCTGGAAAGCGGTGGAAAAAGCTAAGCTTCCGCGGTATTACTTTGACTTTGCCAAGGAGAGAAAGAACCTGGCAAAAGGCGAGACCAGCTATACGCCAGCCACATCGCTTGTGGTGAACCTTCACGGCGTGCTCACTTATATTCGCGAAACTGGTCTTGAACGCCTGATTGCGAACGCGGCGATGCTGGCCGACGGCACGCGGCAAGCGGCGCGCGCGCTTGGGATGAAGCCCTTTGCAGAATCCTCGCCTGCCAACGCCGTCACAGCGATTTGCGCGCCGGAAGGGATGGATTCGGGCGCGATCATCAAGGAGATAAGATCGCAGTTCGGCGCTATTGTCGCCAACGGACAGGGGACGATGAAGGGTAAGATCTTCCGCGTCGCCCATCTTGGGTATTTCGACGCCGTCGATTTGTTCGCCCTCATCGCCGTCTTGGAAATCGCGCTCACCAAACTCGGCCGGAAGGTTGATTTGGGATCGGGCGTTCGGGCAGCGCAGGAAACATATCTCAAGCACTCGGACGAGGCGCAGCGAGCGGGCGAAGCTGCTTAAGTTACAAAGGGAGCTTATGAAGATTCTGGTGTCAGATAAGGTTTCTGAAAAGCCGCTGGAGATTCTGAAGGCTGAGCCTTCTTTTGAAGTGGTCTATTTGCCGGGCCAGAAGGAAGCCGTGGCGGAGCAGATCCGCGATTCGGAAGCCTTGGTCATTCGCAGCGCAACCAAGGTGACTTCGGCCTTTCTGGCACACGCTGAGCGATTGCGAGTGATTGGCCGCGCCGGCGTGGGTGTGGATAACGTAGACTTGGAGGCCGCTACCGCCAAAGGCGTGGTGGTGATGAACACCCCGGGCGGCAACGCCGTCAGCGTGGCTGAGCAGACGATGGCCTTTTTGCTTGCCTTGGCGCGGAGAGTCCCGCAGGCCGATCACTCCATGAAGGGTGGGAAGTGGGAAAAGAGCAAATTCCTCGGAATCGAGCTGCGGGGCAAGCGTCTCGGCTTGATTGGCCTCGGCATGATTGGGATGGAGGTAGCACGGCTCGCCCAGCAATTCCAGATGGAGGTGATCGCCTACGATCCTTACGTTTCCTCTCTCGTAGCGGGGCAGCAAGATGTGAAGCTGGTGTCGCTCGAAAAGGCACTCGAGACGAGTGACTTCCTTAGCCTCCACTGCTCTGCAACCCCGGAAACCAAACATTTGCTCAACGCACACACCCTGGCGAAGGCCAAGGCAGGTATACGCATTGTCAATTGCGCGCGCGGCGAGCTGATCGCGGAGAGCGACCTGTTAGAGGCGCTCGAGAGCGGGCACGTGGCCGGCGCCGCTCTCGATGTGTTCGAGAAAGAGCCGCCGGGTGATTCTCCCCTCGTCCGTCATCCGAACGTCATCACTACTCCGCATATCGCAGGATCGACGGAAGAAGCGCAGGAAATCGTGGGCATTCGCATCGCGGAGCAGGTGCGGGATTATCTGTTGCAGGGCGTCGCTCGTAACGCGGTGAACTTGCCCTCCGTTTCGCCCGAGGACCACAAGAAGCTCCATCCTTACATCCAATTGGGCGAAAAGCTGGGCTCTTTCCTCGCGCAATTGGCGGCCGGAGGACCGATCGAAGTTCGAATCAGCTACGACGGAGGATTGGCGGAGCTGAACACGCATCTCGTCAAAAATGCAGTTCTTAAAGGAGTCCTGAACCGAGCGCTTGCGGAAGAAACCCAGGCGAACTTAGTCAATGCAGGCGCACTGGCCCAGGCGCGCGGACTTGAAGTGGCGGAGCTGCACAGTTCGCGCCGTGCGACCTACTCGAATTCGCTCGGCGTGGCGCTGCGTACGGAAGGCGGGTCCGTCTCCGTCCTGGGCATGGTCGGAGTGCGAGATACCCTCCGAATTCTAGGTATCAACGACATCGATATCGACGCCCCGCTTCGAGGCGTGATTCTCTTCGTCCGCAACCAGGATGTGCCGGGCGTAATAGGCCGCGTGGGCACCGTTCTGGGAAGCCACAACGTCAACATCGCCAACTTCACGCTAGGCCGCAATCCTCAGGTGGGTGAAGCGATCGGCCTCGTCAGTGTGGATCAGCATGTTCCCTCCGAGGTGCTCAAAGCCATCCAGGCCATTCCTGCCATCCGGCTCGCCCGGCTCATCCAGGTAGACTAATGACGCCGCCGCAATGAAGGTTTGGGTGTTCAAAATCAATACGCGGCGAGGCTGGCAATTCGACCAATATTTTAAGTCTCGCTCCCGCAGTCCTGTCGGCATGGGTGATGCTCGATGGATTCGCAGCGCCCTAAGCCTGCGCTTGTTGCGAGAAGAGGTGAGGCGAGGAGATCTCTTCTTGTGTTACGAAGCGGATCGAAAGCATCTGCTTGGATTGGCAATCGCTGCCTCCGATGGGCGCGACGTTGGCGAAGGATCGTTGGTAGATTTTTGTTCTCCGCGCCGGGCCGTCCGGCTGAATTCTCCTCTCCTGCGCCACCCGGATTTGGATCACATTCTCGCGTTCACGCCGCAACGCGGCCGTGGCACCGTACAGAAGATTGCTGCGGATGAGTTTCGTGTGTTACGGCGGCGCATTCTCTCCAGGAATCCCCATCAGAAGCTGGCGCTCGAGCGTTTGTGGAGCGCGCGCGCTGTAGATTCTATCTAACCGGCCATCGCTTGCCGTGAAGCTGGTCTCATAGGATCATCTTCCTTAGTGCCGGCGCAAGTGGAGGCAAGCGATTTCGGGTGGGCAGCTTACGCGCAGAGGCACCACCACTTTGCCGATGCCACGGCTGATGTAAATCTGAGTGTTTCCTAGCCGATGCCATCCGTCGATCAAGCGCGCTCGGGACTTGTTTCGCTGGGCAAAGAACGGTAGACGAATCTGCCCGCCATGGGTGTGGCCGGAAAGCATGAGGTCGATGCCGTGGCGCGCGGCCAAACGAATGGCCAGCGGATTGTGACACAGCAGGATCTTGGGATCGCGGGCAGGAATGGAGCCGACGGCTGCGTCGAAATCGTCAAAAGCTCCCCATACATCGTCCACTCCGGCCAGCCAGAGCGTACCGCCGTCCGCGCGTAAAGGATAGTGTGCGTTGCGGAGGACCCGAATGTGCTGGGCCTCGAGCGCGCGCGTTACTTCGTCCGCGTTCACCCGGAAATCGTGGTTGCCGAGTACGGCAAAAACTCCGTGGCGCGACCGGAGGCGTCCGAGAGCCCGCGCCACGGGCCAGATGTAGCGCGGAGAGAGTGTAACGTAGTCGCCGGTGAGGCAGACGATATCCGGCCGCTCGATATTGGCCAAATCGACGGCACGACCTACTTCTTCAATCGGGGTGAAAAGGCTGAGGTGAATATCCGTAAGATGGACGATTTTCAATCCATCATGCGCGGATGAAAGGCGCTTGATGCGGATGACGGTCTTGGTAATCTCGGGATCGGCAGTATAAGTTCCCACCGGGGGGCTCGATTCCGGCTTGTTCAGGGCCAATACCGTCAACCGGCTTCGGTTCCATGGGTAGCGCGTAATCGCGCGGTGGGCAGGGGAGTTCATTTCTTCAGACCCTACGACCAGGATGCAATTCGGCGCTTACTTCTTCGTGCCGTCCCTTGATCCTTCCGAAAAGATGCGCAGCATTGCATCGTGGATTAAGCCGTTAGACGCAAACACTTCGTGCGCAAGCAGGTTGAATGGATTTCCTGCGAGATCCGTCACTTTTCCTCCGGCTTCCGCGACCATCAAAACACCCGCCGCTTTGTCCCAAGGGTTTAGCCGCTGTTCCCAAAAACCGTCGAAGCGTCCGGAGGCCACCGAACAGAGATCGAGCGCGGCCGAGCCGGGCCTCCGCACGCCATGGGAAGCCTGCGTGAAACGCGTGAAGTAGATGATATTCATGTGGTGGTCTGTCGTATAGGGCGGAAACCCGGTAGCCACCAAGCTTTCCGAAAGCTCTTGAATCTTGGAGACCGAAAGCCGTTTGCCATTCAGGAAAGCGCCAGCTCCGCTTTCCGCCGTGTAGAGCTCTTTTCGGATGGGATCGTAAACCACGCCGGCAACAGGAACATCCTTATAGGCCAACCCTAGCGAGACGCAGAACATCGGAAATCCGTGCGCGAAGTTCGTGGTTCCGTCCAGCGGGTCCACGTACCAGCAATAGGCGGAAGAGGTTTTTCGGCCGCCGCCTTCCTCAGCCACGATCGCGTGATCGGGAAAGTGAAGCGTCAGCCGCTCGGTAATGAGCGCTTCCGACCGGCGATCGGCTTCTGTCACCAGATCTCTTGGGCGCTTGTAGGAGATTTCGTGTGGCCGCTCAAAAAGCTCAGCCAGCAGGGAACCGGCATCACGGGCGATTTCGGTCGCAATCGGAAGAAAGGAAGGTGGCGCCATCATTTTTAGGGTGTGTCACGCGTTCTGGGGTTGCACGATCGTCGCTTTCTCCGCCTCCCCCGCCGCCCAAACTGAGCCGTCATCAAAGTGCTCCTTTTTCCAGATAGGAACTCGCAGCTTCAGTTGGTCGATCATGTAGCGGCAGGCCTCAAACGCCGCGGCGCGGTGGGGCGCGCTCACAACAATGGCCACGCTCGCTTCGCCCACATCGATGCGGCCAATCCGATGAATCAAGCCAACGCGATCGACTTCAAATCTCCTCCTGGCCTCCTTACCGATGGCTTTCATCATTTGCAAGGCCATCGCTTCGTAAGCCTCGTAATTCAGGTAGAGTGTCTTCCTGCCGCCGGAGTGATTGCGGACGATGCCCTCGAAAACGACCACCGCTCCGTCAGAGGGAGCGCTCAACTGGCGGCTAATCTCTTGGGTTGGAATCGCGTCTCTCGTAATGCGGACTATGTCGCCACTCGCACCGCCGCTCACGGGTGGCAGGATAGCCACCTCGTCGCCCTCTTTCAAAGGCGTCAAGGGGTCTGCGGGAGTTTGATTCACCACGACGAGAATCGATGAGGCAAGCTCGGCGAACTGGGGAAACTGTTGCTTGTAATGATTCCACAGAGCGCCAAGTTTTTCACCTTCAGGGAATTCAGCCTCTTCTTGCTCGAATCCGGTCACGTCGCGCGCGAGGCCGAAGAAAAGCACCTTGATTTTCATGCTGTGTATCAGTATACACGGGCGGCGTGGATATAATAAAGATTGCATGCCGTGCGTCCTGCTCACGGGAAAAGATTGGAAAGAGCGTGCGCTGCTGCGCGCACAACTCCTGAGCGAGGGAGTTGAGGTCGAAGCTCGCGAAACCGTTGAAGAGGCGCTGGACGGAGCGCCGTTTTCTTCTGGACTGCCCCTCCTTCTGGTGGCAGACCTCGGTCCGAGCGAGCGGCCGGAACAAGAGCTCGATCTGCTCTTGAAATGGGCGAAGCGAATTCCCGTTTGGATCGTTTTGTCCCGCACACGCACGATGACTGAGCTGCCGTCGGATAGCGGCGTCGAGCGAACGGTGCTGCGGCCCATCGACGTTGGCGCCTTTGTCAGGGAAATCATCGAAAGAGTTAAGACTAACTTGTCCGGAGAGCCTGTCCAATGCTGATGCCTTCACATCGCCGCTTTAGACCCGGTAAGGAATATCGCAAACGCCCGGCGTTGCGACGCGCAACCAGCATTGGCCGTACACTGGGGGTGCTGCTTGCCCTGGCACTTGCTGTGTCCCCTGCCGTTGCCGCGCTCCATGCCACGCGTGAGCGTGTTCTTCATTGCCACGTGGTTGTTATCTCTGTCGATGGAATGAGGGCGAGCGAGTATCTCTCGCCACCCCCGGGAGCGCACATTCCCAATTTGCTGCGTCTCAAGGACGAAGGAAGCTATGCGGAGGGGATGCAGGTTGTCTATCCTTCCGTCACTTACCCGTCGCATACGACCATTGTCACCGGATGCCTTCCAGCGCAACACGGGATTTATACCAATCGGTCATCGCGCGTGCCAGGTAAAAATCCAAACGAGTGGTTTTGGTTCGCAAAGGCAATCCGGCGCACGACCTTATGGGACGAAGCCAGCCGCCACGGCTTGACGACCGCGACGGTTGGCTGGCCAGTCACGGCTGGAGCGCAAGTCGACTGGGACGTGCCCGAGATTTGGAATCCGGTCCTGCCACCGGCGCCGGAGCCGCTTTACGTGGCAAGATTCATGAATCCGGCATTTGCCGTGGAGTTGTTTACGGCTCTAGGAACACCCAAGGCCGGCGAAGATGACGATCTCATCCGCACCCGGATCGCAGAGTACGTTATTACGAAACACAAACCCGATCTCATCCTCATTCACCTGATTGATCTTGATCAGGTTCAACACGCCCACGGGCCGGATACTCCGCAGGCCATTGCCACGCTCAACCACCTGGATAGCCTCATCGGCGGCATTCTGCGCGCGGTGCAGCAGGCTGGGCTTGCCGGCGATACGGACGTGTTTATCGTTTCCGACCACGGTTTTCTGCCCGTTCACCGTGTCGTTCATCCAAACACTTTGTTCGTAAAGGCGGGTTTGCTGACGGCGGGCCCCGACGGAGCGGTAACCGGCGGCAAAATCGACACCGTTTCTAATGGTGGCTCGTTTTTCATTTACTGGCCGCGCGGATCGAAGCTCGGTCCTGTGGTCGACCGTGCCCTCCTGCCGCTGCTGAATGGACACTTGGTGTGGGCAGTGCTTGGTCCGGACGCTCTGAAAGATCTGGGCGCTGACCCCAATGCGCGCCTGGCTCTAGATGCGCCGGCCGGCTCCATGTTTGACAGCCGCGCCAGCGGTCCCCTGGTTACGCCGGGCGCGGGAGGCGACCACGGTTACTTGCCGTTTCGCCGCGGGCTTGCCGCGTCGTTCATAGCTTGCGGACCTGACATCAAATCAGGGGTAAACCTTCACATAATCCCCGAAGTAGCCGCCGGTCCCACCATTTTGAAAGCGATGGGCATCTCAGACCCACACTTCGGAGATCATCCGCCACTCGGCGGAATCTGGAGGACGCACGGGCGGCGCCCTCAATAGCGCGAAGCTGGCTCCTTCGAGGATCGTGCAGCTTGTCTTCGATGCTTTCAGGAAGCATCTCAGGGGCCCGGCGCCTCCGTCGGACGAGGTCCCCGTGAGCTTTCGACATCGCCAGCGTGGTCAATTCTTTCGATTGCCGTAGCAGCAAGGCAGGTTAGGTTGTTAAGCAACCTGTTATGCGTTTCCCTGGCGCGATTTGGCTTGCGCGGGATGGGCGAGAAGTTGCCGCAAGCACTCATTAGCTTGAGCCACGGAAAGCGGATTCGAGGCGAACAGGCTTCCGCACTCTGTGTCCGGAAATCCCATGCGGGTCAACTTCGATGCGAGCAAGGCTTGCAGATTCTCGGGGAGCGTGGAGGGAAGCGCCATCAGAGCTTCAAAGATAGCCTGATGCAAAGCCTCCGTCCAAGAATATTCTCTGAGCCCCAAGCTGGCGCTTTCCCGGAACTTGACGCCACCCGTTCCGTGGCAGAGCGCGCAAAGCAGATTCCGCTCGAGCGTCGGAACATTCATCCCGGGATTTACCGCGCCGCCGCCAGCTCAGCCACATTTCCGGCGTGAAGTCCGCATTCCTTTTTGGTTGAATCTTCCCACCACCAACGCCCCTCCCTTTCGTGCTGGCCCGGAAGGACGGGGCGGGTGCACGGCTCGCATCCGATCGAAACAAAGCCACGCTCGTGGAGAGGATTATAGGGCACGTCATTTTCTCGCATGTAGAACCAAAGCTGGGCGGAGCTCCAGTTGGCCAGGGGATTGAATTTTATCAACGGCCGATCCTCTGAGCCAAAAACGCTGTCGGCCTCTACGACAGGAACTCGGGCGCGGGTCTGAGGGCTCTGATCGCGCCGCTGGCCAGTAACCCAGGCATCGAGGCCGTCGAGGGCCCTCCGGAGTGGTTCCACTTTACGCACGCCGCAGCATTCCTTATGCCCGTCGCGGTAGAATGAGAACAGGCCCTTTTCCCGCACCAATGCCGCCACATCTTCGGCACGAGGAAAGAACAGTTCAATCGGGATGGAATAACGGTCGCGGACCGTTTCAATGAACTGGTAGGTTTCAGGATGTAACCGGCCCGTATCCAGCGAAAATACCCGAAAATCCGCACCCAACTTTGCCGCCATATCAATCAGAACCACGTCTTCCGCTCCGCTGAAGCTGATGCCGATCTTCGGAGAGAACTCGCGGAACGCGGCAGCTAGAATTTCACTTGGGTGAAGCTGTGCGTATTCGTGTGCCTGTAACTCGACAGTCGAAACCGTGAATTGGTTCATGAGCCTAAGGTCGCCTCTCGTATAGAGTGTGGTGTTGCGGCTGGCGGCTTGCACTTTCCGCGGCCCAGCCTGAAACGGCCAAAAACAAAAACGCCCGCTGCCGGTTTTCCGTCAGCGGGCGCTTCGTCGAATCCGTTCAAAAACGAGGTCTAAAACCTGGTTACCGACGTCGAAGGGCAGCCGCTCACGGACGGGCGACAACAACAACACTGCCCCGAAAGCAACTGCAGACCACGGTCCAGATTGGAACCTCGCTTCCTCATTTTCAAATCCTGAGTTTAACGGATAACAGAGGTGGGGATCAAGACTTTTTTTTGGTTTTGTCTTTGGTCTGCTTCTCTGTCAGTTTTCCGTGTACTCCCGGCGCATTTCCTGCGTGGCTTCAACGGCGGCAAGCATCGCCCACGGCTCGATCCCGGCGGATACGCCGCGGGCTGCGAGGGCGGAGGTGGCAACCTCCGTCGGAATGTTTCCCACCAGCTCATCTCCGGCAAAGGGACAACCGCCCATACCGGTGAGAGCACAGTCAAAACGCCGGCATCCTGCTTCGTACGCTGCGATCACTTTTTCCGCCGCCGCGTCCGGGCGGCTGTGTAAATGCACGCCAAGCTCGACGCCTTCCGCGTTCCGCCGAACTTCACGATACAAATCCCCAATCTGCTGCGCCGTGGCCACTCCCACCGTATCAGCCAGCGACACGGTCTTAACTCCCAGGCCTTCCAGCCACGATAGCGCTTCCGCCGTCACGGCAGGGCCCCACGGCTCTCCAAATGGGTTTCCAAACGCCATGGAGATATAAACAACCACCTTCACGCCCGCGGCGCGCGTTGCCCTCAGAATTCTCTCGACCAAAGTACGGGATTCGGATTGGGACATATTGGCATTTTGGCGTCTGAAATTTGCAGAAACCGAATAGGGGTAGCCCAGTGTCGTGACGCCGGGTGTGGACAAGGCGCGCTCCAACCCCTTCTCATTGAGAACGAGCCCGATCATCTCCACATTCTGCTGCCGGGCTGGGTGCTGCGCAGCCAAGACGCTCGTGGCGGAGAGAGATTCCATTACATGCTCGCTGTCCGCCATTTGCGCGACATGTTGAGGAGAAACAAAACTGACGGCGTCCAGATGCGTAAATCCCAACTCGATCAGCTTGTGAAGATAGCCGACCTTGGCGTTGGTTGGGATCAATTTCCGCAAGCCTTGCCACGCATCGCGTGGGCACTCGATCAGTTTGATGGTCTCCATCTTGAGTCCGGAATCTGGAATTCGAAATCAGTCCTCACGTCTGCAGAACCCCCGTCTTGAACTCTGGAATTTCTGGATTCAGGGCCGCGGCGTCAAGCGCCCAGATCAGCGCTTCGCGCGTCTCCGCCGGATCGATGATGGCGTCCACCCATAAACGGGCCGCGGCGTAACGCGGATCTGCCTGGCGGTCGTAAGTATTGCGGACGGACTCATAAAGGTCCTTCCTCTCTTCTTCGGTGAGCTTACGCCCCTGCCGCTCGAGCTGCCGCAGGCGAATTTCCACCAGGGTTCCGGCAGCAGATTCGCCGCTCATGACGGCGTAACGGGCCGTGGGCCAGGCAAAAATGAATCGCGGGTCGTAAGCCTTGCCGCACATGGCATAATGCCCGGCTCCAAAGCTGCCACCACAAATCACGACAACCTTCGGAACCACGCTGTTAGAAACCGCGTTGACCATCTTAGCCCCGGCTCTGATGATTCCGCTCCATTCCGCTTCCTTGCCGACCATAAAGCCATTGACGTCGTGCAGGAAGAGGAGCGGCACCCGGTTCTGATTGCAGTCCATGATGAACCGAGCGGCCTTCTCTGCCGCTGCCGTATAAATGACGCCGCCGAATTCTATCCGCTTCTGCCCCGTTCCCGGAACCACGGTTCGAGCGTGCTTCTTTTGATTCGCTACCACACCGACGGCCCATCCGCCGATTCGCGCGTAGCCGCAGAGCACCGTCTGCCCATATTCGGCGCGATATTCTTCAAACTCGGAAGCATCAACGATGCGTGCGATGATTTCCCGCATGTCGTACTGACCCGTCGGGCCACCCTTGAAAATGCCATAAATCTCATCGCTCGGATAAGCAGGCGGCTGCGGCTCCCGAAAGTCGAAGACGGCTGCGGGCGCAGACCCCATCTTATCCACTAATGCGCGGATCCTTTGCAGACACGCTGCATCGTCGGGCTCGCGAAAGTCGACCGTGCCGCTGACTTGCGAGTGCATGCGCGCGCCACCGAGCTCCTCGGCGGAAGCTTGCTGGCCGATGGCCGCTTGCACCAGGGCTGGTCCGGCAAGAAAGAGACCGCTCCCTTCCGTCATGAGAATATGGTCGCACATCACCGGCAGATACGCGCCGCCGGCCACGCACGTTCCCATGATGGCAGTGATTTGCGGGATTCCGCGAGCGCTCATCACGGCGTTATTACGGAAGACGCGTCCAAAATCGTCCGTATCCGGAAACACGTCTTCTTGTAGCGGAAGGAAAACCCCGGCGGAATCGACCAGATAAAGTGTAGGCGCGCGGTTTTCGAGGGCAATATTCTGTGCCCGGATCACCTTCTTTGCGGTCATCGGGAAAAATGCGCCGGCCTTGACCGTAGCATCGTTCGCAACAATCATCGTCAACCGGCCACAAACGCGAGCGAGTCCTGTGATGACACCTGCGGCCGGCGCTCCTCCCCACTCTTCGTACATGCCGTGCGCTGCAAAGAGGCTGAGCTCGAAGAAGGTCGAATCCCGGTCGATCACCCGCCCAATGCGCTCGCGCGCGGTCATGCGCCCTTTCTTGTGCTGAGCGTCTGCGGCGTTCTTCCCTCCGCCCTCGCGCAGCACTTCCTCCTCCGTCTTGATTCGGTGCATCAGATCCGCCATTTCGCGCGCATTCTTTTGAAAAATCTCCGAGCGTGGATCCACGTGCGTCTTGATCAAAGCGCGAGACAAAGCCGAACCTCCGGATGAGCCTTGATTTATTGATGGGCCATCAGCGCACGATGAGGCCAACATACCCCAGCAACCCCGGTGGGGGCGGATCGGCGTGCCTGAAACCGTCTGGTGTTGCCCTTCTGCAATCTGAAAGAATAGGTGATTGGCGCACTGCATTCAACGGATATTCGATAGGAGCCGTCGGCTGCCTGGCCGCGTTATACTTAATAACTGAATTGTGACTGGTGATGCGCGCGAAAAACCCAGCGATATTCCTTCCGATTGTTGCTGCTCTCTTGCTTGTCCCGATCTCCCCGCTGTTCTCGCAAAGCAATGTCCCGACGGATCCGTTGACGCAGAATAGCCTGAAGTTTGCCCGCGTGCTTCAAGACGTTGAAGCAAACTATATGACTGCGGTCAAACCGAGCTCAGCCATTCTCGAAGGCGCCATCCGGGGAATGCTGGCTACGCTCGACCCCTTTTCCTCCTTTTTCGACCAGGATCAGTTCAAAATGCTTCAGGAGGAAACGCGAGGGAAAGCGCTTGGCTTTGGTTCGATTGTATATGTTGAGCCGGGTCGCGTGACCATCATCCAAACTGAGCAGGGAACGCCCTCGTGGCGCGCGGGTCTGGGTCCCGGCGATGAGATTCTGGCGGTGAATGGTACTGCGATCTCAGGCTTGGGAGTGAGGGAACTGGTGGAGTTGCTGCAAAGGTCCAAGTCGCATCCGGTCGAACTGCGCGTGATGCGGCCCGGCCAGCCGGCCCCGGAGAATATTTCCATGAATCCGGCTGAAGTGAATCTGCCCACGGTGGAGAGCTCTTTTCTTTTTCCCAATGGCGTTGGCTATGTCCGCATTGATTCCTTTGAATCGCAAACTCCGGCCGAATTAGCGAAGGCGATTGAGAAGCTGGGGCCGGCCCGCCTAAGAGGGCTGATTCTCGATTTACGCAACAATCCCGGCGGTTTGTTAGCCGCGGCCGTAGGAGTAACCAGCGTCTTTTTGAAGCCCGATTCGGTCGTGCTCACCCTGCAAGGGCGGACCGTGGCGCGCAAGACGTACCAAACAATTCCTGTTCCGCTCCGCCTGACGGTTCCTATGATTGTGCTGGTGGGCCGGTCTACAGCCAGCGCAGCGGAGGTGGTGACGGCTGCGCTGCAGGACCACGATCGCGCCCTGATTGTGGGAGAGCCTACTTTCGGCAAGGGTGTTGTCGAAAGCATCATGCCGCTTCCGGATCAGATGGGCCTGGCGCTGCTGACCGCCGAATACTTCACTCCAAGCGGTCGCTGCATTCAAAAACCTCTCCCAGGGACGGCTCTGCAAGATCCAGTCCGCGGTATTCCCCGGCCCGGCTCGAGCTCACATGCGGAGCGTGACCCGTTGTTCCGAACGGATGATGGCCGGCCGGTGCAGGCGAGCGGCGGCGTCACGCCCGACGTGCGCGTGCCCGGATGGCAACTTGATCCGTGGCTGGTTTTCCTGAACCAAACCGGTGAGTTTGCGACTTTCGCCACGCAATACGTGAACCTTCACAAGCCTGTGAGCAGATCTTTCGAGCCGAACTCGACGACGCTCGACTCGTTTCAGGACTTCCTCGCCGGACAAGAGGTACGCACGCCATCCCGGTACTGGTCACGGGATCAGGACTACTTGAAGGCGCGGCTTCGCTCGGAAGTGCTTACCATGGCTTTCGGTCTCAACTATGGAAATCGGGCAACTGCGCAAAGCGATCCGCAGGTTCAAAAAGCGATTTCCCTTTTCCCTGAGATTGCGAAGCTTTTGAGGGGACCGTCCGGGAGTGCGGGCGCTGTGGCGGCCGTGTCTTCACGTTGAGTTGCTCTAATCTGCTACACAACACCCCTGGCGGCCGATGTTGGGCCTATGAACAGAACCTAAAGCTGGGATGGGTGCTCTATTGCTTCCGGGGCATGGCCTTCAGTAGTCGAAGGGTGATCTATTTTGACCGATCATTCGGCGAGGGAGGGGAGAGCCCCCTCCCCCTGCCAAGGCGTATTGGCGCCAAGGTCATCGCCGGCCCTTACTAGGCTCTACCTCCACGTAAAGTTCTTAATAAGGGTGCTTGGCTCTCTTGGTCCAATACATCATTGCACACCATTACTGCGAGGTCATCGCCGGCCCTTACTAGGCTCTACCTCCACGTAAAGTTGTTAATAAGGGTACTCGGCTCTCTTGCTGTAATGCCGTGCAAAAACCGTTCTGTGTCAACCTGCGAGCTACGTGGCGATCTCGTGTTCCCGCCGAACCAACCAGCTCACGGGTTAACAAATGCGTTCCCAGTCAGCGGGTTTGTTGATCCTGCCCCTGTGGCCGCGCAGTAATACATCACAGCGAGCAAGCAGAATTCCAAATCCGCACTGCAAAGGAATGTGGGGGTTTCGTTTAAGCCTGAGACCTTCGGGAGCGAAAATCGGGCGACAAAAAGGGAACGAGGTGTATAAACTTGAGAGTGTTCGTGCTAAGTCCCCTCGCATGCGATCCCCCACCCCCAGGGCGTAGTATACTACAAGTTAATAGCAAATCAAATAAACAACTGGCACGTTAACGAGTATATCACCCAAATTAGCCCGCAGTGAATCGCAAATTCTAATTCTGGCGCTCTTCATGCAGCGCTGGCAGGAAATGCGATCAGCCGGCCTATTGCCTCGCCAAGATGCGGCCCGCAGGCCATCAGGCCAGGAAGAAGTGGCGACTCGCGATTAAACGCCAGCGGTCCACCACGAGGTTCCCGCGCTTCTCCGTTTCCTGCTTCCACCAGCGCCACTCCTGCAGCTACGTCCCATTCATGCTTGGGTGTAAGCGTCCATGTTGCGTCGGCGAGGCCGGCTGCGACACGTGCCAGCTTGTAAGCGACGGAACCCATGGGCTGAACGGTGTAGACTCCTCCCTTGAACTGCTCCCATTCCCCTCGATTCACTTCACTGCGGCTCGCCAGGATCAACGCGCCGTCAAGGGAGCTCGTAGCGGTTGCCTCCGCCGTCTTCCCGTTACAGGTGAGTCCCGTTTGAGACGAGCCCATGAACCTTTCACCCGTCGTCGGGTTCAAGATGCCGCCCGCGAACGCCTTTCCATTGACGGTCCAGCCGATAGATACGCACCATTCGGGTATTCCCGCCACGAACTCTCGCGTTCCGTCCAGTGGATCGACAATCCACACGTATTGCGAGCGAAGCCTGGAAAAATTGTCTGCGCTTTCCTCGGATAGCCAGCCTTCGCCGGGGCGAAGCAGGGACTTGTGCAGCGCGGCATTCACAGCCCGGTCGGCTTCCGTTACGGGATCGCCGGCGGATTTGAATTCCGGTTCGATTGCACCGGCCGTGTAAGGTTCAAGCGCACGAGCCGCGGCATCCAGCGCCTCATGAATTCGCTCAAGAATTTCTTCCGCTTCGCGATTGGTCATCGGTTCAGCTCGAAAAAGCTGGCGCTCGCACAGCTCCGTGGCGGATCAAGACCCATTGCCGCTTCCATTTCCCGGTCCTATGTAGCCCTCCCGTTCGAGGTGAAGGAAAACTTCCTGCGCCGCCTCTTCCGGTGTAAGCTGGCCGGTGTCGATCACCACGGAAGCGTCAGCCGGCGGCTCGTAAGGATCACTGATGCCTGTAAACTGGGGGATCAATCCCGCACGGGCCTTCGCGTAGAGTCCCTTACGGTCACGCGCCTCACACGTTTCGAGCGGCGTGGCCAGATGCACCAGGATGAAGCCTCCAAGCGGTTGAATCATACTGCGCACCTCTTTCCGTATCGAATCATAGGGCGCAATGGGAGCGCAGATGGCGATGCCTCCATTCTTGGTGATTTCGGATGCCACAAAGCCGATGCGCCGGATGTTGATGTCGCGGTGCTCCTTGGAGAAGCCGAGCTCGGAAGAGAGGTGCTTTCTGACGACATCGCCATCAAGAAGGGTGACGGGGCGGCCGCCCATCTCCAGAAACTTAACGCGCAGCACATTCGCGATCGTTGATTTGCCCGAACCTGACAAGCCGGTGAAAAAGACTGTGAATCCCTGAAGGTGCCGCGGCAGATAACTCTTCTGGAGTTCGCGTGCCACTTCCGGAAACGTAAACCAGGCCGGAAGCTCGCGGCCTTCGGCAAGGCGCGCTCGAAGCTCCGTGCCCGAGAGGGAGAGCACTCGCGCGCCCGCTGGAACTTCATCGTCTGCCACATAGGTGTTCCGGTCTTCCAGATAAACGAGCGTGCGAAAAGGAATGCTGGTGACACCCAGCTCCTTCTCGTGGGTGCGAAGGAGCTCCTGGGCGGCGTAAGGGCCATAGAACGGTTGGCCCCGGCCGTCTTTTCCCGGACCTGCATGGTCGCGCCCAACGATGAAGTGCGTGCAACCATAATTCCTGCGGATGATCGCGTGCCATAGTGCTTCGCGCGGACCGGCCATACGCATGGCCAGGGGAAGCAGAGACAGCCGGACGGTATCTTTCGGGTAGCGTTTGAGCAATTCCTGGTAGCACCGAACGCGAACGTAATACTCAACGTCGCCGGGCTTGCTCATGCCGACCACCGGATGAATCAGGAGGTTGGCTTCCACGGCTTTCGCGGCTCTCAGCGTGAGCTCCTGGTGGGCGCGGTGCATTGGATTGCGGGTTTGGAAAGCGACGACGCGGCGCCAGCCCAGCCTGGCAAACTCACCGCGCACCTCTGCCGGAGTCAGACGAAGCGAGCGGAAATCGTAGTGTGCGTGCGGCTCGATGCCCTCGATCCGCCCGCCAATGTACCATGGATGCGCCCGGCGGAAGAGGTAAGCGACGCCGGGATGCGCCGAGTCCTTCGTTCCAAAGACAGCTTCGGCCTCCATGTTCTTATCCGCCTGCCATATCTCCTCGACATGTAGCGCCGCGAGCATGACGCCCTCTGCATCGCGCAGCGCGATACTTGCGCCTTCTTTGAGTGACTTGGCAAAAGTCTCCGGCACATCCAGCGTGATGGGAATCGGCCACAGCGTGCCTTTCTTGAGCCGCATGTTCTGGCAGACGGTGTCGTAGTCTGCGCGGGACATGAATCCCGCGAGCGGAGAGAAGGCGCCGCACATCAATAGCTCCAGGTCACAGAGTTGACGAGGCGAGAGGTCCCAGGATGGCCAATGTTTGGATTGCGCTTGGAGCTCGGCGGCCCGGTCGGGCGGGGCCATTACGTGAACAAGCTCGCCATTGTACGGCGAAATCAAGTGATCGTGCATTATTTTGTCTCCGCGGAATAGAGAACTGAAAGTTTATCACATTCGCCAATCCAGCCGTTGCTGCGCTCTTGAGCGAGGAAGGAATTGTGGGACGCCGCAGAGCCAAGCCTCGAATTCCTCAATAGTACAGGAACATGTGTCGACGAAACGGGGCAAGAGCAGCCGTGGGCTGCGCGCGCTGGCTAACCCTGGATCGCAGGTGACGGCGCTTTCGATGTCCGCTCCCGGCAGCCAATCGAGCTTGAGATGATGATAGTTCCCGGAAGGGTAGCAGAAATGGCGAGGATAGGGAGCGCCGGCACGCAGAATGGCCAGCCGGTTGTCTTCGAATTCGCGCCGCAGCAGATTGGGATTGGCGGGCGTCCGATGGCGATGCGTATGAAGCTGAAGATCCACCCCGGCACGCACTAATTCGGCGGCATCGTTGAGGTTCATAATCTGCAAGATGCGCTTCCGGCAGAAGGTGTCGTAGTCGAAGTGCAACCGGTCCGAGAGCTCCGCAAGCGCGGCATCTTTTTGTCGCGCGTCAAAGCGGCGTGCTTCCATGCCCTTCAGGATTTGGGCGCGTGCCGCGCGCCGGCCTGGCGGTTCCAGCATCACGGGCACAGGCAGAAACTCCGGCCATTCCAGACGTTGCCCTCGCGCCTTCCAAAGGATGTAGGAAAGAGCGACGTTGGGAACCGGTTTTTGAAATGCGGCATAGTAGGTGGTCCAGTAGACGGTGACAGGGTAGCCAAACTCGCGGATCAGGGGATGAGCCCGTACGTAGAAATCCGCCGTTCCGTCGTCAAACGTGATGGCCACGCTGCGCGGCGGCAGCGTACGAGCGTACAGACGGTCGAGCCCGTCCGCCAGGGAAACAACGTTGCACTCAAGCTTGCGCAGTGAGAGGAAGCGTTCGCGCAATCGCTCGCGCGGCATGAATAAAGATGCATCCCATTCATGTTCGTCTTCGAACGAAATGCCGTGATAGCCGAGGATCAGCAGTCGATTGGAGCGCCACGCGCTGCCACGGAGAGCTTCCGTGATGCCGCATACCCTGGAAGCGGCGTACAACCGTCTCCTGAGCGAACGAAAACCTGGCATTGAGCTGGACTTTACCCGCGCGTTGGTGCGCCAAAATCAGTGAAGCTTAACGATAAATACATCCGTCCGGCAAGCGCCCGAATAGGGACAGCCCGAGCTGCCTTTTTCGCTGCCCAAGCTCCAGTCCCAGTCCGAGCCGAACAGGAGATACTTGCCGTCTTGCGAAATCTGGCTGATCGCCTCCGCCGCGAAGTTCGAGCCCGGCTTAGCGTTGGCGTTCCGGGTTGCTGTTGCCCGATCGTGAGCAAAGCGCCAGACGATGGAAGGGCCGTGGGTAGCCGCACAGATCACCTCCCGGTCCCATGGCCGGCGGATTTGCAAAACCGGATTCGTAAGAGCATTCTGCGTTCCACTTCCATGCGGGCCTTCGTCTCTCACGGTGGTTCCGCAAACGGGCATCGTATCGGACGCGTTCGTATCGTTCCAAGTCCAGTGCGTATCCATAGTCCAGTCGATGGGCATGGCGGCGGGAGTTATCAGGTTCCTCCAGTCGCTCAGGTTCGAAATAGGCCTGAGGAACAGGTCCGTGTCTGACATGAAGCCAGCCGAGTTAATCATGTGCGAACTGCCCAAAACGAAATGGCCGCCGCAGTGGTCATTCACCTCGCCCGCCGGCGGATGAAAAAGACAGTCGGTGACTGTCCGAGTTCCCGGAACCCAAAAATAAATCGATCCTGATGCAGCCGCATTCACGTCAACGGCATCTCCGCTCTTCGTCATGCGCGAGTCGTGGAGCGTATAGCCGGCCGTGCTTTTCGCCGGCGGAACTTTCGATTTGGTGCTCAGACGCGACGACTGCGTATAACTTGCGCCACCCACCCCACCCTTTGTCTGCAGCGTTTCCCGGCCTGGCTCCCGGCCAATGTAAACATTGAAAGGCCGGCAACGATTGACGTTCTTGAAGCGGCAACCATTGACCGGAGCCAGAAGGATGTTATAGGGATTCCGCACCTTTGGGAAAACAACGGTGAGGCTGCCGGGCGAGGACAAGTGAATGGGCCCGACTTCGGGCGACGGTGTGGTCTCGCCTAAGCCGCCGGGAATTTGGGTAAGGGCTGTGATTTTAACGAAGTAGTTCCCGGCAGGTAAATCTCCGACGCCCGGCGTGGCGGTGACCTCCGGCTTGTCCGGCGGAGGCAATAAGCCCACTCCTCCTTCGATCGGTTCGGGCTGCATGTTGGTGCCGCCCGTCATGCCGGTTTTTGTGTCGTACCAATAGCACGCTCCGGCGCCTCCATTGGCGACGCGATTGTAAAAGAGGGTAAGCTGGGTGTTATCCTGCTCTGACCCGCCCATCAGGTAAGAGAACCGGTTGTCATCGTCGCTGCTGGTAAATCCTCCCACATGAAGGTAGGGCTGCGACACGTAGCTCGGGAGGTACGGACAGTGGGCAAAATTATAGATCGGTGTGATGCGATCCGTGGCGAAATTATACACCTCAATCTCGGTGCCGTGGGCGCCGAACAGCAGGTCCGGGTTTTTGTAACTGAAACTCATGCCTCCGTTGAACGGCAAAAACCACCGGGTACCCACGACTCCTCCGGGCCGGCCCGTCACACGTCGCGTCTTCATCGTAGCCACATCGAGCTCAAAGGAGAGAAAAAAGCCGTACGTGCTGCCCACGATAAAGCGGTACCCTCCTTTCGTTCCGATTGTGGGATCGAAGACGCTCCACCAGTTCGCCTGTCCGGAAGGACTTCCCGTGTAGCTCACGCCGACCAGCGCATCGCCGCTTCCGGGGTGCGCGGCGGCTGTGACTGCGTCCGTTACTCTGACCATGAGTGAGTGGAAATCCGGGTCGTGGAAAGGTTCGTTGATTGGCGGAGGGGGCATGGGCGTTTCCAGCACGATATTTCGAGCGGTTGTGGCGCAAAAGCTCGGCGGGCCGCCGCAAGGCCTCTTGGCAGCGAGCAAGGGGAGAGGAAGTGCCAGAAGAAGAACAATCAGCGTGAGTTGCTTGCGGTGTACCCCCATCACCAAATTCTCCTTTCGTTTGCGTTGATTTGACTGGACTTGAGAGTCCTCACGTCGGAGGTGAAGGAGGTCATGCTGTGGAAAGATAACCTGTTAGTATAACGTCAAGCCCCGTTTCGAGCAAATTCTTGCAAGAACCGGTAGTGGCACAGTCTCGACTTTACAATTCTTGACCTTCTTCCCGGACCTGTCATGCTGAGGGCATGCCAAAGAAACCCGTCAAGCAAGCCCCGAAGCGCAAGCCAGCAAATAAAGCGGAGCGACAGCCGAAAGAGAACTTCAACCAAAGTGCATTTCGGGCCGTACGGGAGACGATCCGTCGGGGTGGAGGCTAAGGAGCAAAACCGAAACTCTTAAGTACCTCTGGTTCTACGAAGGGGTCCGGTATGTCCCTTGGCTCCTGGTTGCGAAGTTCGAGCCATGTCTGGCCAAGCGAAGGCGCTGCTGTGTAGAACCTTCCTCGCTTCTCGCCGCTTCCCACCAACAATCCCGCGTCAACAAGAGACTTCAAATCCCGACTGCTGACAACCGCGCTCACGTCGGCAAGCGTTCGGTAGTGCGTACTTCTGATCTTATAGCCCATTGCCGCGTCGGACAGAGCATAGATGGAGCGCTCGGGAAGGCTCTTTTCCCTTATTACTTTTTCTAGGTGATCCCACAGCTTGGCAATCATGCTCATTCGACCCTTGATGGTGGCCGCTTGGCGGTAGTGCGCTGTGATATTGAAACGAATCCATGGGCGCGTATCGTTGCCTGGATTCCATGAACCTTGTCCCACTTTTTCCAGAACGTCGTAATACTGCCTCGTGTTCGCTCTTCGGCCCAAGTACTCTTCAACGGACGAAAACACTGGGTCCACAATGCCACGCTTGGCAAGCATCAAAGTATGCAGGCAGCGTCCCATTCTTCCGTTTCCGTCGGAGAACGGATGAATCATCACCAAGTTCAAGTGAGCCATTGCGCCTTTTACCAAGGCGTGATTGTTATCTGCGTTGCTTAGCATGTAAGAGATGAGTTCACCCATGAGCCCTGGGACGAGGTCAGCCGGTGGCCCCTCGTAAACATTCATCTTTCGTTCCTCGTCGTGCACGAAGATTGGTCCGGGCCTCCATTTGCCGGGATTCTTCGAGAGATCGTGTTGAAGCATCATGAAGTGAAGCGCACGAATATATCCGTCTGCAATGGTAAAATTTTGGTCCTTCGCAAGCTGCAAAACGAAGGTCATCGCGTCCCTATAACCCTTAATCGCCAGCGCGGTTTCGCGATCCGCATCCAATGGCTCTTCGCCCTCGGCAACGGCCAAGGCATCTTCTTTGGAGGCAATGTAACCTTCAATACTGTTAGAACCACGGATGCCCCTTGCGAATTGGATGCGCCGCAACGAACCCTCCCATCTGGCTGGGCTGCTCATTGCGTATCGCATCTCCTGGTACATCTTGCCGATGGCACGTATGACCATAAGCTCCTCGTCGCTAAGTCGAGCGCTTCTGAAGATCATTTCGACACCCCGATAATATATAAAAACTTTACATCTCGTGTATAAATAATAATGTACTCTAAGTCGGTTGTCAATATACTATTTTCATGCGAAGGGGAGACAGGAACGAACAGACTGAGCCGGGAAAAACAAGCACAGGCCGTAGCGGTCTTGGGGGGGCAACCCGATTAACTCCGTTGCTCGAATGACTGGAGTATCCAGGGTCACAATCCTGAAGCTGAAACAAGACCTTGGGAACGCCTGTGCTGGATATCACAACCGGACGATGTGGAACCTGAAGTGTCGCCATATTCAGGGCGACGAAATCTGGCAGTTCTGCTACGCCAAGGAAAAGAATGCCGCTGAGGAGAAGCACGGAACGTTCGGATACGGAGATGTGTGGACGTGGGTTGCTACCGACGCGGATACGAAACTTGTCCCGTCTTTCATGGTTGGGAACCGTGACGTGGCAACAGCACGGCATTTCATTGATGATTTGGCATCACGTTTGGCTTTCCGCATTCAGCTCATAACAGACGGCCACGACGCCTATCTTGAAGCGATCGAGAATGCCTTCGGATGCGACGTCGATTACGCCATGCTGATCAAGATTTATGGTTCAACACAAGAGGAAACCCGGTACAGTCCGGCAGAGTGCATCGATTGCGTGGTCAAGCCGATCGCTGGAGATCCTGATTTTGATCGAATTGCAACAAGCCACATCGAGCGCCAAAATCTCACGATGCGGATGTCGATGCGCCGATTTACGCGGTTGACAAATGGCTTCTCAAAGAAAATCCAGAATCACGCCTACGCCTTGGCGATTCACTACATGCATTACAATTTCTGCCGGATTCACAAGACCCTACGTGTGACGCCAGCGATGGAAGCTGATCTGACGGATCACGTCTGGACAATCGAGGAAATGCTTGATAAGGTCGGCCTGTAAGTGGAGTTAACCAATCTATGGCCGAGTCAGAAAAGTGGGAAGTTGCGACGAATGACCACTACCTAAGAATCGTTAGCGCCGTTGTGTCGTTGGCAACCGGAGCGCTCGCATTGCCGATATTGTTCATTCGGGAATTTCTCGGTGTGCCTGCTGGCAAGCCGATCAAGCCCTTTCTTACATGCTCGGTGTGGCTGGCATGGACATGTTTAACCTTCGCAATTCTTCTTGGGCTTGGGTACTCTTGGTTTTCCATCAAGTGGGTAAAGGCCGCATTCGATCAGCCAACATTCATTTCCAGGCGCTGGCTGGAGTTTTGGGCTGATGCGTTCTTTGTGTTGATGGGGGCTGCGTTTGTGGCCGGTATAGCGGCTATGTTCCGGTTTTTGGTGAACACGTAGCGCAGCACGTTCACTGCCACTTGTGCAAGCCCAGATTTTCAAACTGTACCACTACCCAAGCGCCGCAAGCACCTAAGCGTCGCCATTGGGCGATCGGGCCATCCGCTGCTCACCATTGTTGCCGTTTCCAGTTGACCGCGCCGGCTAACGGGTCAAAGATCACCAGACGTGCCTTTTTGGCACCCGCCGTAGTAGCATTGTTTCTCAGCCGCGGGGTGGCGGCGTCGCTATTCCGGGCGTTGCCTGGGATCGTCCAGGTGTCCGCAAGCGTGGAATTTCACGAGCAGCACGGCGCAACCACGGAGTGTTGACATGGCCAAGAAAGACAGAAAGCCCCCCAAGCCTCACCAAACAGACTTCAAAAATGGAACCGACGCGACGGGCGTCGAGCAATATTGGCACGTGTTGGGACGTGCGAAGCTCCACAGGGTGCCGAAGGATTATAAGTACGCGGAAGAACTGGCCTATCTTCAACTCGAACTGATTAAACTCCAGGAATGGGTGCGCATGAAACGTCTGCGCGTTTGCGTGTTGTTCGAGGGACGTGATGCGGCAGGGAAGGGCGGAGTGATTAAGCGCGTCACGCAAAGCCTGAATCCTCGCGTGTGCCGCGTGGTGGCTTTGGGAACCCCGACTGAGAAGGAGCGGAGCCAGTGGTACTTTCAGCGTTACGTCGCGGAACTGCCATCCAGGGGGGAGCTTGTGCTGTTTGACCGGAGTTGGTATAACCGCGCCGGCGTGGAACGCGTGATGGGATTCTGCACGGAAGAAGAGTACCGGGAGTTCCTGTGGGCTTGCCCTCTATTCGAAGAGATGCTGGTTCGCTCCGGGACCATTCTGATCAAATACTGGTTCTCCGTAAGCGACGAAGAACAGGAGCGCCGCTTCCAGGAGCGGATGGGAAATCCGGCCAAGCGCTGGAAGCTGAGCCCTATGGATCTCGAGTCCCGGCGCCACTGGGTGGATTATTCGCGGGCAAAGGACGAAATGTTCTCCCACACGGACACCCGGTTGAGCCCGTGGCATGTGGTGAATGCGGACGATAAGAAGCGCGCCCGCTTGAACTGCATTGCACACCTGCTGTCCCAAATTGCATACCACGATATGGCCCCGATGGAATTTCCGCTGCCTATGCGTCAGTCCGATTTGGGCTACAAACGTCCCAAAATGTCGAGCCAGGAATTCGTGCCTGAGATTTACTGAATCTCTTGGCCGCGCACTTTCATTTCTTCAAACCCGCATGCACGGCTCTGCGAGACTCCACGCAAACGCCTTCCAAATATGAGGCCGGCGGCGTGACGCCGCATGATATTGCAAAGTAAATATTGCGTTTCGAATGCATTTTTGACCCCACTTACAATTCCTCCAGGACGATAAGTGCATGCGCTTGTACCCGTTTCCAGGTTGGCACAGTATTTGCATGAGCAGATTGCGAAAGGGACGGTTCGTGAAGCATGGGACGCTGGTTGTTTGTGTTCCTTCTATTCGGGTTAATACTCGCAGGAACGTGCGGCGTTGAATCCGTCAGCCGGCTCTCCGCGCAAGTGGAACAGGTTTCGTTTCTGGTTGTACCGTCGGTCTTCGCACTGGCAGCGGTTGTCGGCCTGGGAATGCGGAGGCACGGTTGACTTAAAGGGTTCCGGGGAAGGGGCCGTCTGGCGTTCGCCGGTAACAATTGGAGTTTGTTCGGATAGCCAGCGAGAAGGTTTTCGCTGGCTTTTTTTGTCTCCAACAGGTTGCGCCGGTCTGACGATTGACTGAAAAACTTCCTGCCGGCCTTGGAAATGCCGTTCGGGCTACGCCACTTAAATGCACACAGAGCCAAAAGAAAAAAATCAGGGCTGGCGAGCCTGGAAAGAGCGGCTCCAGGCCCTGAAGAATATTCCGCCTTTGCTCGGGTTGATGTGGAAATCAGGGCCGGGCACGGTTGTCATGGGCGCTGGCTCGAGGTTGGCTGCTGGCATTGTGCCTATCGCAACCCTCGACATCAGCCGTCTGATCATCAAATACCTCGTCGGGCTAAGCCACAAACATCCACTGCCTCACGATTTCTGGTGGCTGGTGGCGCTGGAGTTTGCGTTTGCGGCCGGTGGAGCATTGTGCGGCCGCCTCATCGACTATTCCGATACGGTCCTCGCAGACCGCTACACGCGCTACATCAGCGTTCGCGTGATGGAGCACGCTTCGCATCTCGATTTGGTTCATTACGAAGATCCCGGCTTTTACGACAAGCTCGAGCGGGCGCGCGTGCAGGCGACCGACCGTCTGGCGACCATACGGATGACGGGCCAGCTGCTGCAGCAGGTGGTAACCACTGCGAGTTTTATCGTCGGCATCGCTTTCTATGCGCCGTGGTTGTTGATGATTCTCGTGCTTTCCATCGTGCCTGCTTTCCTGGGCGAAAGCCATTTTGCGTTCCTGAACTACGCGCTCAAATTCCGGCAAACGTCCGAGCGTCGGCAGCTCGATTACCTGCGCGTTCTCGGCGCGAGCAAGGATAGCGCGAAGGAGCTGAAGCTTTTTGGCCTCGGCTCGTTCCTCAGCGGTGAATACGGGCGCATCTCCGATCGCCTTTTGAAACAGGACCTCGCGCTCGCGCGGCAGCGAGGTTGGGTGACGTCGTTACTTTCTGTTGTCACCACTGCCGGATACTACAGCACCTATGGCATCGTGATTTACAGGACGATTACGGGCCAATACAGCATCAGCGATCTCTATTTTCTGATCGGTGCAATCGGCGGCGCCAGCTCCAACATTCAGACGATTTTTTCCACGTTCTCAGGCATTGCAGACCAGGCGGTTTTTCTCACTGATCTTCTGGAGTTCTTTGAGGTTCGGCCGGCCGTTAAATCCTCGCCGAACGCCATTCCCGCGCCGCGCCCGATTCGCGACGGTTTTGAGTTTCAAAACGTTTCCTTCGCCTATCCCGGAACCACGAGACTTATTCTAAGAAACCTGAGCTTTCGATTGGAGCCGGGGCGACGGATCGCGCTGATCGGCGAAAACGGGCAGGGCAAGACGACTATCGTCAAGCTCATCACCCGGCTCTACGATCCCACGGCCGGTGAAATCCTCCTGGATGGGGTTAATTTGCGGGAATACAACCTTGAAGACCTCTCACGGGAGATCGGCGTGGTCTTCCAGGACTTCATGCGTTACGAGATGACGGCAGGGGATAACATCGCCGCTGGCCGGATCGAAGAGCGCCGGAACGTCGCCAGAATACAGGGAGCTGCGCAGCAAAGTGGCGCCCACGACCTCATCGACCGGCTTCCCGCCGGATACCAGCAGATGCTGGGACGCAGATTTGAAGGCGGCGTAGACCTCTCGGGCGGTCAATGGCAGAAAATCGCGCTGGCGCGCGCTTACCTGCGGGACGCCCAACTTCTGATTTTGGATGAGCCAACGGCGTCGCTCGACGCCCCCTCCGAGCATGAAGTCTTCAACCGGTTCGCAGACTTGACGAGCGGCAAGATGGCTTTGCTCATCTCTCACCGGTTTTCAACGGTGAGAATGGCGGACAGCATTATGGTTCTCGAGAACGGCAGAATCTCTGAAGCTGGAAGCCATGGCGAATTAATGATGTCCGGCGGCCGATACAGCGAAATGTTCGAGCTGCAGGCTTCAAGCTACCGATAGCGTGCCGGGTAGATCATTTAAGAAATGAAACACGCAAATCAAGCCGCTCGTGAACCCTGCTCGACATCTACTTTTGGTCTCAGCGGCCCCGGTCCGGCAGCTTCAGGTGAGGTTCCATTCGACGCCTCGGAGGCGGAAAATGAGCTTGCCAAGTTGTGGTCGGCGGCGCGTCATGAAATAGCGCAATGGACTGCGGAGCCATGCGAGGAGGGCCGCCGCAATCTCCGGGCGCGCTGGCGGAAGGCCTTTCTCTCCTTCCAGCGAGCGAAAAAATGGATACGCGATCGAGCACGGAACGGACAGAAACTCCCGGAGGGTGTGTATCCCGCGGCCGAGCACGCTCCGCGAGTGAGGCTGGCTCTGCGCGAAACGCGCGACGCACTGAAGCATCAAACGCCCCCGCCGCTTCCCCTGGTCCAGCGCGGCCAATCTGAAATCGTCCCGCGTGTCTATGCTTTGGTCCGCAGTTTCCTTCAATCTTCACAATTTCTTCTGAAGGAGCACAGTCTGTTGCACTATCTCAATGCGGCCCAGGAAGACTTGTTCTTAGAGCTGAACGAGCTTTGGGCGCTGAAGCCGATGTTGCAGTTGGTGGCGCTTGAGGAAATTGCAGCGGCGCTCGATCTGCTTTGCCGGGATTCGCACGGCGGAGGCGAAGCTACAGAAACAAGGGAACGGTTTCTGTGCTGGCCGCTCGCAACGCTCTTGTCCTTGCTTCAATCGATCGAGCATACCGATTGGATATGGATTTTCGAGCAAGCCAGCCGTACGGAGGCGATTCTTAAAGAAGACGCTGTCTACGCTCAGATGGACTCCGAGAGCCGTGATGGTTATCGGGAAGTTATCCGGGAACTCAGCGCCTCATCGGAAAGCTCCGAGACGGAAATTGCCAAGGCAGCCATTGCGCTTGCCATGCAGGCGCCAAGCTGCAGCAAGACAGAAGCGAGCGGTAAGAATTCCCCGGCCGCCGGACGCAGGCGCCATGTTGGCTACTACCTGGTCGACGACGGGAGAATGCGCCTCGAAAGGCGGATTGACTATCGGCCGCCGTTTCACCGCAAACTCGAGCGGGCGATCCTTCGCGCACCTGAAGGGTTTTACGTGATCGGAATCGAGATGATGACAGCAGGCATCATCGCGTTCCTGCTGAGTGGGCTTAATAGGTTCATGCCGCCGCTGAGCGCGCTGGCGCTACTGTTGCTGCCGGCAACCGAATCCGCTGTGAGGATCATGAACCAACTCGTCAACTTTCTCATCCGGCCACGGTGGCTACCGAAGTTAGACTTTTCAAGTGGAATACCGGCTGGATGCGCAACGATGGTTGTGGTTCCCACTCTCCTGCTTTCAGAGAGCCAGGTGCGGAAGACTGTGGACGATCTTGAAGTGCGGTATCTCGCGAACCCGGATCCGAACCTGCACTTCGCTCTGCTGACGGATTCGCGCGATGTAGCTCATCCCTCAGAGGAGAAGAAAAAACTCGTCCGTCTTTGTGTGAGCCTGGTTGAGCGTCTCAATAGGAAATACCGTACCGAGCGCGCCGGCACGTTCTTCCTCTTTCACCGCGATCTTGTTTACAACTCCACTGAAGGCGCCTGGATGGGTTGGGAGCGAAAACGTGGCAAACTGCTGGATTTGAACAATCTGCTCCGTGGAGGCCCTGATAGTTTTCCCACCAAGGTCGGTGATCTCTCCATTCTGCCGCGCATTCGTTACATCATTACGCTAGACGCGGATACCCAGCTTCCTCGCGACGTTGGCCGGAAGCTGGTGGGCACGCTGGCTCATCCCTTAAATCGCGCCATTGTGGACCCGCAAACGAATACGGTCACGAAGGGTTACGGAATCCTCCAGCCTCGCGTGGGCATCAGCATCTCCTCCGCCTCCCGGTCGCGGCTGGCAAGAATTTATTCAGGGCAGACCGGCTTCGACCTCTATACGCGCGCAACCTCCGACGTCTATCAGGACCTCTTTGGTGAAGGCAGTTTCACCGGAAAAGGCATATACGAAGTGGATGTCTATCAGCAAGTGTTGGGACGGCGCTTTCCCGCAAACGCTCTGCTGAGTCACGATCTGATTGAAGGCTCGTACGCAAGGACCGGCCTGGTTTCCGATATTGAGGTGATTGACGAATATCCTTCGCACTTTAGCGCGTATAGCCGGCGCAAACACCGTTGGGTACGCGGCGATTGGCAAATCCTGCGCTGGCTTTTCTCGCACGTGCCAGGCTGCTCCGGAGAGCGGGCGCTGAATCCACTGTCGTTCATCTCGCGCTGGAAAATCCTCGACAATCTGAGACGCAGCCTGATTGAGGCGGCCACGCTTGCCCTCCTGGTCGCTGGCTGGTTCTTTCTTCCCGGCGGTCCGGTCTATTGGACGATTGCCACACTCGTGCTCATCGTATTGCCTTCATACCTGCAGTTTTTCATTTCTTTGACGTTGGTGATGGACTCAGAGAATTGGAGTGGCGCGGTCAAGCAAGCGGTCAATGGTCTCGTCGTCGAACAAGTGAACGTCCTCTTCACCATTGCGTTTCTGCTGCATCAAGCCCTGATGACACTCGATGCAATCGTGCGCACGCTCGTTCGCCTGGTCCTGACCCACAAACGGCTGCTGGAGTGGGAGACAGCCGCAGAAACGGAGCTCGGAGAGGAGAGGAGAACTCCAGTGGAGTTTTGTCTGGACCTCACTCCGTGGGTCTCATTGGGTTTGGCCATCAGCCTGGCGTCGGTCTGCCCGCACTCGCTCCCGGAGGCGCTGCCGTTCCTCTTCGCGTGGGCGTGCTCGGGAGCGATGCGTCATTGGATTGATAGCCCGTTGCCGCCTTTGCGTTATCGGTTGTCCGCTGAGGACACTCAATTTCTGCGCAAATCGGCTCTCTGCACCTGGCGATTCTTTCGCGAATGGGGCGGAAGAGCGGCGAACGGGCTCGTTCCAGACAACGTGCAGGAGACGCCGCTTGCTTCCGCAAATATCATCTCACCTACCAACCTCGGCATGCTGCTCGCGGCCCGGCTTGCGGCTTTTGATCTGGGCTACTTGACGGCCGAAGATTTCGCGGAGGAAACCGAACTTACTTTGACGGCAGCGCTTCGCCTTCCCCGATTCAAAGGCCACTTTTACAACTGGAATGACATCCAGACGCTCCAGCCCCTCCCTCCGCTATTCGTTTCCACAGTCGATAGCGGAAATCTCGCCGCATGTCTCTGGATTCTGAAGCAAGGCTGTGCGGAGCTGGAAGGACAGCCGCTCTTTCGCAAAGCGTATTGGAATGCATTGCGCGATCTTTTAGCTCTGCTGAGAGAATTGGCCGGAAAGCAACCGTCTTCCGCGGCGATTGCGACGCTCGAAGAGCTGCATGGCATATTCGACGCGTGCGGTGACGAGCCTGGCTTGTGGATACTCTCTCTTCCGGAGCTGGAAGAGAAGGCGGCGGAAGTCTTGAAAAGTCTTCCGCAGGATAATGGCCTGCCAGAGCGCTGCGCCCTGGTTTGGTGGTCGGCGGAGCTGCGTGCCCGCCTCGCTGCGATTCGAGCCACAGCCGAAAACTTCACGCCGTGGCTGCTTCCCAAATACCGGGCCTTCTTTCTGCGTCCCGGCACGCGGCCCATCGTAGACGCGGCAGACATTACTCTGGGCACGCTTCCAGGAATTTTAGGCGGACTCGCGGATCGGCTGCATGGACTGAGCGAGAGCGACGACATCAGTCCCAGAGTGCGCTCGGACGCACGCATGACGTTGGGCGTCACTCAAGCCTGCTCGGATCGTCTTCGTCGCTTGCTCGATTCCCTTCGCCAATCAGCGTCAATTGCCGACGCGCTGGTGGCAGGTATGGACTTTCGCTTTTTGTATAACTCTGCGCGGCGTGTTCTATCCGTCGGATATAGCGTCGCGGCCGACCGCCTGGAAAAGTCCTGTTATGATTTCCTGGCGTCGGAGGCGCGAACGGCGAGCTTTGTGGCGATCGCCAAGGGCGATATCGGGCAGAGAAGCTGGTTTCAGCTTGGGAGAAGGCATACCGTGTTTCACGGGCAGCGAACGCTGATGTCCTGGTCCGGAACGATGTTCGAATACCTGATGCCGGCGCTGTGGATGAAATCGTATGGAGATACGATCCTCGGCCAAAGCCAGAATACGGCCGTTCGCTGCCAGAAAATCCTGGCTTCGAAAGCGCGAAGACCGTGGGGCGTATCGGAAGCTGCATATGCGCTGCGTGACGCCACCGGCCGCTATCAATATAAATCCTTCGGCCTTCCTCCGCTTGCCCTGAAACAGGATATAACACCCGACGTAGTCTCGCCCTATGCCACGTTCCTCGCCTTGCCGATCGATCCCCACGCAGCAATGAGAAATCTGAAGCGAATGCAGCGGAAGGGCTGGTTCGGTGTTTATGGGTTCTACGAGTCCGCGGACTACAATCCTCCGGGCGGGCACAAAGGTTCGGAACACGAGTTGGTACGCGCGTGGATGGCTCATCACCAGGGTATGATTCTGTTGGCGCTGAGCAATCAGCTTTCGGCATCGGCGATGCAACGGCGCTTCCACGCCGAGCCACGAGTGCAAGCCACGGAATTCATCCTTCACGAACACGTTCCGGATTCCATGCCCGTTGTCCCCGCCGAAGCGCCGCTGCTTTCTGTCGGGTAGCACGCCTCCGTGGTTGAAGCCCGAAGTAAACGCGAGGCGCAGAGGCCGGTATCAAACGCACCCCATCTCCCGGCGGGCGGAGGGTACTGCCTTGCGTGCTCAACTGCTGCAAATGTAGGGTATTTGAGTACCCCGTTCGAAGGGCTCCTGCTTTGGTTGCAGCTTGGCGCTATGCGCCACTGTTCGTGGTCTGCACCGCGTCGGCGGACCGTTGCAGGGCGCGGCTGCCCCCCACCTCGACCCGCGTCCTGGGCAAGCATTGCGGGTATCGCTCCTGGAGGAATTTGACGAGCCCTTCCCGCACATAGCAGCGCAGATTCCAAAGCTGTGGCGAGTTCGGAGAATCCATCAGCGCCCGCAATGTGATCGCGTGCTCGTCCGCGTCAGTTACCTGCAGGACGCAGCACTGGCCCAGCCAATCGGGAGAAGACTCAACGAGGCGACGAAATTCCGCGCGGACGGCATCGACGGGAACCGTGTAGTCCGTATAGATCAGAACGTATCCGAGCAGGTTTGAGGTCGTGCGTGTCCAATTCTGGAACGGCTGCTCGATGAAGTAGGTGAGCGGAACGACAAGCCGGATGAGATCCCACACGCGCACCACAACATAGGTGGTCCCGATCTCTTCAATCCATCCCCACTGTCCGTCTACGATCACCACGTCATCGATCCGAATGGGTTGCGTCAGCGCAATTTGAAAGCCGGCAATCAGGTTGCCCAACGTTGATTTGGCCGCCATGCCCAACACCAGGCCTGCGATCCCGGCAGAGGCTAGGAGACTGGCGCCCACTTCCCGTATTTGGGGAATCGTCATGAGCATGATGGCCAGGGTGATGATCGCAATCACGATGATGACGATCCGGCGGAGCACGCGGACTTGAGTGTGGATTTTTCGCGCGACAAGATTATCCTGAACGTCGGTGCGATAGCGGGCTGCGACCAGATCGCCAAGCACGGTGGTGACTAAAATCGCGAACCAGGCCACCACGGCTATCTGCCCCAGGCCCAGGACGTGCGCCAGCACCGTTCTTGCTGTGTGGGGAATCGGAACCAGGGACACCACGACCAGCAGAGCGAGGAAGATGAGAAGCCATTTCGCCGGTGCGCGGCCATGATGGATGAGAGAAGCTTCAAGCGCATGACGCTCCGGATGACGCACAACGCGCTTCAAAAGAGCAAACACCACGCGGTGGGCGGCCAAGGCGATCACAATGGCCGCCACGACGATGCCCGCGGAGATCAACAGCCCCTCTCCATGTCTCATCAGGACTGCCATGAATCGAACCTCCTTGGCCCGCATTATTCATGAATTGCTACCTGCGCATCAACCCAGGAAGGAGTTGACAATGGCCCGCCGGCCTGCCGCACGCAACATCCAGCCCTCTTTTCCATTTTGGGACGCGTTCGCTGAAATTTCCAGACCGGCAAGGGAGCGGTGCAACAGCGCAAAATTGAGTAATCTAGATTCATGCAGGGAATGAATCCTGAGCAGACGGAAGCAATCGAGCACGGGGCGGGGCCGCTGCTTGTAGTGGCAGGCCCGGGGGCCGGCAAAACGCGCGTCATCACGGAGCGAATTGTCCACCTGCTTCGCTCGCATCCGTCGCCCATCGGAAGTGAGGCGTTATCTCCGGAGAATATCCTCGGACTGACGTTTACGGATAAGGCGGCCAACGAAATGAAGGAGCGCGTCCACCGAGCCCTGCCCGAACTCGAAACCGCTCCCACGCTTTGTACGTTCCACTCTTTCTGCTACCAAACTCTGCGCAGGCAAAGCATGGACCGGCTGCTGCTGGACAAGGTTGACGTCTGGATTTTTCTGCGGCGACGCATGGCGCAGTTGGGCCTGCGGTTTTACCAAAAGCTGGCAGAGCCTGGCGCCTTCCTGCACGATCTCAACGAATTCTTCTCACGCTGTCAGGACGAGCTGATCGAGCCTCAAGACTTCGAGAAATACGCAGGCACTTGCCGAGACCGGTTGCTTGCCGGTGACGTCAAGAGCGCCGTCGCGCCTTCATCCACGGGACATTCAAGAGGAGATTTGACTCCACCAAACGCCGGCGAGAATGCCGCAGCCGTTGGAGCGCCCGGCGCCGGCCCTGAATGGGACGAGGTCGTGAAGAAACTGGAGCTGGCGCAGGTCTTCACCGCAAGCAGGCGCTTGCTGGAGGAAGCGGGCGCTTCAAGTCTCGGCAGCCTGATTGGCGAAACCGTGGCGCTTTGGAGACAACATCCGGACGTTCTCGAAGAGGCACGGGCCCACTATCGGGTGCTGCTGGTTGACGAATTTCAGGATACGAATTACGGACAGGTAGAATTGCTCAAGCTTCTGGCTGGACCGGCCCGCAACATCACCGTTGTTGGCGACGACGATCAGGCCATTTACCGGTTTCGGGGCGCGTCGCATGGCGCCTTTGAGATGTTCGATCAGGCGTTTCCCGGCCATCCAACCGTCTTCCTGTCTCGCAACTATCGCTCGACGCGCAACATTCTTCGCGTGGCCATGAGCGTGATCGCCCACAACCAACGCTATGCTCGAAAGCCGGCTCTCATCGCACAAAAGCCGGAAGGCTCTCCGGTTCATTTGTTGAAGTCGAAGGATTCGCAAAGCGAAGCCTTGTGGATTGCGGATGAAATCGAGCGGCTGGCGCAGCAAGGAACAAGATACGGCCAGATGGCCGTGCTCTACCGCGCGCACAGCTACCGCGATTTGCTGGTTAAGGAGCTCGAGCGGCGCGAAGTGCCTTTCTCAGTTCGCGGGCTTTCGCTGCTTTCCCTGCCGCTTTTTCGCGATCTCCTGGCTTATCTCAAAGTCATCCATTCGCCGCATGAGAACATCAGCCTCACCCGCATTCTTCTGGCGCCCCGATGGCGCATGGAGGAGGCCGTGCTTCAGGCCGTTCGCAATGCCGCCGCTCGCGAGCGACGTTCTCTCTATCGGATCCTCACCGGATCGGATGCGGAGTTGGCTGGAAGGCTTGCCGCAACAGGCTGGCCGGAATTTGAGAAGCTGCGAAGGCGGTTCCAACGGCTGGCGCAATCGTCGCCGGTTACAGCTCTGTCCGATGCGCTCACGGATGAGCTGGGATGGCGCTTTCTGCCAGGCAGTCGAGACGAGTTTCACCTCCGAGCGTTCAGAAAGTTTCTGGAGGGCTGGGAATTGAAGAGCCGGACGCGGCGCTTGAATGAGTTTGTGGAGTATTTCGACTATTTCGTGGAGGCGGGCGGCAAAATTGAGGCTCCCGAGCCTGAAACGTCCCGGGACGCCGTACAAATGATGACCGTCCATGCGGCCAAAGGTCTCGAATTTCCCATCGTGTTCATCCTCAGCGTGGCGCCTCGGCGTTTTCCGTCCACCGAACGCCGCCCCGTGATCGAGTTTCCTCCGGAGCTGCGCAAGGGTCCACGGCCACCGCATGACATCCATTTACAGGAAGAGCGCCGGCTGTTCTTCGTGGCGATGACGCGCGCCCAGGAACGAGTGTATGTTTCAAGCGTCGCAAAGAACGCCAGGCAGCTTTCCGTCTTCGTATCTGAACTGCTCGCGGCGCCCGGCATTATTGGCCGTGATGTTACGGTGATCGATGTTCCTGACGCGCCGGATGCGTGTGAAAGTAACGATGGCGCGCGGACCGCTCGAGTCGAGAGCCGCACGGCAGCGCGCGCCGGTCCTCATCCGCCGTCACGCGAACGGCCGGGGTTTATAGGACAAGGCGTCCTCTTTAGCAATGATACGGCGCCAAGCGACGGCGCGCGCTCGCCGGCAAGCGTCTGGGCCACCAGCGTTTCCACTTCGGCATCCGGCAGCCCGCTGGGGCTCAGCGCCACGGCCGCAGGCGATTACCTGGACTGCCCTCTAAAGTTCAAGTTCCAGCACCTTCTTAAGATTCCCACTGCGCCCCAGCCTGCTTTGACTTTTGGCAGCTTGATGCACAGGAGCGTTCGGTATTACTTCGAGCTCCGTCGCCAGCGCCTGCCCTCGTTCGAGCATGTGCGGGATTTCTATCTGGAAAACTGGAAAAGTATCGGCTTCGGCGATGACTATCAGGAGGAAACGTACCGCCAGGCCGGGCTGGAGCAGCTCCGCGCGTTTGTCGAGCGCCACAACGCACTCGAGCTGGACTCCAGGCAGATTTCGATGGAGCAGCCGTTCCACGTGGCTCTTGGCGACGTGGTCTTGGAGGGGCGCATCGATCAAGTGACGCTGCTCGATCCTTCCCGCGGGCGCGGAGTCGAACTGATTGATTACAAGACGGGGCGGCCACGCAGCCAGAAAGACGCTGATTCAAGCCTGCAGCTTTCCGTATACGCCTTCGCTGCCAAGGAAGTGTTGCACCTCGATCCGATCCGGCTCACTTTTTATAACCTCACCAACAATGAGCCTGTTTCCACCGTGCGAACAGCCAAGGACCTGGAGGACGCCTTGGCCAGGATTCGTGAAATAGCCGCGAAAATCAAGGCCGGGCTGTTTTCGCCGTCGCCCGGTTACGTGTGCCGCTGGTGTGATTTTGCTGCGCTTTGCCCCGCGCACGAGGAATAAATAACACAATCGAAAAGGGCCGGCCGGCGAGTGGGCGAGGGCGCAGCAGCGGGGTTTATTCCATAGTTCCCGGCGTGATTTGAACTCCATTGTTCCACCCCGGCACGAACTGGCAACGCTTCGGGGGTTGCAGCAAGGTCGCAGGTATTGGGCCGATGATAAGATGCTGGATGAACACGGTTCGATGGTCTTTTCCCTTCGTGTCGGTGTATTCCAGTTGGACCGGTAGATTGACGCGAGGAGCCACCCAGACTTTGTAATGTGGTATTTTCTGGCCGGGATTTTCCACATCGAGCACTCGACACATAATCCCTGCAACGCTCTCACGTCCCACCTGCTTCACCTTAACCGTAGCGGACGAGGTCCAGTCCGAGGCCGATGGCAGCAACTGGCTCAGCGTGCTTGACTCTGAGTCTTTCGAGGCCACAGCGGCTGGCATGGTCTGCACCACGCAACCGTGAATAGCCGGCTGCATCAGATAACCGCGGCCGCTCTGATACAAGCGCAAGACCACGATGAAATCTTTCTTGGCGTCCGGATCGGTCGGCGGAGCGGGCACGTCCTCGCGCAGGACGCCCGGCGCCACGTACAGCCGCATGGGAGGCGCGGGCATGCCCATTGCGGCCAGCACCGGGTTCTGTATGTCGGCAATATACGGCGTAAAGTGCGGGCCGTTTTGGGCGACCAGGGAGTACGGAATTGCCATCGTCAATAGCAGGCGCCTGACAGAAATACGTTTGAACACGTTTCCCCCTCGCTTCCGCGGCCAGTGCGACTCCGGTTGCCCATCGCAGGCCGGAGAGATCGTCCTCAGCCTCATAATGAAATAACGCACAGCCGCCCCCAGACGGAAGAACCGCCTCTACTGAATTATCCACTTCCGCAGCTCCGCGAGATAAGACTTCGGAAAGGGCGCGCTCTCAGCGGCGCGAATGATCGCTTTCATGTATTCCGGACGGGGAACGCCGGGCTGATCGTCGTTCGCCACATAAAGAAATGCCTCGGCCGGGCGTGCGCCGGCAATTCTTACTTCAATCGTTCGCTTCGAGTAAAACCCGTCAGCCACGCCTTCGTAACGATCGAGCGAGCGCTCGTCAGCGGCGTCAATGCGCCAGACAAGCCCGTAAGCTGTGGCTCCGTCCTCTGGCGCCACGGTCGCGAAGCCACGCGTGTTGATCCTGAACCTCCATCCCGAAATCGCAGAAAAGGATATCGGCTTAGCACGTGGGCATCGTCGCCGCATTTGGCCCCTATCCATGTTCGAGCCGTAGGCGAAGTAATGCTTCGTGAGACCAGCTTGGCGACCAGTTGTCGCAGCTTCGGATGTTGTCAATGAGAGAGACCCGACCGCACCACGCCTTCGAGCGGGCTCGATGCGGTGGCATAAAGGCGCTTGGGCATGCGTTGCGCGATGTAGGCTTCACGTCCCGCAATGACGGCGTGCTTCATCGCTTCAGCCATCAGCGCCGGGTCACCCGCGCCGGCGATGCCGGTGTTCATTAGAACCGCATCCGCGCCTAATTCCATGGCAATGGCGGCATCGGACGCGGTTCCTACGCCGGCGTCCAGGACGAGTGGAACTTCGGTGATCATCTCGCGGAGGATCCTGATGTTCGCAGGATTCTGGATGCCCAGGCCGGAGCCGATGGGTGCACCCAAGGGCATGACGGCAGCCGCGCCGGCATCGATCAGACGCCGGGCCGCGATCAGGTCATCGTTGGTATAAGGCAGGACGATGAATCCCTCCTTAACGAGCGTTTCCGTAGCCTTGACGAGCTCGAAATTATCGGGAAAGAGCGTCTTCGGGTCGCCGATCACCTCCAGCTTGATCCAATGCGAAAGGCCCACTTCACGCGCAAGCCGCGCAGTGCGAACCGCCTCGTCCGCCGTGTTGCAGCCCGCCGTGTTGGGAAGAAGGAAGTATCGGGTGCGGTCGATATAATCCAGCATGGATTCTTTGCTGCGATCCGTCAGGTTGACGCGTCGCACCGCGACCGTCACGATTTCCGCGCCCGACGCTTCGTGCGCCCGCGCCATCTCCTGAAAGCTGCGGTACTTTCCCGTGCCTGCAATCAGCCGCGACCGGAATTCCCGGCCCGCAATCTTCAATAGGTCTGTTTCCATGGTCTTGCTCCTGTTTCTGGGCTTAAACCCGCTCGCGCGCGTGCGATAAATACAATTGTTCGATCACGCGACGATAGCGCTCTTCAACCAAAAAACGCTTGATCTTCATCGACGGTGACAATTCACCGGACTCGATCGAAAGCTCGCCGGGAAGCAGGGCAATCCTCCGGACTTTCTCGAACGGCGCCAGGCCATTGCACACTGCATCCACTTCTCTTTGCACTAAAGCCACCACATCATCGTGCTGAACTAACTCTTCCCGCGAGCTGAAGACGATGCCGTGCTCGCGGGCGTGAACTTCGAGGCGCTCGAAATGAGGAACGACGAGTGCGGCAACAAAGCGGCGCGCATCGCCGAGCGTCAGAATCTGGGCGATGAGCGGATGGCCTTGGAACAGGCCCTCCAGTTTTTCCGGTGAGATGTACTTTCCTCCGGACGTTTTGAACAAGTTTTTCTTCCGGCCCGTAATCGTAAGAAAACCGTCCGCATCCAGAACGCCAAGGTCGCCGGTTCGGAACCAACCCTCCACCAAGGATGACTGAGTCTCTTCCTCAAGCTGCCAGTAGCCCCGAAAAACATTGGGACCGCGAACCAGAATCTCGCCGGCGGCGGTTGCATCCCCGCCGCTGTCTTCAGCGATTTTCACTTGCACTCCGGGAATCACAGGTCCCACCGTTCCCAGCTTGATGGCGCCGGGATAATTGACGGAAATGACCGGCGAAGTTTCAGTGAGGCCGTAGCCTTCATAAACGGGCAAGCCCATCGCAAAAAAGAATTGCGCGAGATCCCGGCTGAGCGACGCCGAGCCGGAAATCATGAAGCGCACTCGCCCGCCCAATCGGGCCCTGATCTTCGCGCCGACCAGCTTGTCCGTGATGGCGTGCTCTACGCTTAGGCCCAAGCGAGGACGCTTGCCTGCGAGGCCGGCTGACGCGTAGTCCCAACCCAGCCGCGCAGCCGCCTGGAAAAGCTTTTGTGCAACCGGTGAGCCCTTTTGAACGGTCTCCACCACCTTGCCGTGCACCTTCTCCAGCACGCGCGGGACGACGGCCATCACGGTGGGCCGAACTTCTTGCAGGTTGTCAGGAAGTTTTTCTAAACTCTCCGCGAACGCAATCGAGACGCCCCGCGAAAACACAAAGTAATCCAGAAGGCGCTCGAAGATGTGGGAGAGCGGCAAAAAGGAGATGACGCAGTCCGATGCGCTGAACGAAAACAGGTGCGCGCAGGAATGAACGTTAGAGACAATATTGGCGTGCGTGAGAATCACGCCTTTCGGGGCGCCCGTCGTTCCGGAAGTGTAAAGGATGGTGGCGATATCATCCGGTTGCAAGGCCAGGGCAGCCGTCCGGAAGTCTCTTTCCGGGTCAAGAGTTTGCGACATCGCGTCCTGAATGGCGTGGGCCCATAGGAAGACGCCGGGGAGATCGGCGTCCAGCGGGTCCATAACCATGACGAAGAGAAGCTCGGGAAGGCGTGCTTTGATTTCCAGAATTTTCTGGAGCTGCTCCTGCGTGGATACCACCACCGCGCGAGCTCCGGAATCTCGCAGGATATATTCAACGTCGTTGGCCGGAAGCGTGGGATAGATGGGCACATCGATTGCACCCATTCCCAGTGCCGCGTAGTCCGTCAGCGACCACTCCACACGGTTTTCCGCTAGAAGGCCGAGGCGGTCACCCCGCCGCAGGCCGAGCCTCCCGAAAGCCACGGCCAACGCCGCTGCTTGTTGCAGCGCATAAATCGACGACAGCCCTTCGTAACGCGCAGTTCTTTTTGAAAGGAAGGCATCTGGCTTGTGATACTTTGCAACAGAGTTCAGGAACAACTCGTTCAATGTCCGGAAATCGTCGTTCGAAGTCTCCGGCTGGTGGTGCTTTTTCATCGGTAGCTCATTATAGTGCATCCGGTTGCCGCACGGCACAGCCTCACTCGCGCCGTGGAGTTTCTACCCTTGAGGCAGCGGAGCGTAGGGCCGGACGTGCGATGCTCGGAAGCAGCGCTCTGTTCTAGCCCGGCCGGCAGTCTGGGAGCAAAACAGATCACGGCTTAACCGTGCAAGCCCTGAAAGAGCAGCCTGCCGAATTCTGCGAACGGCGCGCGCTAATTTGTGTGGAAGTACTTCTCGAGCTCGCGCTTCGCGGCGGCTTGGTTATCTTTCTGTTCCGGGCCGTAAATCGGATCGGGGGAAAGGCGCAATATTTCTTCCAGGGTTTTTTGCGCTTCCGAACGCTGGCCGTCTTCCCGGTAGGCGTCAGCCAGGAAGAGCAGAGTTTGGGAGTTTTTAGGATAGTGCTTCAGACAATCTTTGAGCAATTCGATCGAGCGGGCTTTGTTTCCACCCACAAAAAATGGCATCTCACTGAACAGCCGTCCCAGAATTCTTTCAGCACCGTACTGTTGGTAGCCCGGATCGATCTTCCTCACTTCTTCCATTTCCCGGCGAATTGGATTAATCAGGCGCAATCCGCTGATGAGTCCGGAATTCTCAGCGAGCACCCCTTCATTGGCGCCCTCCCAGAAGTGGCCTTCGGGCCGGTTAGACTGCAACTGCGCGGCGTGGCTCCCAGCTTCGATCCCGCGGTCCAGGATCGGTTTTCGAGCGTTGCGGGGCACGTGGCGCGCCAGATAGCAATCGTATTCTGAGAGCCGCCACCAAGCCTCATAATCGCGCGAATCCCGGTCCACCACGCCCTGAAGCAGGGAAATAGCCTTACGAACGTTTTCCAGGTTGCTTCTGCCCTGATAGTAGTCCTCAGCCTCGATAAGCGGCCGCGTCGTTATGGAGGGAGAACGCGGAGCGCCTGCCCAGACAGTCGGCATCCAGAACTGACTGGCAAGCAGCGCCAGGGCCCATTGGCTGAGAAACGTTCCCCTAGATTCCTGTCTCCTCATGTTCAGCCCTGGATAGATTTTCGCACGGAGAGCGCAGATGCAAAAATCGTGATGTTAGGACACTTCGGCCCGGAGTGTCAATTGAGAACCGATGGCTCGGCGTCTTGGCTTTGCACGGTCTCGTGCCTTATCATCAAAGAGCAGGGTTGCCTTGAATCATGGCTTCGAAGGAGAGTGGCATGCTACACGAGCTTGATCCGGGTCCGCAGTCCCCAGATGTCGTTCGCATGATTGTGGAAATAGCGAGAGGTTCCAACAATAAATACGAGTTCGATACCAAGCTCGGCCTTTTCCGGCTGGACCGCACGCTCTACTCTCCCATGCATTATCCCGGAGACTACGGGTTTATCTGCGGAACAACGGCTGAGGACGGCGATCCCATGGACGTGCTCGTATCCGCGGATGCCGGCACGTTTACAGGATGCCTGGTGGAGGTTCGACCGGTAGGACTGCTCGAAATGGTAGACGAAAACGGTCAGGACGAAAAGATCATTGCCGTTCCTGACCGCAACCCGAGATACGAACAGATTCATACGGTGGACCAGATTTACCCTCACATTCGGCGCGAGATCGAGCACTTCTTCAGCATTTACAAAGAGCTCGAAGGGAAGAAGACGGAAATTTTAGGCTTCCGAAGCCCGATGGAAGCGCGGCAGCGCATCGTAAAGTCCCGCCAACGATTTCTTGAGAGCAGAAAAGCGCTGCAGACGAGCTCTGTGGACTGAGTTTCCCCATGCTTATGGGGTTGGGAAAACCGCTTTTAGGAAACGGCCTGCTGGCCTCTCAGGTCTCCGCCTGAGTTGCGCGGGCGGGAGCGGTTTGTTAAACTTCCTGTATGAAGTTTGTGCGCACGCGCCGTTTGGCACGCATGATGTCGCCGTACGGCATTTGCTGCTGTTGTTGAAGCAGCCCTTCTTGATTCCTATCGGTCCCGTCTTCGTTTCAATTCATTTCATCATAGAGGAGGAAATTCAATCATGGGCGACTACAGTCATCCCGAAGCTCTAGTGAGCACGCAATGGGTTTCAGAACATCTGGACGACCCGAGCATACGCCTGGTGGAAGTGGATGTGGATACCAGCGCGTACGACAAGGGCCACGTCAAGAACGCGGTGGGTTGGAATTGGCAATCGCAGCTTCAGGATAACGTCCGGCGTGACCTGCTAGGGCGAGAGGCGTTTGAGCGGCTGATGAGCGCTTCGGGCATCGGCAACAGCACCACCGTGGTTCTCTACGGCGACAATAACAACTGGTTCGCGGCCTACGCCCTTTGGCAGCTCAACTACTTTGGCCATAAGGCGACCAAACTTATGAACGGCGGACGGAAGAAGTGGGAGCTCGAAGGACGGCCGTTCTCCAACGAGGCGCCGAAGGTCGCGGCGGCCTCGTACCGGGCCGGCGCGCCGGACGAGGCGCTGCGTGCCCGGCGCGAGTTGATCTTCGACGTACTTCAACGCAAAAACGCCTATCTTGTTGATGTGCGGTCTCCTGACGAGTTTAGCGGCAAAGTCATTGCCCCAGCGGGTATGACGGAAACGGCTCAGCGTGGAGGACACATTCCGGGAGCCATCAGTTTCCCCTGGTCTCGGGCGGTGAATGAAGACGGCACGTTCAAATCTCATGACGAGTTGGTGACATTGTTCGAAGGTCAGGGCGTGCGGCCAGGCCGGGAGGCGGTGGCCTACTGCCGGATCGGCGAGCGGAGCTCGCACACGTGGTTCGTTCTGAAATATTTGCTCGGTTTCGATCAAGTCCGCAACTACGACGGAAGCTGGACGGAGTGGGGCAACCTGGTTGATGCCCCGATCGAGAAAGGCGAAGCGGCGAAAGCCACGGCGTAATCCCGCTCAATAGATCAGGTCAAACCAAGTGTTCAGCGTGAGGTGCTGGAAGCCAATGAAGTGTGCGAAGTAAGGTGAGGCGGTGTTGCTGAAGACATCCACCGGATTCTGGTGGTTGGTGACATCGAAAAACCCGATGGCCCCGCGAAACTCGTGCTTACGTAGAAACGCGGTGTGAATAAAGGGGATGTGAAAATCCTTGCTCAGTTTCAAATCGAGCGAGTAAAAGCGCGGGAAGCGGTGGCTGTTGGGAGGACCTGCGTAGTTCTGAAGCACGTCGAAATCGGAATAAGGGAACCCGGTATGAATGTCAAACACCGGGCTCAGCGTCAACTTCCAAGGAAGGCCGAGTTGTGCCCATGTGATTACGCGGTTCGGAATGTCGGAGGGCAGGTTCGCAAATAAGTCCGGATGGATGACGGGCTGTTCGAACGGCACGTAAAGTTGGCTCAACGTGTTCAGATCGCCCCGTGCGACGCTGTGAACATAGGCTAAGTTCATGTCCGCTCGCTCGCGAACGCGGTAGCGCGTCGCGACTTCAAACTCATGGTAGCGCGCCGTTCCGCCGTCGCTGAGCAGGAACGCATTCGTTCCGTTGGCAAGGGACTCAGGATTGACGACGAATTGATCGAAGGACGTATTTCCAAGGTAACTCACTTTCAGGAGCCAGTTCGGAGCCAATTCCTGGTCCACCTCCGCGCTCCAGGTTTCATCGTACGGCGTCACGCCGAGGTGGTTGTGGATGGGGATGATGAGCCGCCCATTCTCAGCATAAATGCTGTATCCGTTGCTCCAAAACTCGGGCGCGCCCAGCGGAACTCCTTCCGGTGAATAGAATTGGATGGTCCGCGTCGGATTTTCCGTGTAATCAGCGGCCAGAAGCGGCTCACGATCGTAGAAGACTCCTGCGCCGCCCCGAATCACGGTTGAACCCGTGTGGTTGGGTGTGAAAACAAGCCCAACACGGGGAGCGAAAGCATCTTTGTTGCCAATGTTCTCGCTGGAAAACCGCAATCCATAATCGAGGCCAAGGTCATCGTTCACGAGCCAATGATCCTGGCCGTAACCCTCGAACTCCGTATCCACATCGCTCAGCTCCGCGACGCCCGAGAAAGTCATCTGCTCGAGGGTCTGCCCGGTGGTGTTCGTGATGTCAACAGGCGATGACGTGCTGGTTCCATAGTAGGCGCGGTGGTAAAAATCGCCACCAACCTGAAGGTGATGATCGCCGTGCCATTTTTTCGTGGGCAAGCGATATTCTTCCAGGAGCTCCTGCTGGTCCGCGAATCTCCGATAGGAGTTGAAATAGTTGCCTCCAAAACCGTTGGGAGTCAGCAGCATGGGCTCTGAGCCCTGGCCGTGAGAGTAGGTGTTGAATTGCGTGTCCTGGAACAGTGAAGTCAGAATGCCGCCCGACTTGAACAGATAGCGGTCCGTCGCGCCCACCTGGTGCCCGGTCTGCCCCAGGTCCGAGGACGCGGTCTCAGGAACCAGGGCGCTGATATTCCAATCATCTTTTCTCATGGGAAAATATCGGACGTCGACCGAGAGCAGATGCTGGGGTGAAAAAATGTACTGAAACGTCGTAAACGATGATGCGCCTTCCTGCCGCGTCAGGTTATGTGGCCAGGGTAGTCCCTCCACGAAATTCCGGTTGAAGTCGTAAATAAAAGACTCCGCGAAGCTAAGCTTGTTCTCGATCAGCGGCCCGGTAAGATAGAAGCGAGGCGCATCGCCGGCAATGCCTTGAATGTGGCCTTGTTCGATGAAGATGTCCGGAATCAGATCGTTCACCTCCCAGTGCCATTGATCGAGCGGTGGCTTGGTGTCGATGGTTGTCAGTCCGCCGGAAAACCGGCCGTATCGAGCCAGATACGGAGCCTTGTACACCTGTAACTGCTCGATGGCGTCAATGGGGACTTCAACGGAAAATGCGCCGGTGACCGGATCAACCAGATCTGCGTCATCCACCAGCAACAAACCCTGCTCTTCCGGAGAGCCCTTGATGCTCAATTTTCCGTCGGGCGTGCGCACCACCCCGGGCACGAGCGGCAACGCTGCCGTGAACTTGAGTTGCGCCAGAGGCAGTGTCATAAGCTTCTGTGCGGAAAAGGTGGCAGCCGGAGCCGCCTGGGTGGACACAGCTTTCCCCGAACTGGCGCGCACGATAATGTGTTTTCGAATCATGATTTCCCGCGGCAGGACAAATTGCAGTGGTGGGACCGCCTTGCCTGGCGGAATCTCGATATTTGACTTAGAGACAGGCTGGCGGCCCAGCGCCGCGCACGTCAGGGAATAGGTACCGGCCAAGACGCTGGGATAACTGAAGTGCCCTCGTGGACCCGTGGTCGTTTGCAGGCCGCGTTCCGGAAGCGTGCGCCCGCTAAGGGAACATACGGCGTTGGCAATGGGCGCGCCTTTGGGTGTCAACACCTGGCCGTGAAGGGTCTGGGTTTCGCCGGCGCTGCGCGCCGGGAAAGTCATCAGCACCAGGAGCCCCATGAAAAGACTCGCCAGCCATCGATTAATTCCTTTGGTCACTATAAAGTTCGATGCAGAGAGGTTTCCGAACGGTCCGGTGGGAGGAAATCATGATGGCACAGGACACAGACGGCATCCTCCACCTGTAAAATGACCGACGCGCTTAACCAGGGCTGTACGAGAAGTCCTGGGTGAATGATGAGTGGATTTCGCGGCTCCGGGCGATGATACACGGCGTTCTTGCACCGTGCCAGGAACGAGCCGACGTGACGCCAGCCTCACCTTGCCAACTCCCTGGCCGCCGCTTGAATTTTAAGCACCGTGTTCCAGTTGCGGCCAGTGCACCGCATATCGAGTTTGCGCTCGATCAGCGCCACGGTTAGCTTCGATTCACCGATGCCATCGGGGTAATAGGCGTACAACTCGCGCCCGACCGCCCGGATAACTTCTCGACCCGCAATCGCCGCCTGAAGTGCCGCAACGTTCACCGCAGATGGAACGGATTTAAGCGGCAGTACCAGCAGGTGGCTGGGATCGTCTGCTGCCTCGCGTGGAAACGGGTTCGCCTGGACGACGGCATCCCACTCTCGGGTGGTCCGAACCAGAACATCCGTGCCAAACCTCAGGCACTTCTCGATTTCGGCTTCGAGAAAGGATTCGAGCACGGCTCCGGTTTTCCTACCGCTGCCAAACACCACGCTGCCGCTCTGCAGAATGGTGCGCACGCCCGTGAATCCGAGCGACTCAAGCGTCTCCTTCAAATCCGCCATGGCAAGCTTCCGCCCACCCACATTCACCGCGCGCAGAAAACCGACATGAAGAGTCACCCGCCCATGATAGCAAACTCTTCCTCCCACCCCTTGACTGTTGACAAAGAGAAGCGTTAGCATCATTGTCGATAAATGAGAGGAAGCAGGGTAACGCGGACCGCCGGTTTTGCGGTCCGCGGTTCTTCCGTAACTGCCCAACGTCATGCGAGCCATCAAGAAATTTTCACTGCGTCTCCGGTCGCTTTTCCGCAAGAACCGCGTCGAGCAGGAATTGTCCGACGAGATTCGTTTCCATCTGGAAAGGCTGAGGGAGCAGAACGTGGCCAAAGGAATGCCGCACCAGGAAGCGCATTACGCTGCCCTGCGCGAGTTGGGTGGCATCGAGCAAATTAAAGAGGAGTGTCGGGACGTGCGCCGAGTTAATGCTGTCGAGACTTTTTTGCAGGATGTTCGCTACGGTCTTCGCCAATTGGGCCGGAATCCGGGTTTCACGGTCGTCGCTGTCCTGACGCTTGCGCTTGGTATAGGCGCGAACACAGCCATCTTCAGCGTGGTGGATGCCGTCCTGTTGCGCTCGTTGCCGGTGAAAAAGCCGAATGAATTAGTGTTGCTGTATGGCCAGGCCGGCACGGGCCGGAGCAGCGGCGCCCCAACTGTGGGCCGATGGGAGCTGGTCTCTTTCGATGCTTATCAATTCTTCTTGCGCAACAACCGATCCTTCCAGGGTCTCGCCGCGTTCCGCAGCGGCCAGGACGACGTCGAGGTTCGTTGGCCCGGTGTCGAATCGAACCAGGAGCCCGAACGCGCCGTAAGCCGTTTGGTTTCCGGAAACTATTTCAGGGTGCTGGGCGTCGACGCGTTTTCAGGCAGGGCGCTCGAGCCAAGTGATGATACGGCAGGCGCGCATCCAGTGGCTGTAATCAGCTATGGTTACTGGGAAAAGAAGTTGAAACGCAATCCGAGCGCGATAGGCCGTGCAGTTGATTTGAACGGCGTGCCGTTTGCCATCGTGGGCGTCGCGCCGCCGGATTTTTCCGGCGAACGCATGTGGGATCACCCGCCCGATTACTGGATTCCGCTGACCTTCCAGCCTCAGATCATGCGACGCGCATCGTTTTTGACGCGCAAAGACGAGTACTGGCTGAATCTGATCGGGCGGCTTAAGCCAGGTGTCACTCGCGAGCAGGCACAAGCCGCGATGGACCTGCAGCTTCGCCAGTTCCTCACGGCAGAGGTCGGCGCCAAGCCGTCCAAGCGCGATCGTGAGGCTATCCAACACGCTTATATCGAGCTGGCGCCGGGCGCGGGCGGTATCTCCTACCTTCGCCAGCGCTATTCACAACCATTGCATCTTCTGATGGCTATTGTGGCGTTGGTGCTGCTTGTCGCCTGCGCCAACGTGGCGAATCTCCTGCTCGCACGCTCATCGCGCCGCCAGAAAGAAATGTCCATGCGCCTGGTTACAGGAGCTACGCCATCGCGCCTGATCCGGCAAATGCTGGCGGAGAGTCTGCTGCTCGCTTTGCTGGGCGCAGGCGCGGGGCTGCTCCTGGCAGACTGGGGTGTGCATGCCCTCGCTGCGTTGTTGAGCGACCAATGGAACTCACTGGCGCTGAACGTCACAACGAACCCTCAGATTCTGGCGTTCACTCTTTTCGTCTCACTGCTGGCCGGAATCGTCTTCGGCCTGGCGCCCGCGCTGCGCGCAAGCAAGACGGACATGAACCAGGCGTTGAAAGGCGAAACGCCCCGGTCCGGATGGTCGCGATCGCGCCTGACTCCTGCTCTTGTGGTGCTACAGGTCGCCGTCTCGCTGGCGCTGCTCGCGGCCGCTGGACTTCTGGTGCGCAGCCTCTCGAATCTCGAGAACCAAAACCTGGGATTCAACCGTAGCAACGTGTTGCTGGTTCAAACAAGCCCGCGCTTAGCCGGAATCAAAAATGGCGAGCTACAAGGGCTTTACCAACAACTCATGAATCGCCTGGAGCGTTTGCCCGGAGTGCAGTCATGCTCGATCGACTATAACAGCCCGATGAGCGGCGACCACTGGCACGTTGTCGTCACAATCCAGAGCAACGCGTCGCATGCCTACAGACACGTGCGCACAAACTTTAATCCAGTTGCGCCGCACTATTTCGAGACGCTGGGAATCCCGGTGCTGCACGGGCGGCCCATTGAAATTCAGGATACGGCGAAATCGCCGGATGTGGCCGTAGTGAACCAGGCATTCGCCCGGCGCTACTTGCAGGGGCAAGACCCCGTTGGCCGGCGCTTTTGGTTCGGCCGCGATACTAGTAAGCCGGCTGTGGAGATTGTCGGGCTGGTCGAGGACGCGCGATTCGATAACCCGGGCGAGCCACCGGAGCCATTCGTCTTTGTCCCTCTGAGCCAAATGCCGGCCTTGTTCGCCGGAAACATCGAGATCCGAACGGCTGGAGATGCCGCCCAGGCGGCTGCCGAGGTGCGTCGCGCCATCTACCAGGTAGACAGCGCATTGCCGGTTATCTCCGTAAAAACGCTTCGCCGGCAGATTCATGACCGGCTGAATCAGCCTCGCCTCGTTGAAAGACTGTCCGCTCTTTTCGGTTTGCTCGGTCTGGTTCTTGCTGCGGTGGGGCTCTACGGCGTTATTTCCTACTCCGCTGCCCAGCGCACACACGAAATGGGAATCCGCATCGCGCTTGGGGCAAGCGGCAGCCGCATCCTGGCTGCGGTCGTCGGCGAGGGAGTTAAGATGACCTTGCAAGGTGTTGCAGTGGGAGCAATTGCCGGGCTCGCGCTGACGCGGTTCCTTTCCAGTTTGCTTTATGGCGTGAAGTCGTATGATCCGCTCACGTTCTTTCTATCCGCGTTGGTTCTCACCAGTGTGGCCTTCGTCGCAAGCTACATCCCCGCGCGCCGTGCCTCCAAAGTAGACCCGATCGTCGTCCTGAGGTACGAGTGAAGCGCAAGTTGACCACACAAAATAGCCCGAATCTGAGTTGCGTCAGGGCACGAGATATTGACCACGTTCGCTCGATGTTTAGACTGTCGAAGAACCTCGCGCTGGCAAGACTCGCCCATGATGTCGGTTCGGTCAAATTCACTAAAGGGAAGTTTCATTCTGAATCCCGCGGACGTTGAGCTGTGCAAAAGGCCCGTTCGGGGAAGAGGGTGGCGTGAAGCGCCGGGGAACCGCGAGGGAAAGATCGGTCCGCGAGGAGCATCATCGTTCATGGCAATCGTACGTACTTAATTCCGGAGATCCTGCACTTCGGCCAACCGCCGTTGCTATTCCGCAGTGCTATTCGCACTAGTCCTCTGAATCTGCCCGAGGTCAGCTTGCCGCACTCAGGGAGCCACTACGAGGCCACCTGCGGCCGGCAGGTCCCATGCCGTAGATAAGAGTAGGACCCGGTCTACTGTTTCTATGAAGAAACTTGGCCACGTGAATTCAAGGCAAAGGGACTTCTGGTGGGAAGCCAGTGCGGGCGGTTGCTTTTGTGCCGGCCACTGGATTACGATAGGCGCGCTTTCATGCCGCGGAAAACAAAGCTCGGAAGAATCT
>JASHON010000137.1 GCA_030041095.1 Terriglobia bacterium
GGATCGTCATCTTCTCCGGCGGCGCGAAGAAAGACAAGGATGAGGATATCTTTGACGACGCGCGCGCCATCCGCGATGGCGGCGGTTTCGGCTCCATCATCGGCCGGAACTCCTTCCAGCGTCCCAGAGAACACGCCATCAAATTCCTCGAAACCATCATGGAAATTTACGCCGGCGAGTTGAAGTAAGCGAATGCCGTGCCAAGTCCCGCCCATGAGGGGCTCGGTCGCGCGCCAGTGCGTGCAGCAAGCTTCTTGTCCGGGTACGACTCAAAGACAAGTAGCGCGGGGGGCGCACACATTGATTTTGACGTCTGCGATCAGCGTAGCTGACCGGGGCCTGGATACAAGCCAACCCCCAAGCGCTCGTGGCCGATCACATCGATCCGCCCACACCCAATTAGGCCCGGAGGGCCGACAGAGAATAGCCCACGGCGCGAGCCGTGTGGACGAGCAAGAGCCCCATCCCAGAGCCCCGGAAGGGGCGGCAGAAGCAACCGCGGACCTCCGCCCTTGAGGTCTGCGGCTTTTGTTGGCAATCGCCCTGCAGGTGTTCGATGGTGGCCGCTGAGGAAGCCACCAAACCGCGGACCTCACTATCGGAGGTCCGCGCCCACTGCCGCCCGCTCGTCCCCGTTGCCTGTTGCCTGTCGTCCACAAGTTGAGCGGGCTCGGAAATTCACGCTATAGTAGGGCTCTATTTTGCGCGAACATCGGCTTCGAGCTTTGATCCGGGAAGAGATGATCGGGCGGAGAAGAGTCAACTCGCGGCGGGACTTCCTTAAACTCTCTGGAGCGGCCGCGGCAGCCGGCATTTTGACGCGTCCCGCCACGCTTCTGGGCGGCCCGGCGCCGCCCATCGATATCCCCGTCACTTTTACGGACGTCCGCCAGCAGGCGGGCATCACTTTCCAGCAGAACTCCACTGAAAGTCCGGAGAAGTATTACCTTGAAACCATGGGTACGGGTGTTGGCTGGATTGACTACGATCAGGACGGCCTCATGGATTTGTATTTTGTCCAGTCAGCGGCGACACCTGCGTATACGCCGCCTCATCCCTTGCGATCCGCTCTTTACCATAACAACGGTGACGGTACGTTTACGGATGTGACGGAGAGAGCCGGCGTTGGAGGCGCCGGCCATTACGGGCAAGGCGTGGCGGTGGCTGATTATGATAACGATGGCTATCCGGACCTTTATGTTACCGGCTATAACCGGGCCATTCTCTATCACAACAACCGCGACGGCACTTTTACGGACGTGACCGCGAAGGCAGGAGTGGCCGATGAAGGACAGTGGTCCGCGAGCGCTGCGTGGTTTGACTACGATCGCGATGGCTGGCTGGACCTGCTCGTCTGCAATTACCTGATCTGGTCGCCGCAAACCAACGTCTGGTGCGGCGAACACCGGCCCGGATATCGCGCTTATTGCAGCCCGGATAATTATTCCGGGCAGCATCTGGCTCTCTTCCACAACAATCATGACGGCACGTTCACGGATGTATCCCTGCGGTCCGGCGTGGGCAAGCCCGTGGCCAAGGGTCTGGGCGTGGTAACCGCTGATTTCAATAACGACGGCTGGCCGGATGTTGCCATCGCCAACGACACGTGGCCCAATTTCCTTTTCATCAACCAGAAAGACGGAACGTTCCAGGATGTCTCCTTCATTTCGGGCGTGGCCGCGAGCGCGGATGGACGGTACGGAGCCGGAATGGGCATTGACGCCGCTGACGTCGACGGCGACGGCTGGATGGACATCTTTGTCACGCACCTTGATTTCGAGCTCAGCCGGCTCTACATCAACAATCGCGATGGCACGTTCGAAGACGCGACAGACCGCTGCGGCATCGCCGCCGGCGGCATGCTGATGAGCGGCGTGGCCATGAAATTTGTGGATTACGATAACGACGGCTGGGATGACATGCTGCAAGCCAACGGCGCCATGGTTGACAATATCCAGCTCTACCACAGTGAGGTCCACTTCCACGAACCCATGCTCATGTGGCGCAATCTCGGCCGCGGCAAATTCACGAAGGTGTCGCAATATCTGGGTGCGGATTTCGTTCGGCCGATCGTGGGCCGCGGAATGGCCGTCGCAGACTTCGATAACGACGGCGACCAGGACGTTGTGACCGTGAATTGGGGCGGTCACCCGGTGCTCTTGCGGAACGACGGCGGCAACGCGAACAACTGGCTTAGCATCCGGCTGATCGGCGCCAAGTCCAACCGTGATGGTATTGGCTCTTCGCTGGCGCTCGTGTCCGAGGGCGTCACTCAATTCAAGCAAGCGAAGGGCGGAATGAGTTATATGTCCGCGAACGATCCGCGCATCCACTTCGGCCTTGGCAAACGCGCCACGATCGATTCCCTCACCATTACTTGGCCCAGCGGGCACGTGGACCGCCTCGTGCGCCCGGCCATCAACCAGATTCTCGCCGTTAAAGAAGGCGAAGGCGTCGTGCCTATGAAGTTTTCGAAAATTCAGTGGAGGTGACCGCAATGAAGAAGCAGGCCGTCATGCTCTCGCTCGCCGTGGAAGCGTAGCGCGGACCTCCGCCTGTGAGGTCCGCGGCTTTTGCTTACGCAGTCGGGCGTGAAGAGAGAACGTTGTGCCCGTTGGCGATAAATCCTTTGGGCGCGCTCACATATCCTCGAACCGCGTTGCGGTCAATCTTGTATACCACCAGCTCAACCGCACTCGGAGCTCCCTGCATGTAGAAGAACACGGGCGAATCGATGGATTGGTTCTTACGCTGGGTGCGCTTATCGTCAAAAACCAAGTCGACGGTAAACAGGTTCATCTTGGTATTGGTTTTGACGAGCTGCACTTCCAATCCGCCGCCAATCTTCGTCCGCGCGCCCTTGCGGTTCAGTTGGAACTCGAAGTAGTCGCGATCCGTGCGATGCGCCAGGGCCACAAGCTCGTCGTGAGTGTGCGCGATGGCGCCCGTCAGTTCCGTCTTGGCCCCGTTTAACGCTGCTTCTGAGGCGGCCAGGCCTTTCTGGAGGTTTCCGGAAAGCTGGCCCATCTGCGCCGAGGACTGCGCTTGCAGGGCCTGGAGCTGTTGAGCGCTCGCCTTTTTTGAAATCGCAGAGTTCAGCGCGCTCACGGATTGCTTTTGCTCCTGTTCGATCCTGGAAGCGAACTGGCGTGCGCGGTTAAGCTCCGCCTGAGTGAGGCCAAGCTTTTCTGCCGTCACGCGAAATTCGCCGCTGAGCTGAGCGTACCGCTCGTCGGAGGAATCCGCCCGTTGCCGGAGTAATTGGATCTGGTTGGCCTGTTGCGTCAACGCCGCGTGGAATTGTCGCCGCGCGTTCCGGAAAAGAGCGAGCGTTGTGCCGGCAAGAGCCAGGAGAATAATCACCAGGATCCACAGCGCCTTGGCGGTTGACCGGACCGGCAGAGGAGGAGTGACGGGAGGAGCCTGAACGTAAACCACCTGCGGCGCCCCGGGCATCTGGCTGGCCGGCCCTTGCGCCGCGTATGAGGCCGAGGTTGCCGAAGGAGCAGGCGGGACTGTCCCGAGCGGTGGCTCGGTGGATGAGGACGAGCCGGCCACGCCCGGTTCCGGTGAATTTGCCGGCCGAGGCATGCCAAAGCTCACCGTCGGCGCGCTGGGATAGTACCCCTGTGGGGATGCTGGTCCAGTGCCGCTTCCGCTACTCTCGGGCGCCGAAGGCCGGCGCTCGCGCTTCGGCTCGATGGGAACATCGTCCAATCCGAACAACGCATTTGCAGGGTTGTGTGGCTTCTTTGGCTCACTCATCTATAGCACTCCGTCTGGGTTTGATGCTTACAAGTATAATTCATCTGATGCCCGGCCCATGCCAAAAGATGGCCGCGCTGCCGGATTGCTTGATTGAATCGGCCGATGAACCCACGTCCACGATACGAGCTCGAGATTCGCGGAAAGAAAGTGCCGCTGGGCGTGCGAACGTTGATCGCGGGCGTGCTGAATGTAACTCCGGACTCGTTTTCGGATGGTGGGCTCTACCTGGACGTTCAAAAGGCGATTCAGCATGCGCATGAAATGGTGGAACAAGGAGTGGACTGGATCGATGTGGGAGGTGAATCCACGCGGCCTGGAGTTGAGCCGGTCAGCGCTGCGGAAGAGTTAAGGCGCGTGCTGCCGGTGATCCGCGAGGTACACCGGGACCTGCCCCGCGTGCCCATTTCCGTTGACACCACCAAATCCGTCGTGGCTGAGGAGGCTTTGAAAGCCGGAGCCAGCATCCTGAACGACGTAAGCGGGCTCCGTTTTGACTCCAGGATCGCAGAACTCGCCCGCGCCCACCATGCCGCGCTCATCCTGATGCACATTCGTGGAAATCCTGCCACGATGCAGCAAAGGCCGTTCGCGCGCTCCATTCGGCAATCGCTCGGACGTGGACTGGCATGGTCCGTTCGGCGCGCGCTCAAAGCGGGAGTCAGGCGTTCCCAACTCATTGTCGATCCCGGGTTGGGCTTCGGGAAAAGCCGGCGGCAGAACTTCGAAATCCTTTCAAACTTAAACGTTCTGCGCGATCTCCGGCTTCCCATACTTGTGGCGGCATCGCGGAAGTCGTTTCTTCAGGCAGTCATCGCAGGCGAAGGACTGAGGCCGACTCGCTCTCCACGGCTCAGCTACTGGAAGCTTACCGGAGAACGGAAAAAGATCCAGGCCGTGGGAAAGCTTGCGGGAGATAGAGCAGCTCAGCCAGAACCTGCGACCCTCCGTAATCCAGCCATAAGTAGGGAGGCGATGTCCGCGCTCGATCTGGGGGATGCAGCGGCAGCCGTCGCCGCCGTTTTGGCCGGAGCTCACATCATCCGAGCCCACTCCATTTCAGCCGTTCTGCCGGCCGTTCGCGTCGCGGACGCCATCCTGGCCTGCGAGAGGGATTGAGACGGCAACATGTTGATTCTCAAGAAGATTTTGCGGTTGCCGTTCACGGCAACTTCCACGCCGTCCGACCGTTCAAAACAGCCATTCGATAAGAAATGCTTAACCGCGTCTTCGACCACCACCTATGATCTACGTGTGGCGGGCAGTCCTGGCGTTGCGAGTGGGCCGGCAACGGCTTGGGTTGCTAATCCCCGTGGCGGCTCGCTGCCAGTCAGGAATGCCGGAAGGGGGCGGGGAAAAGGGGGGCGCCAAGCCGCGCTGAATGGACCGGTGGAGGGGGAGTAAGCGCCTTTTGTGGTAAACTGGCGAGCCTGCCCTTAACGCAAGGGCATGTATTGTGCCCGGTTAGGATAAAATGAGACGGCTGTAGACGCTACATAGTCTGAGGCGCACGGAATTGAGTTTGATTGATTCCGAAATTTTTAATTGAGGAGGCTCAACAGTCATGCCCAGAGTTCACGGTCAACGTTTGATGAAATACTTTGACAGCGCGCTTTGTTCTTTCGCAGGAGCGGCGTTTGACTCGATCCAGTATTTTAATAAATATCGCCCGAACCCAAGTTTCACTCCCCGCTGGTCTGACAAGCCTGTTCTTAAATCATGGCAAAAGACAAGACCCATGTTGGGCTGGCCGCGGGAGACGGACTCGCTCTGTCCGGAGTGTGTGAAGGAGGCGCGCGATCGAATTCTGAGCGGGGAGCAGGACGTGAATACGCTCCTGCACGAAAAGGTGGGCGAGATCAAAGCGAAAATCATCGAGCGCGACGGGCAAGTGTGGATGGTGAAGGATTGCCCGCTGCACGGCCATTTTGAGGACATGATGGCCGTGGACGTGAACTTTCTTCAGTGGATTGAGAGCAACTTTCCCGGGCGCGACATTCGCGCGCACAATGACGAAAAGCTGCACAACCACGGCTCGAGCACCGTGCGCCATGGCCGCGGATCAGTGCTCACCGTCGATCTTACCAACCGATGCAATATGATGTGCGATCCGTGCTTCATGGATGCGAACCAGGTGGGTTTCGTCCATGAGTTGAGCTGGGAGGACATCACCGAAATCCTCGACAACGCACTGAAGATCAAGCCGCGCCGGCAGATGTCCGTGCAGTTTTCCGGTGGCGAGCCGACCATGTCTCCCTTTTTCATTGATGCGGTCCGTTATGCCCGGAAGATCGGGTACAACAGCGTCCAGGCGGCGACCAACGGCATCGAGTTCGCTAAGAGCAAGGAGTACTGCCAGAAGGCTTTTGAAGCCGGGCTTCGCTACGCGTATTTGCAGTTCGATGGCATTGGTAACGACGCGAACAGCCACCGGAAAGTGGGCAACTTGTTCGACGTCAAGCTGAAGGCTATTGACAATATGCACGACGCCGGGATCGAGATCATCCTGGTCACGACGCTCGTTAACGGCGTCAACAACGATCAGGTGGGTCCCATCGTTAAGTTTGCGCGCGAGAATCCGAAGAAGATCTCCTTCGTAGCCTTCCAACCGGTTTCCTTTACCGGGCGCGACGAAGACATTACTCCAGAGCGGCGGCTGAAACAGCGGTATACACTGTCCCACCTGGCGCGCGACGTCAAAAGCCAGCTCGGAATCACAGAGCCCACACGCGACTGGTTCCCGCTCTCATTATTCAGCACCTTTGCGGATTTCGCGGATGTGGTGCACGGCCCGGAGTCGCAGTGGGGCATGGTGAGCTGCGGTTGCCACCCGAATTGTGGCATCGGCACCGCGCTGATGATCAACAAGGAGAACGGGGAGTGGGTCCCGGTGCCGGAGTTTTTGAACGTCCCGGGCCTCATTGGAGACATCCGGAAGATTACCGATGCGGCGCGCGGCCGCACCTTCTCAAACGTCATGATGGCGCTGGCGCTGCTCAAGAATTACAGTGCTTTTAAGGCGCCCAAGAGCCTGGCGTTGATCGATCTTCTGAAGAAATTCGATAAGTCATTTGCTTTGCGGGGTGAGGAGAAAACGAAGAAGCTTTACGGCGATTCAACCCCCAGTCGCACTTTGGAATCCACCCTGCAGCGCCGTTCTGATCCTTGGAACCTGCTCTTTATCGCTGGAATGTGGTTCCAGGATCTGTTCAACTATGACTTCCGGCGCACGGAGATGTGCATCATCCCGTACGCCACGCAGCAGGGCGAAATCTCATTCTGTGCGTACAATACGGGCATTGGATGGCGAAAGATTATTGAAAACATGCACAAAAACGCTACCGTGGCCGACTGGTACAAGACGCACGGGAAACATGAGATTTATGCCCGCGGCAAGTCCGTGAACCTGGAAAACTACGAGCACTCGCTGAAGATCGATGCGGCTGACGCGGCGCGGGTGCGGCAACGGGATCACGATACGCCGATGACGGCGGCGGAAGAGGATCGCGCCCGGCGCAAGGCGGCTTGGGAAGCACGGCAAGTGCGCGAGCTTTACGAAGAGATGGTCTTGAAGAAGCCGGCTGCTCAGCTCGTCCAGATCGGCGGTCCAAGCTCTAAAGAGGTTTCGCAGCCAGAGCCTGAAAAGGTCACGGTCTGAGATTGACGCCTCGAACGCTGGATCTGCGAGGCCAAAAGGTTTCCTCTCTCATGCCGGGGGTACGCTCTCTGAGTACCCCCTGGTTTTCTTCTCTAAGCGGCTGCTTTCTCCCCCTTCCGACATCGAGCCCTCAACGAATGCCATTCTGAGCGTAGCGAGCAATCCCAGCATTTCCTCCTCCCGACCTCTCGCCTTGATCGACCGTGCGATCGCAGATTGCTCACGGCGCGAGGTCGGGAGCCTGGTTGTGGACGTTGCCATCCTGCGCTTGGGGGCGCTCGTGCCCCTTGACATAATATAGGCTACTTGTCTAGTATAGACTTAGCAGTGCTGCATGGGTATGATGCGGCTCCGCCGCCTGACGTGCGGAAAGCCTTGCCTGTCCGAAAGCACCACCGATCGAATTATTTACGGCGAGGCTGCGCTACCCAGTACCCCTGTATCAGTTGCTCATGTCGCTTCGCGATACCCACGAAGCGATGAAAGCGTTTGGGGTAGGGGCGGGTTTCAAACCCAGGGCTGTCCAAATTAGCTTCGGGCCAGCAAACCGCTTGTTGATTCTATTGAACAAACTTCGCCCCTGAAGGCTGGTTTGAAAACCAGGTTCCCCCGGCGGCGGAGGGGAACGGGTCGGCAGGGGCACGGAATTTTTCACGGTGCTGTC
>JASHON010000138.1 GCA_030041095.1 Terriglobia bacterium
CGGCGATCGTGTCGGAATCGATGGCCAGCAGTGCGGTTTGGGAGACGCTCACCATTCCGTCGTCCGTTTCTCCTGCTGTCAGATCGCCGTTGCCGGCCAGGACGCTGCCCCCGGGAAATGCCGAGCGTTCCGTACCCGCCTTCTCCAATCGTAAGAGCGTTTTGGAAGGTGGCATGCGCTGCGCCGGCAAGATTCAATACGCCGGTCGCGTGCGTTTCCCCTGGGGGGCTTCATGTATTATCATGATTCCTAAACGTGTTCTCACCCTAGAAAGGTCTGTTTCATGGCTCAAGTGAAAGTTGGTTTGCAGGGTGTTGCGGTTGCAGAGTCGCAAATTTGCTCGATTGACGGCGAGCAAGGCAGGCTGCGCTACCGCGGATACGACATCCACGACCTCGCCGCACATTCCACTTTCGAAGAGGTGGTTTATTTGCTTTGGGAGGGCCGTTTGCCGAAGCGGCACGAGATGGACGTACTGCGCGAAGATCTCTCACAAAATCGCGCGGTGGCCGCTCCGATCCTCGATGTGATCCGGAGGCATCCTCCGGCGCAGCATCCCATGGAGATGCTTCGCACCTTGGTTTCAGCACTGTCGCTCTACGATGCGGAATCCGAAGACATGTCCACGGAAGCCAACCGCCGCAAGGCGATGCGGCTGACGGCGCAAATGCCTACGTTGGTTGCGGCGATGGGGCGCATGAGCCGAGGCAAGGACCCGGTTGCGCCCGCATCGCGTTTGAGCCATGCGGCGAACTTTCTCTACATGCTGTCCGGCGAGGAGCCGCGTCCGGAGGATGCCCGCTGTTTCGACGTGGCCCTCATTCTTCACGCCGACCACAGCTTTAATGCCTCCACCTTTGCCGCTCGCGTGACGGCTTCTACGCTGTCAGACATGCACTCTGCGATCACGTCTGCCGTGGCAACGCTGAAAGGTCCGCTGCACGGCGGGGCCAACGAGCGAGTGATGCGGATGCTGCTGGAGGTGGGTTCCGTCGAACGAGCCGAATCCTACGTGCGAGGAACGCTCGACCGCAAGGAAAAAGTGATGGGCTTCGGCCACCGCGTATACCACACGGAAGACCCGCGCGCCACGGTGCTGAGGAAGATGTCCGAAGAAGTGGGGCGCAGGGCGGGCCAGCCTCACTGGTTTGAGATTTCGCGAGCCATTGAGAGTCTGATGAGGCGCGAAACGAAGCTCAATGCTAATGTGGACTTCTATTCGGCCTCCACTTATTACGCGCTGGGCATCCCCGTGGAGCTTTATACGCCGGTTTTTGCGGTAAGCCGAATCGCCGGCTGGACGGCACACGTCCTGGAGCAGTATGCGGCCAACAAGCTCATCCGCCCCCTGGCGGAGTATACCGGGCCTCTGGAACAGTCCTACATTTCCGTCGAAAAGCGGTAGAAGCACGTTCTGTGGAGCGGCAATCCACAGATGAGGCAGATTAAGCTGAGTGGGGCAGCACGGTGCGGCAGGGCCGCAACCTAAATCACAGTTTTTGCTGTCCTCGCCCGTCAGCGGACGGCTGCGCATGAGTTGGTTGTCGGCATTCTGCTGAACTCCGAAAGCCGATGGCTGATGGCTTTCGTAAACAACATGCACCCATCCTGGAAAATTGACGTTCTGCTCGAGGGAAACTGGCGCGGGGCTTCATCGGTTCTATTGCAAAATGGCGGGCAACTCATTCTCGTGGACACGGGGCTCGCGCACGACGCGCATCAGTTGGTTTCCGCGCTCGAGCGGCGCTCCCTTCGTCCCTGCGACATCGGATTCGTCATCAACACGCATTTCCACCTCGATCACATCTCCAACAACTGCCTTTTCCCCGATAGCGTGATCTACGCCACTCAGGAATCGTATGACTGGTGCCGCGCTCTTTACACAGCCCTGATGGATCCCGAGAATTGGAAGACGCTCGTGCTGAAATATTATCCCGAGACGTACGATTTCGACAATGCGGACGAACTGATGCGCAAAATGCGCAAATTCGCATTGCGTTGGTGGGATGCAAGCCGGACCGGCAAGACAAGCCAGTTTCGCTGGATTGAGACGAACAAGCTGCCGTGCGGACTCGAGCCTCGATTCACCTGGGGGCACGTGCCCGGCCACGTTTCCCTCGTCATTTCAAACGGAGAGAGCGAGCGGCTCATCGTCGCGGGCGATGCCGTCATGACTCGCCTGGACGATCAGCAAGTGCTCACCATGCCCCCTCATTGCCGCGCGCAATACCAATCCGAGCGGCGCGAGATTCTTTCCAGCCCCGCCCTCGTCATTCCCGGCCACGATAAGCCGTTTCGCAATTTGCTGTGAGCCCGCCTCATCCGACCACCGGTCGGGGCGACGCCGGCTCTGCATGAATCAGAGTCGTCGCGGACGCGAGTCCGGCCGAGCTGGCATATAGCGTGATATCTCCCGCCCGTTTGCCGCCCTGGACGATCGCCACGCACAACCCGTTGAATGCCCGCCGCCGGCTTCCCTTATCTGCCTCGTGGCTCGACGGATCTCCGTTTCCCACGCCAATAAGCTTTCCCGGCCCTGAAATCTCGAACGACACTTCGTTGTCCGCAGTCGGCGAAAGACGCCCGTCAGAGTCCAGGATGCGCACTTCAACCACGGAAATGTCCTCTCCATCCGCAGCGATTCTTGTGCGATCGGGGCGAAGCAGAATTTTCGCGGGATTTCCGGTGGTTTCGCGCTTGGCCGTAAGCGTCAGTTCCCCTCCCCGATAGCCTCTCGCCTCAAGCGTGCCGGGAGCATAATTCACTTTCCACGCCACGTGTGAATCACGCTGCATGGCTTGCTTGCCGAGCGATTGCCCGTTAAGAAAAAGCTCGATCGTTTCCAAATTGCTATGGCACCACACATCGATTGCTTCTCCCTCTTTTCCCGGCCACGTCCAGTGCGGGAAAAGATGCAGCACCGGCTCGCCACCCCACCACGCTTTATAGTAGTAAAAGTTATCTTTCGGAAAACCGCAGGTATCCAGGATGCCGAAATGCGAACTGATACACGGCCAGCCGTAAGGTGTGGGCTCGCCGCGATAATCGAATCCAGTCCACACGAAGCCACCGGAAAGAAACCGGCGCGGATCGTATATTTGCCACCACTGTTCCGCCGTCGCCGCCCAATATGGATAGTTCACGTCATAAGCGCTGACGTAGCCTTTCTTCGGATCGTTAGAATAAATCCCGCGCGTTGAAACCGTGCTGCCAACTTCGGTACCGACCGATGGCTTCGCTGGAAACTCCCGATGAAAGGCGTCGATTTGCGGTGCTTGCTTGTAGTTGAATCCCTGCACGTCCAATACAGCCGAAATGCCTTTTCCCCAATCGTTGTCCATGGCTTGGGTGATGGGCCGAGTCGGATCAAGCCGGCGCACCAGCGCCTTCATCGTCGTGCAAATGCGCGCTCCGCGGCCTGAGCCCTGTTCCGGCTCCTCGTTGCCCGTCGACCAGAAGACCACGCTGGGATGGTTACGGTCGCGCCGCACCAGCCGGCTGAGCTGGCTTAGCCCTTCAGCAGACGATGAAAACATGCGCGTTTCGTCGAGCACGACCATGCCCAGCCGATCACATGCGTCCAATAGCTCAGGCGTGGGAGGATTGTGCGATGTGCGAAGCCCGTTCGAGCCCATTTCCTTGAGCCTGGCAATGCGGTAAACCTGCAGCCGGTCCGGCAGCGCCGTACCCACGCCGGCGTGGTCCTGGTGATTGCATGTTCCCTTGATCTCCACGCGCTTGCCGTTCACGAAAAATCCTTGGTTGGCATCGAAGCGGATGGTGCGGATGCCAAACGACGTCTCGTAGCGATCGCAAACCGTGCCGCCACTCTCGATTGTCGTCATCAGGCGATAAAGATACGGTCGTTCGATCGACCAAAGCTCCGCGTTGGCTATGCCGATCTGTTGCTTCACTCCGGTTCGGCCCCACCCTGGAACGGCAACAGCTTCGGAGCGGCTTTCCGCCACCTTCTTCCCTTCCTGGTCGAAGATGGTGGAGACCAGCCGGCACTCTTCGCCGCCGTCGCCTTCATGCGCGATTTCGGTTGAAATCGCCAGCGCGGCTTGGCTCCCACTCAACTTGGAGGTGACAAACGTTCCCCATTGCGGAACGTGCAACGGTTGCGTTTTCACCAGCCAGACGTGCCGGTAAATCCCCGCGCCTTCATAAAACCATCCTTCGGATTCCGTCGCGTCAACCCGCAGCACAAGCACGTTCTTCCGGCCATATTCAGCGTGATCCGTGATGTCGTACCGGAACGGAGCGTAACCACTCATGTTGCGGCCAAGAAAGTTTCCATTCAGGGCGGCAATCGAATCGCGAAACACGCCGTCAAATTCCAGGCTCAGCCGCCGGCCGCGATCGCTTTCAGGAATCTCGAAGACGCGCCGGTACCAGCCAATGCTCGTCGCCGGATAGTTCCGCCCAAGCGGTTTCGATCCGTGCGTGGTCAGCTCCGGATCCTCCTGAAACGGCAATTCCACTGCCCAATCGTGGGGAAGGTCGATGCGCTGCCAATCGTCGTCGTTGAAATTGAGCGAGCACGGGCCTGGCCGGCCGAAACGGTAAGCTCTGCTTTCTGCATCCACCGTCGCGGGCTTGGATTTGGAAGAAGTCGAGCCGAGCCGGCCAGGCTGCGCGGTGTGCGGGATGAAGACGAAAGAGTCGCCGGTCTGCTGATAGGCGCGTCCAAGACCATAGCCAAAATCCTGCAGCGGATCGTCGGCGTGGCCCAAGTGGAATCTCCATCCGAAATCCAGCAGCAATCGCTCTCGTGGCGATCCCGGATCGGGCAAGCTTGAAACCCTGGCGCCGCTGCCCTCGCCTTGTTGAGGCAGAGGATCGCTTTCTTTGGCGGAAACAGAAAGGGAATGAGCGGACGGCGCAGCGCCAGGCATAGCCGAAACAGCTAAGCCAGTTTTCAGAAAACGGCGGCGCGAGTACTTAGGCATTTACGGCTCCTGGAGTGGTAGTTGAGGTTCTTCGAAACGTCCAATTCTACACTAAATGAAAGGCAACGGGTTACAGGCGAAAGGCCGGAGGGAACAGTCAATAGGCGACCCTCGCTGGAATCTGCCTCATCTTCGCGTTCAATTGCACAAAGTGTCCTGCATTCAGCGTTTTGCATGAGCTGGACTTTATGTTCCAAGCATAGATCCTTCAGATGCTTACAAGGACACAGCGAGTTAACAAATGTCCTTTCAACGATTTACCAGGTTGCCGCCGATTGTCTCGTTCCTCATTTCCATCTATCATATGTGCGTTCAATAACTTACTGGGATATTGCACCGCAAATGCTGGCAACTCATGTGTTTTCATAAACTTACTGGGATTGTTGGTAGAGGCTCTGATTGCCATCATTTGTTTTCAGCAAGTTACTGGGATTGTTGGTCGTCGTTTTTCGTGTATCATTTCTATTCAATGACTCCCACAGGGTGGTTTTCACCGCCTCTTTTTTTGTTCCCGCGTCTCCAGTATTCTCTGCATACAGTCAAAAGCTTGCCCTGGGCTCCGTTTCGTCATCGATAAATTCGTTCCCGATCCGCTCTTGCCAGCGTTGGAGACACGCTTGCACCTCTCAGCGAAACAGACAGCGGAAATCGGGATCGCCGGACAACCCGTTCCCATCGAGACCCACGCCCGCACAACGGCCAAAGCTCACGTACACTAGCGTATACGTGTAGCCTATTATTGTCAAGCGACGGATGCCTGGTGATTGAGGTGGACGCGCGCCGCCGAGCACCGCATCGCGCAGCAGTGTCGCGTCCAAGAAATAGGTATACCCATAATCGGAGTGGCGCAGACACGGCGGCTTCGAGCCAGGTCTGCGATTTTCACGGGTCGCATACATCGCAAAATGCGCGATCGATGCGCCACCCGTCGGGCTCGGAATAGACGGCGTGGCTTAATTCTGGCTGCGGACCTGGCGAAGGCGGGTTTGGCCAAGCTGGGAAAGCCAGAAGAATGAGCCGGAGGTTTCTCCGGTCTTTTGCTTCAAGGCGACGTACCGGGCCTGGAGAGCGGAAGCTTTCGCAGCGTTTCCCTCCCCAGCATAAAGTTGGGCGAGTTGCTTGTAGGCTTCAGGATGGCTGCGGTCAAGAGCGACGAACGTTTCCAGGTCGGCTATCGCTTTCGCATTCTGCTTCTCCTGAATGTAGACCTTGGCCCGCCAATAATAGGCGGAAACGGTGCGCGGGTCCAACTTCAGCGCGCCGTCCAATTCTTCCGTGCTCTCGGCAAGCCGTCCGAATTTGAAAATCGCCGCTCCCACAGCGGAGCGATACAACGCTGACTCAGGATTTATGGCCGTTGCCCGGCGGAAGTCTGCTTCGGCAGTCTTCGGCTCGTTCATGGCGAACTCGATGGCCCCTAACATGAAATAAGCTTGAGCCGAGCGCGGCGCAAGCCGTAGAGCCTGCTGGCACGCGGCGATGGCCGCGTGATACCGGTGCATGAAGATGTAAATCAGGGCCATCCGATACGGCAAATCCGGAGTAGCCGGCTGCAAGGCGCGTGCTTTCTCTAAACTCGCCAGGGCGCCCGCATAATCTCGCTTGAAGATCTGGAGCTCCGCGTACCGTGAAACGTAGTCCGCGTTGCGCGGAGCTGCCGCCATAGCAGCGGCCAGCAATGGCTGGGCCTCCTTTGTTTTTCCCAGCAGCAGGAGCGCGCTTCCCTGCAAGAAAGCAACTTGTCCAGGCTTGCCGGCGGTGGCCGGGAGACCTCTCAGCGCCGCCAATGCCTCTTCCGGGTCCTCAGCTCTCAAGCTCACCTCAGCCAATAGCAGCTTTAATGCTCGGTCGTCTGGCGCCGCCTCGATGGCGTTCTCGAGCAATTCGCGAGCTTTCTGAAGTTGGCCATGATTGACACAAATCTCCGCCAGCACAACCGGCAGTTGCCGATTGTCCGGGAGAGCTCCCAGTCCCTCATCGATGGTTTGCAGTGCGGCTTTTGTGTCGCCGGCGCGAAACTCGGCACGCGCGAGATAGGTCCACATCCATGGATTCTTCGCCATCGGAGTCTCGACGGCTTCGATCTCTCCGATCGCCTCACGTGATTGTCCGGCATCCAGCAATGCCACGCCCAGGGCCAGGCGTGCCGCCGCGTTATTCGGATCGGTCGTCAAAATTGCCCGGAACTCACGAATTCCGTTCTCAGGCTGGCGGTCCTTCAGGTAGGCCAAGGCAAGATTGTAGCGTACGCTCGGGCTGTTGTTTCCCATCTCCATGGATTTTCGGAAATGCGTGATCGCCGGCCCATAATCTCCACAAGCTGCCTCTGCCGTTGCCAGGTAGGCGAAGTTCGCAGCCGTCGGCTCCAGCTTCACCAGGGACGCAAAGATGCGCTCCGCGGCGCTAAACTGGCCGGTCTGCAGGGCCTGGATTCCACGCTGCTCGAGTCCCTGAACAGACTGCGCCCGTAAAAAGGCAGCAGCAGCCAAAACCATCAGCCCAAGAAGCACCGCGGAGGCGGACCGGGTCTGCCACATTTTTTGTGCGAAGAATGAACCATTCATTGACATTTATCCTAGCACGCGCACGGGCAGCGCATACATCGCGCGTTTTACGATGCATGCGACCCTTGAAGATCGCGCACATGGCAACTGGCGGCCATGTGCGCGCCGCCCAGGCCGACCGGATACCTATTTCGTGGATACGCGCGCAACGCCACCAGCCGGGTACAATTTCTGATAATCTGAATGCGCTATGGAACGGCGAGAGTTTCTGAAATCGGCCGGGACCGCTGGGGTCTGCCTGGCGCTGTCAACGCCCGCAGTGGCCTCGCCGAAGCTGGTACGATATGACGGAGCGGATTGGCACATCAAAGGGGACGGCATCGTCTGGTGCCCTTGCACAGTTCCTTGCCCTTGCCGCAACAATGCCCCGGCGAGCTTTGGACACTGCGAATCCACGCTTTTTCTGCGAATCGCAAAAGGCCACTACGGCGACGTCAGCCTGGACGGCCTGCAATTGGTGAATAGCGGCGGCATGTGCGCCGTCGCTGAAGAGCACCATTCTGCCCTCTATTTCGACACTTCCGCTACCGAGGCTCAGCAATTGGCGTGGGAGAAGCTCTTCGCGAGTTTTTCGCCGCGCGGGCTGGCAGTGTTTCCCTATGTGCGCGTGGCCCCCCTCCACGCAACGATCACTGACGATCGGCTCTTCAATATATCGATCCCTGGCTCCGTAACACTTCTTGCAGACCGCAACTGGGGCCAATCGTCACCGCCGATGCCCTGGGTGGCAGCTCCAGATTTTCTCTCAAATAGCATCCAGTACGTCCAGAACATCCGGTATCACGTGCATGACCCGCAGGCGGGGCTGGATTTCGATTACAGCCGCCGCCAGGCCAATTACCGCGCCGTGGACCTGGGAGTTGAGCAGTACCGATCAAGGTCAATGTTGATCCAGTTTGCAAATGATGCCGGCTGGTTTACGCCTCAACAACTGAAACTGATTAAAGCGCAACATCTCGCGCTTCCGCAGCTCCCGGCGATCAGGAATGAAGCAGAACGTTTGGAGAGAGATCGATCCTGATTGGCCCGTCACACCAGAACGCACCGCACGTGCTCCACGATATTGAAGGTGTAGCCGTCCAGCAGGCTCCGGTCGCGTTCGATCGGTTGTGTAGCGCCGGTTGCGTCTGTGGCGCGGCAGGCAAATTCCACCACGCCACGCTCGGTGAGGTGAAAAGACGCCCGCCACAACGCCCATCCATAGCGGCCGCCGGAATCAATCTCGGCTGGTCGCCATGACGCTCCTCCGTCGGCGCTCGCCTGCACGCTTTTGATCGTACCCTTCCCCGACCACGCTACTCCGCGAAGCGTAATTTGGCCGATAGGCAAAACGGACTGCGGCTTCGGAGAGATAATGAGTGATTTCACCAGAACTCGCGGCAACGGCTGGCGAATGACGTTGCCCGAAGGATCGCGTAGGACTCGTAGATAGGTGTTAGCCACCGGAGGAAGCGGACTCGAGGCGAGCACCACACGCGCCAGCCACTTGACAGAATCCATGCCATACCAGCCCAAGAAGACCGCTCGCCAAGGAGCGCCATGGGCAGGCAAGAGCGGTTGGCCGTTAAGCCGCATCGCCAGCAAGCCGTCTTGCGAGGCTTGCTCGATGGAAACGCTCCGGCTGTAACCATCCCGCCCATACAAATGCACATAGCGCGCTGTCGCGAGCGGCCGCGCGAGCCGAAGAACGTCGTCGAATCGCCATCCTTCCCAAAGTCCGTTGCTGGCCAGAACATCTTCCCCGATTCCGTCCCCAGCGCATTCCAATACTGCCGGCGCCTGGTGACGAGGTAACGAGGCAATATCCCGGTAAGTGAGTTTTGCCGGACTCTCCACTTCGCCCTCGATACTCAGCGAAGGATGGGAAGAGACTGCCGGCGTTTCGAAATGGTTTCGAATGTAGAAATCCTGGAGAGGAGTGTAGCGTCCCTCGAGCGAAGCCAGATCGAATTCAACCAAAAGAGGATCAAAGGAGATAAGCCGGTGGTCGGCTCGCAGCCCCGCAGCAGGAGGCAGCATTGCTGCTCCCAACGCGCTGATAAACCTACGCCGGCGCATACCCGCCATTATAGTAGCGCCAGCGTCTCGCCAGCCATGGCTGCCGGGACGGCGGCCCGATCAACTTTCATTGTTGCGAGGTGCGAGAGATTGGCGCGGCGGGCGGAAGATCGTGCAGAAGTGGGCCGACTGAATTCGACATTAGATAGTTTTCCCGCCGATCACCCTGGATATTCCAGAACATGACTCCATTGAAATTCCGATACCCGGATCGCTGTGTGAGCTGATATTCGGCTCCGGCGTACGGTTTCCCTTCAATGAGGTACCGCACAGAGTTCTCAATCGCAGTCAAGTGCGACCGCCCCACCAGGAAACCAATCGCCACCTTTTGCGGAGGCAAAGGCGGGAAAAACATCTTCGGATTGCCTGCTACCGGGAAACCTCGAAGCAGCAGCTCGGTCATTGCGGCGTAGTAATCTGCCGTTCCCGGCATGTAGGTGTTTCCATCCAGCCCTTCGAGCGGCGGTGTATTGTAATTTTGCACGTCCACAAAGGAGAGAATGTTTCGCGTTCCGTAAATAATCGGCAGGAAGGAGCCGAACTGGCCGGCGTAGGTTTCCAAACCGGCGGGCACTTGTGGGCCCTCCGGAACCTCGGCGATCATGAACTTTGGTCCGAAACGGCGCCGCAGTTGCCGCAGGGCGGCAATCAGGTTCACAACAGCAGGTGTCGTGGGCTTGCGGAAGTCCGTGTCGCCAGGGTTCAGTATCAATGACGGAGTCTCGAAATCCAGATCGACACCGTTAAACCCATAATCCTGGATGATGGGTGACACGCTAGCCACGAAATTACGCACATCTTGTGCCGTGTTCAGCGTCACCACCTCGCCGCCGCCTCCCAGGGAGATTAGGACTTTCTTCCCCTTGTGTTGCAGGATGGCAATGTCGGATTTGAACTGCTCCTGGGTGTAGCCGGTAGGCGTTCGGAAAAAGAGGCGGCTGGTTGAGCCTTTTACCGGCGGCGCAAATGCTACGATGACCACGTCCCATTGTGGCGAAACATCTCGAAGCGGGAAAGTCTTCGCACGAGAGTACGCCACCCAATAGCCGATCAGGTCGTGCCCGTTCGGCGGGCGCGTGTTCGGAACCGGCGTGGCCGTCGGAGCGGAGCTCGCTCGATATCGCCGCACACATGGTTGTGCAGCAGCCGTGAGCGCATGCGTATCGGGAAAGCTGTAAGCGCCTTGGAAGCTATCCGGATGAGGGTTTTCGGTGAACCAGGAAAGCAGGGCGGCGTTCTCGAGATGGTACTGCATCCCATTCGCACTCACGACGGTTGCATTCGAGATCGATCCGCTATCCGTGGGCTGCTTGAACCTGTAAAGGGTTCCTACGCCAAATCCGCCACAGCCTCTGTTCTCAGGCGGCTCGAGCCATGGGCTAAACCGATTGGGCCGATATCCCTGCAACGGATCGTTCATCCATTCCGCTATTTGCTCGCTCAGCGGTTGAATGTCGGAATAACCGGGAACAACTCCGGGCTCCAGGTAAGTGGCCAGGATGAACGGCTGCAGAGTTTTTCCGGAGCCTTCAGTGTGAACACCGTAGGCGCCCCACGAGCAACAAACTGTTGCATCGTGCAGCGGATAGAAATCAGCGTCTTTGGTCAGAGCAATGACCAGCTCATTGGCGCTGATCCGCATTTTTGAAAAGCTTCGGAATAGCTGGCTCTGAACGAAATCCAGATCCACCACCGCCAGCGAACGCCCTGTTCTTTTTGACGTGAGCACGTATCCATCGGCCGGGGGAATGTCAATCTGGAGCGGAGGCGTTACGCGCGGCCGGCCGAGCAGCGTGTGCCAGTCTTTTGCGGCCGCCGTCTGATAAAACTCGGCGCGCTCGACCGCGTCGCCATACTGGGTGTCTCCAGTGGCAAATGCAAATTTTTGGAAAATGGGCGATTGAATTACTTTTGAAACTTCAGACGCTGCGCTCACCTCCAGCTTTTTCCCCGCCGTATCCGTAGCTCCCTCAAAAACAAAAGACACAGGGATGAGCGCCGTCGGGATCACCGTTGTGCCGCCCTTCTCGGGACTTCTGCCGGCCACAACGTAGTGAACTTCGCGGCCGGCGATACTCGCCGACCTCGTGAAAGTAGGGAAAGAGAGTGAAGTCCCCGACGGTTGGCGCTCAGAGCATCCGGGAACCAAGGCTAGCGAAATGATCAGCGCCAAATAGATTGGGCCAAGGCGGGAACGGCCGTTCGGTTGCTCCATGTCAGAAGTAAAATTTAGCGCCGAGCTGGATAACCCTCGAGTTACCCGCTCCGGTGATTTGTCCGTCGGCGGGGCTGTCGACGTACCCAAGTGGACCGCTGAATTCGGGAGTGTTGGTGAAGTTGATAAACTCAGCCCGAAACTCAAACCGGCGCGATTCGGATTTGCCCAGAGAAAAGTCTTTCATGAACCCCGTATCCCAATCAATCAGATTGGGACCCCAAACAGTATCGATGCCGCAGCTCCCGAACGTTCCCGCAACAGGCTGAGCAAAAGAAGATGGACTAAACCACGTGGTTCCAAGGCCGACACCGTGAGGATAGGTAACCGGCGCGACGCAGTTTGCGCGGTAATCGAGGCTTGTGGTTCCCGAAACGTCATTTGCCCCTACCGTCGTCGGGAACCCGGAGTTGTAAGTGATTATTCCGCTCACTTTCCACCCGCCCAGGAGGGTGTTGGCTACCGGGTTCAAGTGGGTTGCAAACCGCAGCCCGCGTCCTATGGGCAGATTATAGACGTATCCGGCAGAGAAGGTGTATCCGGCGTCGAACTCCGCCGGCGCCCATTCGGCGCCCATATTATACAGGTCTTGAAAGAAGGGACCGGGGCCGCAATCCTGGCCGCCTTGCCCGTAGAAACCGATGTCATTCGTCATCACCTTGCTCCAGGTACCAGTAAACTGGAACTGAAGCCCCTGCGTCATGTGCTTCGTCAGGCTCACCTGCAAGGCATCGTAGGCCTGGAGGCCGGTGGTTGCCGTCCCGACAATATCCCCGATTTCGCCGACGAGGGTTGGGTTCCCGGCCATATACAGGCTGGGACAGGGCGTCGTGTCTGTCGACGGGCATCCTGCAATCCCCGGGAGCCGCAACTGATCGTACCACATGGGAACCATCAAATCCGTGCCGTGCTGGCCAACATATTCGACAGAAAGCAGCATTTGGCTTGGGAATTGGTGCTCCACCCCGAAGTTCCACTGCTCCGCGATCGCCGGCTTGATATCCGGATTCCAAAGGCGAATGGTTGCCCCCGAGTACGGATCCGACGGGAGCTTCAGTGTCGAAAATCCCTGACCGGTGGTTGAGCCTGGGTAATATTCCTGGGTTCCTGTGCTGTAGATGGCCTTATACTCTGTTTGGAAAGGCGGGTTCAGAGGCAGCCGAAGATTGCTTCCGGTTCCTTCCAGGTACGAAGACACGGTGTAGGCGCCTCGCAGCACCGTCCCGTGCCCCACATCGTAGGCAAACCCGAATCGCGGCTCCCAATCGTTCCAATAATTGTTATAGAGCGCCGAGCAATTGCTGTAAGGGCAAGGGCTTTTGCCGGCATAATACTCCGTCCCGCTGACAAGCCCGAAGTTCGCCTGGCGGTTGTCAACTTCCACCCACGGCTCATTGTATTCCCAGCGCAGTCCCACGTTTAGGGTGAGCTTGCTCGTTGCGCGCCAAAGGTCTTGAACGTACGGCCCTATAATCGTGCTTCTTTGTCCCCAAGTCCCGCCAGTGATGCCCAACTCCACGGTCTGAGGCAAACCTAGAAAGAAGTCACTCTCCCCCGCCCCGAGAGAAGATCCGGCCAGAGAAAGGTTAGTGGGATTCGGTCCGGCGGTATACTGCCCGTTGTAGAGAAGCTGTCCATACGCGCCGTTATTGCCGGAGTAATAGCTATTGATGTCTTCCCGCAGTATCTGCACGCCCGCGTGGATCTGTTGCCGGCCGCGGGTAATGTACACATCTGCGGTTGGCTGCCACGTGGTATCCGCAAAGACTTGTATAATGCCGTCGTCGCCAACGGCGGTAGCAAAAAGGCCACCCGCCATCGAGGGCAAGCCGGGCCCATTCGGGTTGCCGTCTGCCATGCCGAACGTACTGGCAAGGTCGGTAGGGTTTGCAATGTTCCCGCCCGTGTCCCAATAGTCCCGGTTTAGACCCATTCTGACGTCGAGCAGCACAGTAGGGCTGAAAGTGTGGGTCCAATCAATGACCCCGAGGTGGAATGGATTGTTGTCGTAGCCTTGTCCACAAAGGGGTAGAGAACACGTGCTTGGGTTAGTCTGGAACGCGTCAGAATAGCTGCCCCAGATATGGTTGGTCGCGTTGGGCGAGTAGTCGATCTTCAGGTCGCCCTGGTCTCGGTTAAGGTAGCTATGACTGATGTAGGTGGTGTTGTCGATCAGGCTGGTGCTGCTGACATTGGGCTCCGGATACAAGCTCGAAGAAAACAGCTTTGCCGCCACCGGGCTAATCATGCTTTGGGGGATGACGTTATTCGGGAAGGGTGCGCGAATCGCCTCCGGATTGGCCGGCGCCGTGCACGGCCCCGACATCGACGCGCAGGGGTTATAGAGCTGCAGCGGCGTCGGATTGTAGGGCGTCACGGTCAGCAGTTGAGAGAAATCGCCCGAGCGTTCCGCGGGGGTATATGAGTTCCAGTAGGCTGTTGAAGGCGGAGTATCGTCCCGCAGGCCTTCGTAGTCAGCGAAGAAGAACAGCTTATGCTTCATTTTCGGTAGAGGAACCGGCCCGCCAAATGTCGCGCCAAACATATTGTAGTTGTAGCCGGCAATCGGCAAGCCGCTCCAGTCATTGGACCAACTATTGGCGTCCAAGCCGGAATTCCGGTAGTACTCGTAAGCATCGCCGTGATACTGATTTGTCCCGGATTTGATCCCGACGCTGATCACGCCGCCCTGGAACTGGCCATACTGAGCGGGCGCGTTGTTGGTGATCACGTTGAATTCCTGAATGGCGTCGGGCGCCGGCTCGTACTCAACCTCGTTGTTGATGGTCTCGTTCGCAGCAATCCCATTGATAAGATAATTGTCGTCCTGTTCCCGGTTTCCGTTCACGTTCGGTTGGGTGCTTCCGATGGTCCCCGAGCCATTGAAGCCGCCCTGCACGGTCGTCGTCACACCCGGAGCCAGTAGCGTCAATTCGAGAAAATTCTTCGTAGCCAGCGGGAGATTCTCGTTGAAGTTGGCGTCCGTCACCAGGCCCACTTGCATCGTTTCTGTTTGAAGCAGAGGCGGCGCTGCGCTCACCGTCACCGTTTGCGTGATCGCCCCAACCGTCAGCACGATGTTAACCCGGGCAATCTGGTTCATCTGAAGCGTAAAGGCCCCGCGCACGGCAGTTTTGAATCCTGCAGCGCTAACCTTCAAGCTGTACTGTCCTATCGCAAGTCGCGGAAAGTCATAAAGGCCGGCGGAGTTGGTCTTGGTCGGCCAAGCCACTCCGGTCAGCAGATCGGTTGCCGTCACGCTCGCGTTCGGCACGGCTGCCCCGGAAGGATCAGTGATAGTGCCTGCTATTTCCCCGGTGATCTCCTGTGCCCGAGCGATGCTTGCCGTGGCAAGAAATGCCGTGCACAGCATCACTGAAAGCCCCACCTGCGCGACCACTTCCCAAACTCGATTGCATCTCGATTTCATGACTTTCGTCTCCTCCACCCCACATCAACCGCTGTGCCGTTAGCAGGCAGGCAAGCGTGCCAGTCCAGCTTCCCTGTTGTCCGACCCGATCGCACAAACACTAACGTCATTATCGTGCGTAAATATCACTTCCGCAGGATCAAGTCAAGAATTCTTTTCTGTTTTCCATGTAACTCTCCTCTTTACCAATACTTCCACTCCGCGCGGCGAACCACCTTGCAGGGCAATCGGGGCTCGTTATTAGCCCTACGGATTATTGATCGGGAAAACCACACCCACAGCGGCAACATTAGACCACGAAAGTTGCGCTATAAGACTAAAGGCGGGGCTAGCGGGTCTGTGCGAAGGTTGGACGACCATCCGAACCGCGGCGCTTATACGTCGGCGGCAGGCGTTTACTTTGTGACCTGCCGGGGCCAGGAGTGGGGAGAAGCCAAGAGTAGAGAGAAAGGAGGCCGCGGCCGGCGATTCGCCAGCCGCGGCCGTAGGGCCTAGAAATAGAACTTCAGAGCCATCTGGATGGTACGCTGGTACTCCGAGCCCGTCAGCCACCCGAACTGCGTGCTGTCTACGTTCATGTTCGGGGACGTAAATAGGGGTGTATTCGTAAAGTTGATGAATTCCGCGCGGAACTCGATCCGCCTGGACTCGCTGATCTGGAATTCTTTCTGGAATCCTGCATCCCAGTCGGTCTCACCCGGCCCAATCACCGTGCCATTGGCGCCATCCCCGAAAGTGCCGGCCGTGGGCTGAGCGAAAGCTGAGGTACCAAACCAAGCAGTGTCGGGACCGACGCCATGAGGATAGGTATTCGGCCCGACCTGATTCGCGCGGTAGCCGCGGCTTTGCGTGCCAGACGCGTCGTTCGCGGTTGGCGTCATTGGGTAGCCGGTATGCAACGTGACGATGCCGGTGAGCCGCCAGTCGCCGATGATGTAGTTGGCAGTATGCCCCAAGCTGCTGCCAAACCTCTGGCCAGAACCGAAAGGCAACATGTAGGTATACGAGGCAGTAAACATATGCGTGGCGCTGAAATAGGTCGGGCCCCACTCAGCGGCCATGTCGTAAAGATTCTGCCAATACCAGTCGTTGGTCTGCGCCTGCCCGCCTTCGCCGTAATAGCCTGTGTCATTCGTCATCGCTTTCGAATAGGTGTAGGAAAGTTGAAACTGGAGTCCCTTCGTCAAGTTCTTGCTCAGGCTGGCCTGCAAGGCGTCGTAGGCTTGATCGCTGTTTGATGCCGTGCCCGAAATCTGGGAGATTGCATCATACACTGCCGGATTGCCGGCCAGATAGGGACTGCCGCAGGGCGCGGTTGCGCTTGACGGGCAGCCGGCCTCACCGGGCAGACGCTTTTGGAAATAGGGCATCGGGGTCATCAGGTTGGTCCCGTGCTGCCCGATATAACCCACTGACAAAAGCATCTGACCCGGGAATTGATGCTCGATGCTCAAGTTCCACTGCTGGACCGTGTCGGGCTCAACGTTAGGATCCCAGAGCCGGACGAGCGCGCCGGCCAGCGGATTGGAAGGAGCAGTCAGGGTGGAAAAACCCTGGTCTGTGGTTGATCCAGGGAAATATTCTGTGTAAGGAGCGGCGGTGGAGCTATAGATACTCGTGAACTCCGTCTGGAAGGGCGGATTCAGAGGCAGGCGCAGATTCGTCCCGGTCCCTTCAAGGAACGAAGAAACGGTGTAGGCACCGCGAATCACGTTGTTTTGGCCAAGAGTGTAGGCAAAACCAAACCGCGGTTCAAAATCACGATAGTCCTCGTTATAAAGCGCACGGCAATCGCTGTAGGCGCAATTCCCCTGCCCGGCGATGTATTCCGTGCCGCTGAGAAGCCCAAAGTTCGATTGGCGGTTGTCAACTTCATACCACGGCTGGTTATACTCCCAGCGAAGCCCCATATCGAGGGTTAATTTGTCGGTGGCGCGCCAGTTATCCTGGACGTAAGGCGACAAAACCCAGCTTCTTTGTCCCCACGTTCCGGCGCTGATGCCCAATCCCACGGTTTGGGGAAGCCCAAGAAAGAAATCCGCTTCAGACAAACCATTCGAAGTAGGGCTGGCGGGGGTGGGACCACCGGTGTATTGCCCGCTGTAAGCCAGGTAACCGTACTTGCCGTTGTTCCCGGCATAGTACGTATTGATGTCGTGCCGCATGGCTTCGAAGCCGAAGTGGAAAGAGTGGCGACCGTGAGTCCATAGCAAATCGACGGTTGGCTCCCAGGTGGTGTCGGCGAACAACTCCTCGCTATTTGCTTGGCCGATCCCGGTGGCGTAGCCGTTATTGCCGATCTGGAGGTTCATCAGTCCCGGTCCGTGAATGTTGCCGTCAGCAATGCCGAGGGTGTCAGCAAAACTGCCTAAACCGGTGACTTCACCTCCATTGTTCAGATAGATCCTGTTCAGGCCCATTTTCGCGTCCATGACCAAACTGGGGCTGAAAGTATGCGTCCAGTCGATCACACCGGCGTGGAAAGGCGAATTATTGAAGGACTGACCGAGGACCAATACGGAGTTCGTGGCGGGAATCTGCTGCATGCTCTCCGAATAGCTTCCCCAAAGATGGTTCTTATCGTTCATCATGTAGTCAATCTTGAGGTCGCCCTGATCGTCCGTGGTCTCAGTGTGCGACGTGTTCAGGGCGTTATCGGAGAGGCCCTCCGTGTTACCCGCCACGGTGGGAAGGGGATAGTCGCCCGAAGAGAAAAGCTTTGCTGCCACCGGATCCATCATGCTTGACGGAATCACGTTATTGGGGAACGGCTGGCGGGCAGCGGTCGGGTTGGTTGGAGCCGTGCACGGACCCGACATCGAAGCACAAGGACTATAAAGTTGCACAGGCTTCGTCAAGTTGAGCAGCGCTCCGAAGTCGCCAGCGCGCTCCGCCGGCGTCATCACGGAATAGGCGCCGATGGCTGGGGGGCTGTCCAGTCGCTCGCCGTCGTAATCCGCAAAGAAGAAGAGTTTGTGCTTTGCAATAGGAATTGGACCGCCAAACGTCCCGCCAAAAGTGTTCCAGCGCAAGCCGGGAGTCGGAATACCTTGCCAGTCATTAGACCAACTATTGGCATCAAGGCCGCTGTTGCGAAGGAACTCAAACACATCACCGTGGTATTGGTCGGTGCCGGATTTCAGCGTCACGCTAATCACGCCCCCTTGAAACTGTCCGTATTGGGCCGGAGCGTTGTTGGTGATCATGTCAAATTCCTGAACGGCGTCCATGCTGGGCTGGTAAGAAGTCAAGTTGTCGGAAATCTGGTTGTTGTCAATTCCATCGAGAAGGAAGTCATCGCCTTCCTCACGATTGCCGTTCACATAGGGCCGGCCGCCACCACCTGTGCGCTGGCCGTTTGTGAAAGAACTCGGGTCCACGGTGGTCACGCCGGGAGTCAGCAAAGTAAGCTGAATGAAATTTCGAGTGGCCAGCGGCAGATTCACGTTGAAGTTGGCGTTGGTCACGAGGCCCACTTGCATCGTTTGTGTTTGGAGCAGGGGCGGCGCGGAGCTGACAGTGACCGTTTGGGTCACAGAGCCTACCGTCAGGCTGACGTCAATGCTGGCTACCTGGTTCATCTGAAGCTCGAAGGCGGGGTGCATGACGGTTCTGAATCCCTTTGCTTCTACCTTCACAGTGTATTGACCGACAGGCAGCCGTGGAAGGTTGTAAAGGCCAGCAGAATTGGTCCGCGTGGGCCAATGCGTGTTTGTTAAAACATCAGTCGCCGTGACGGTAGCGTTCGGCACTGCCGCCCCGCTTGGATCCGTCACAATGCCCGTGATTCCTCCGGTGATTTCCTGAGCCCGGGCGACGCTTGATATCGCCAGAAATGCCGCGCACAGCGTGACTGGAAGGACCAAGCGCGCGACTACCTCCCACACTCGATTGCATCTCAATTGCATGACTTTCACCTCCTCTACCTCTTTAGGACCTGTAGGCCGTTAGTACTCAGGCACGCCTGGCAATGCAGCGTCCCTGTTGCTCGACTTGTTCACCCCAAGATTAGCGTCATTTAAGAACTGTGTGTAATCAAATATCAGTTTCTCCTCACCAAGTCAAGTACTATTTCTTGATATTGTATATAAATATGCCCCGTCATATAAATATGCCGCGGTAGTTATGCTTCCACTTGACCGGGTGGCAGACCCCTCGACCCAGCACCACCCGCCGCCCGCTCGCCCTTCCACAGCGAATGGTGCGCCGGCATCTTGCCGGCCTCCGTTGAATTGAAGGGAGTTGCCGGCTGGAAGCCGGCGCTACGGGAGCAACAAGGATGGACTGAAACCCGGCGAGGGCGGAGCGTACTCTGTTTTTCTTTGCGGCCTGGAGTTGTTGAAGGTGGGAGAAAGCCTGAGATTCGCGCTGTGCTTGCTCTCGATCACCCACTCTCGCAGGCGCGGCGCCCAGCCGCTAGCGCGCCTCCGCAAGTGAGGGATCGTCCTGAATCGCCTCGCGGTATTGGGTCACGGTATCTGCCGCTCGATCCTGCTGCTAACCCACGGCGCCGAGGTGGGCGTCCGCAAATCGCAACTCGATGCTGGCAGCGGTTCTTGGCAACTCTTCAATTTTCTCAACATCTGTCGAATGAGCCTTTGCCCGCAAGCTTTCCCACGCAAAAGGGGCGTAATAGTAAAGCGCGTATAAATTAGATGGATAAATCCGGGCAAAACAGCCGCGTGTTTTGGTAACCGTTGGCTGCTGGGGCTGGGAGACACTTGCCCTGATTGCACGCTCTTCCCTTCCCGGCAACGAGACCGACATGTGAAAGGACGCTTACGGCCGCGCCCGGTCCTCTGGCCCGCGAGCTGCGTGATGGCGGTTTGCCCACAGCCACTTGCCCAACCACATTGCGGTCCCGCCCCCAAAAACGAGGCTGGCGGCGAGCACGATCCCTCTCGGATCTAACCGAACCGCGGCGAGCACGGCTACCAGGAGGGCGGAGGAGAGGCTGTCCTTACACCATCTTCGCCAGGGAAATGGCCCGGGGGGAATTCGGCTCCGCCGCGTCCTGCCGGTTCGCCACCTGAACCAAGCGCTACCAACTGCCACAACGGCCACGAAAATACCCAGGTAGGCAGCGGTGGCGGCCGGGACGCCGTCGGTTGTCCACCAATCGAGGAAGACAGCGCAGCAGGCTAAGAGGAACAGAAGGTCAGCAAGCGGGAACGGCCCGCGCTGATCGCGCGGCGGCCGTTGTGCCGTTAACATAAATACATCCGGCTCGGCGTGGGATCGAGCCCGGTTTTGTAGTCGCTTCCGACGTGGCTCTCCACGCGCTCTCCAAAGGAATTATAAAGATAAGTCGCTGTCGATCCGTTGTCTACCGATTCTACCCGGGATTTTCGGGGCTGCGGCTCCTGGCCTCCCCTGAGCCGGGTAGCGGAGTTCCATTTTCAATCTCGCGGTCCTTTTGAAGTGCGGCCTCGGCGTTCCCCGAAAATCTCGTAGCGCCGGCGTCGCGCCGGCAATGGCCGCCGGGACGGCGGCCGTAATATGCTCATGCGGGTGTCGCAGAGCAACGCGAGCATCGGCCCTATGCGCTTTGGTCAGCGCAGATTAAGAGAAATCCCCGGGGGCTTTCCATACTCTTCTTTGAGTCGAACCAACTTCTTACAAAGCGCAATCGCAGCAAGGGCGAGACAAGCGGCCAGAGCGAGCACGAAGAACACGTCCGC
>JASHON010000139.1 GCA_030041095.1 Terriglobia bacterium
GCTTGCATTCTGCCGCGCTCGGGTGTAAGAAAGAGGTGTGGAAAGAGACGTTACTCCACCGGGCACATACTTGATCACACTAATGCACACCGCTCGTGCGGTGCGATGCCATCGGCCGCGTTCATAAGGACGCTACCGACGAGTCAAGAAGCCCAGGAGGACGGGGAACCGGAGGCGGCTACCCCGTCCTCGTTTTCCGGCATACTTTCCCCGTCGTGATTTCTCCAGTTTGAAGCCCGCGGTCGGACGTTACCCTCTGATTTTTGCGAACACTCTCTACGCCTTCCGCCCACGCCAGTTTGCTCGCGATCTACTGATCCTGCTTCTTATTTTTTGACTTGTGGTGCTTGAAGAGCGAGAGAAATCGCTTGAAAACACTTTTAGGCTGCTTCTGAGGCTGGGACTGTGAGGCGGAAGAGGCGGGGTTTGTGTGTTGTGTAGACGCGGAGCCTGGCGGGGAAGTCAACGCCGGCGTTGAGCTTGCTGGTGGAGTTGAAGAAGGTTCGAGGTCGCCCTTGACGTTTGTCTTTCTTCTGCCGAGCGGAAGGACTCTTCCGATCCAACTGGCAAGGCGGGACACCGCATTAGGCAACACGGGCTGCGTGCCATCGATGAAAAGGTCCTGTTCAGTGCCCAGCGGATTATTCGCGGTTGCGAGAGCGGCCTTCTCGCCAATGGGCGCGGCAATGACGCCCAGGGGCGGGGGAAACGGCTGCATGTCTTGATAGCGGGGAAGCTTGCTGGCTGCGATCATGAAGTCCGTCCAGATCGGCAGTGCGGCCCTGGCTCCGGTGAGATTGAGATTCTGATTGTCGTCGTATCCCACCCAGGCGATCGCCAGCAGGTTAGAAGTAAACCCGCTGAACCAGGCGTCACGTGAAGTTCCGGTCTTGCCCGCAGCCGGCGCTGTAAAGCCGCGAGATCGCGCATCGGCGCCGGTTCCATGGTCGATCACCGTTTCCATCAAGCTCAATGTCAGGTAGGCGACGCGCGGATCGAGCACATGCCGCGAAACCGCAGAGTCTTGATAAACCGTGCGACCAGAATCGTCTTTGACAGCCAGAACACAACTGGGTGGTTCGTAAACGCCCGCATTCGCAAAGATCGTGTACGCGCCGGCGAGTTGAATGGGGGAGACGAGATAGGCGCCCAGCGCCACGGCCGGAGTCGGCTGAATCCCGTTGTCAATGCCCGCTGCCAGGGCCAGGTTTCTGATCTTGTCATAACCCACCATCTGCGCCAGATTGACCGTGGCAACGTTCAGGGAAAAGGCAAGCGCCTCACGAACCGTAACCTGACCGTAATACTCATTCTTAAAGTCGTGTGGGGAATAAGTGATGTTCCCGAATTGCAGCGTCATTGGCTCGTCCGGAAGGACGGTGGCCGTTGTGATGAGGGGCTGGGAGCCGTCGACTCCGGAGCCTAAGGCGGTGGCGTAAACGAAGGGCTTGAACGTTGACCCCGGCTGACGCAAGGCATAGAGATGATTAAGCTGGCTCGTTGCGTAGTTCCGGCCGCCCACTGCAGAGACGATTTCGCCTGTGTGGGGGTCGAGGACGATGAGGGCAGCTTGCGGCTCGCGCGGCCCTCGCTTGGACGGGGGCTTGCGGCCTCGGGCGCGGAGAACCTTATCCACTTCCGTCATTCCGGACTGGACGGCGTTTGCGGCCGCGGCCTGCAAGTCCGGATCGAGCGTTGTGTAAATGCGATAGCTCCGGGAAAGAAGCTCTTCCGGCGGCATATGGGCTACGAGGTCGTTCTTAACCATATCGACGAAATACGGCGCCTGGCTTCCACTCACGTTCTTCTGGCTTACTCCAAGCGGAGCGGATTCGGCGCGAGCCATCTCGGCCTCGGTAACGAAGTGGTTCTCTTGCATCAAACGCAGCACTTCGTTGCGGCGGTTGCGAGCGCGCGCCGGATCGCGATAAGGGGAATATAGGTTGGGCCCGCGGATCATGCCGGCGAGCAACGCAGCCTCGGGCAACGTGAGGTCCCGAATATTCTTGTTGAAATAGGCGTTCGCGGCTTCGCCAAAGCCGTAAATTGAAAAGCTGCCCCGCTGGCCCATGTAAATCTCATTGGCATAGAGCGCAAAGATCTGTTCCTTGGAGAGCCGCTGCTCGAGCAGCAACGCCAGGAAGATCTCTTCCAGCTTTCGCTTAATGGTGCGCCGCGGCGTAAGAAAGAAATTCCGCGCAAGCTGCATCGTGATGGTGCTGCCGCCTTGCAGGCGACGATCTGCGAGGATATCCGTAATCGCGGCTTCCACCAGCCGGAAGGGGTTGACTCCGGGATACGTGAAGAAGCGGCGATCCTCAGCGGCGACGGCGGCGTGGACGAGCACCGGCGGACAATCGCGATAGGTGACGATCAAACGCTTGCTGCCCGCGGGCCCAAAAAGTGTCGTGATGACGGCCGGCTCCAGGAAATACTGCTTCAACGCTGTTCCATGAGCGAGGTCATCGATGGCTTGAATGCGATTCCCGCTGAAGATAATTGATGCGGACCCTTCCTGCTCGGGTCCGCTCACAAAAAATGATTGCCGCCCGGGATATACGAGCAAACGGTCGCCCTGACGGCGGAACATACCCGTGCCATCCTCGTTCTTTGCGCTTGAGGTATAAAGAGCCTTGTGCAGCCAGTCCACAACCGCGTTCTCTGAAATACTCTCGCCTGGAACAATGGACTTGGGAGCGGAAAGGACCAGGGAAGAAGGATGAAAAGTTTCGCCGTTCAGACGCGCGTCCACCATGCGGGAGAATCGCACGTAAAGGTCGAGAAAGACTGCAGCAGAAATCAAGAAGACTGCCGCCGCAACAACCGCGACGGGCTTTTTATGTGTCCAAAGGAACCGGCCGAACCAGTGAATGAGCGTCTTCCCTGAGGATGAAAAAGAAGAGCGCGTGGGATGATGTTTGCGTTGGGCCAAAGTGACAACCGGAGAATAAAGCCTCGTTCAATTCTTCGTCGCACCCAAATCCTTACGGTAAACGCTGACCTGAACAAGATCAAGTGCACGAAAGGTAAACGCGCGATCAAGGTTCAACGAGCTCGAGGATGCCATCGAGAGGAATCGGTAGCCAGTCGGGTCTGTTCCTGAGCTCGTAAATCACTTCGTAGGCTGCTTTCTCAAGAAGGAAAAAGTTAAGGAGTGCGTCCAGCTCGGTTTCATCGCGCGGCAGGAAAGTTGCGCTATCAGCCGCTGAAAGATACGATCTCAGAAATTCGGCGCACACCCACCGCCGCCAGCAGCACGCCCATTGTGCCAACGGGCCGGTCAGCAGTGCCGCGCCGGCGGATTGGGCTTTCCGGCGCACGAGAGCGGCGCATGAAGCGTAGTGGAAAGAGCGAAGCATCCCTGCAACGTCGCGCAGGGGTGAATGCTTGGCTCGCCTCTCCGCCAATGGTCGCTCCGGTTCGCCCTCGAAATCGATAATAAAGAAATCGCCCCCAGTGAACAAGACTTGTCCCAAATGATAATCTCCATGGATTCGGATACGTTGCGCTGTGAGCGGGCGTTCCAGGAGTTGCCGGCAACGGCTGAACGCGGCGTCCCAGCCTGCGATAGCGCAGAGAGCCTTTTCGCGCGTCGGAGGCTCGATGTGAGGAATATTATCCCTTAGAAGGCGCAATGCCTCGCCCGCAAGCCCTGTTATCCCGTGCAACAGGCGATCGCGGTGGTGCTGCGAAAAACCCTCCGGCGCGAAATTCGGATCCTCTGGACCCGAGGCAAGCGCGAGGTGAAGCTCAGCGGTCCGCTTGCCCAGGAGACCTGCGGCGGAGAGAAAGCCGCCCATGAGGTTGCGCGCGTCTCGCGGCGGTTCACTCTCCGCGAGACGTCTGCCTGAAGGCGCCTTTACCGGCAGCGGCGGAATCGGGTTGCCCGACTGCTCTGCGCGCTCGAAGTATTCGTCGAGGCTATCAAGAGCGTACTTCCACGCATCCCCGCGATTGCGCACGAAGCCTTGCAATAGGGCGATGGTGGCTGGCGGATTCCCCTCACGCCGGTATTCGATGGATCCTGCAACGAGTGGAGTGTGCTCGAAGTGGGCCTTCTCAGTGAGAAAGCGCCCGGTTTCATCATCGAGATTGATTCCTTCCTCGACGCGGCGGAAGAATTTCAGAATGGCCCTCTCACCGTACTTGATGGACGTATTACTTTGCTCGACGCTAAGCATGGAAGGATCGAGGGCCTCAGGCGGCGCATCCAGAAGACGCTTGCATGCACCAGCGGGAACGCCGATGAACTTGCCGGCTACGCCGGCAGATTCAATTCCCTCTTTCACGGTCCGAAGAAGCCACAGTGCGAACGTGCGGTTTTCAAGGGCGTCAGCAAGCACGCCGCCTCGGCCTCCCTCCACCAAATAGCCCGAAGTGCTGGGTGCTGCTTCCGGGCGTTTTTCGTCGGGAGACACGTGTCGTAAGGGTAGTGCGTAGGTTTGCTCGCTACCGGAAGCGTAGCCTACACGAACAAAAAGCAGGAAGGCTGGGTTCTCGTCCGTTTGAATGGGGATGGATTCAACGACTTCGGTCGAGCGCAGCGTTTCGGATTTTCCGGCGAACCAGCGTCTCCCGGCCAGATACCGGGAAAGGCTCTCCGTAAACGGCGCTGAGCCGGACATCCACAAAGGAAGCCGGTTGGCGCCAGCCGATTCTCTACCCATTGATTGATCGCCCGTGACCGCAATTCGCGCCAAAGTCGTTTAACGAGCCGCTCGCTTGACCCACGAGCGCGGTCAACCGTTCCATCCTACAACTGGGAGATGCCTTCGTCGTCATCCTTCTTCTTATCCTCAAGGAACCGCTTTTCGAGCAGGCGCCGGGCTGCGTCGCGGCCGCCCAGCCCGAAGGCGAGTGCGAGCCCAAACATCACGGCGCCAAAAGCGATCGAGAAAGCCATGAGAACAACTCCCTGTCCCAAGCCAATCCGCTCGAGCGCCATAGTCACGGCCAAAGCGATGATCACGAAACGCACCATGCTGCTCAGCAGGCGAGGCGACGGAGCGTTGGCATTGACGGCTCCAAGAAGCGTGGCGCGACCGAAAAAATTAGCAATCACGACGCCGACGAACAAGATGAGAATCGCCACGAAGATTTGCGGGAGGACGTCGAAGAAGCGGCCGATCTCGTTGTTGAGAGCTTCGATACCCAGAGCGTTAAGTCCCAGCAGAAGAAAAGCAAACCACGCCACCCAGAAAACAAAACGGGCCAACAGGTCGGCAGGCGAGGGCAGGGCCGACTGGGTAAGCAAGCGAGTGAAACCGGTGGTTTCGCTAAGCTGGTCGAATTTGATGAGGCGAAGGATTCTCCGCACGACCACTTTCAGAATCCATGCCACAATTGCGCCCGCAATAATGATGATCGCCATAGCGATCAAGCGAGGCAAAAAGCTCGCCACCATGTCGCTCAATCGCGACATGGTTTCCGTCAGACTCTTGAAGAGGAGATCTCCCATGATTCACCTCACGTTTCCCCAAACCATTTCTCAATCAGGTACGGTTTCATTCGTTCGAATTCGAGATGAAGAACCTCCCTGCGTTTCCGTAACTCTTCGAGGTGCGCGCCGCGATTTTCCCACAAATAGGAGCTGATGCGGCCCCGGTAAACTGGAATGAGAGCCTGCAGCAGGTGATCGCGGTTCATCACTCCCCGGTGGTAAGAAGCCGCGAATTCGTAGACGACCTTCGTCCACAGCTCGTCCGAAAAGTAACAGTGGTCGTCCGCAGTATTTGCGGCCTGCAAGACAGCGTCGAGCGTGGGCGACGAAAGGATTTCAGCCAGAATGGAAGAAATTGCGTTCGCACCGCTGCGGAACATCTCAAACATTTTTTTGCGGTTCAGATGCGCCGAGCCGATCTCGACATCCACCGGAAAGCCAAAAAGAGGCACGGCTTGGGAAGAGGTTCTTTGCCGCCAAAACGCCTGGTGCTCCTCCATCGATTTGAAAAGAGCCCCGACGGCCGATTGCATGGTCTCCGCCAGACTTGGGCTGAAGTGCCGGGCGGCAAAAACCTTGGGCCCGAGGAACGACTGGCCCACGCGAAAATTGCCCGCAAGTGCGGTGGTGGTGAGCCACATCAACGCGCCGCTTCGCATGAAACTTTCCTGCCATACGTCCTGCGCGAGCAGGTGGCAGGCCAGGACGCCTGAAAAGCTGATTTCGTCCGGGGCGGGCTCCTCGATTTCGTAGCCGTACACCGCGCCGACCACCGGAGCCAGTATGTTGCGTACGAGCAGTCCCGCGAAGCGGTGGCGCTGATAGATGGGAGTCAACTGGTCGAGACCCTCGCGATAAATAGGTCGAAGCAAGGCATCGATCCATTCCGGCGTAAGGCTGGCGACGTCCGGAGAGACGATCGCGCAAGCCTTGGCGCGGAGAAGGTCCGCGGCCGTTAAGGTCAGCCGCAGCGCGCCGGCTTGGCCCAGGCTCGGGTGGCAGCTTGCGGTGATGATGGGCGACGAGCGGAGCGGAGTTGGCGCCAGGTAGCTTTGGAAATCCCGCACGGCTGCCTCGCGGACGATCTCCGGCGTGCCGTCGCGTGACTGAGCGTCGACGTTCATCAACGCGGTTCGCTCTCGCGGGAAATATTTCGCCAGCCCGATCTGGACCGCGTTGACGGCGTGCTCGATGGTGTGGCGATTATCGGCCGTCGGCACAGAAACCAGAACGTCCACTTGGCCGATAGCCGTGATTTGCCGCAGAAACTCGTCTGAGACAATACTATCCATGTCAAATCTGACGCAGCCTGAACCAAAAGAACTGATAAGGCCCCAACGTAAGCAGGTACGGCCTTTGGTCGATCCGGGGGAATGGGTTGCCTCCGAACATTTCGATAGGGATCAAGCCGTGAAACTGAGATAGATCCAGCTCGACGGCCTGCGCGCAGCTCGAGAGGTTGTTGACGGCGAGCACGATATCGCGCCGATATTGGCGGACGTAAGCCAGGACGTGGTGGTTCTGTGGTTTCAGGAACTCCAGTGTGCCTCTGCTGAAAACGCGAGTGGACTTGCGTATTCGGATGATCCGGGTGGTCCATGAGAGCAGCGAATGGAGCGAGCGCCGTTGCGATTCCACGTTCACCGCCTGGTATCCGTAGACGGCATTGGAAACGATAGGCATGCATAGCTTTTCAGGATCGGCCGTGGAAAAACCGGCGTTCCATCCGCCGCTCCATTGCATGGGCGTTCGTACGCCGTTTCGGTCGCCGAGATAGACGTTGTCGCCCATGCCGATTTCATCGCCGTAATAAATTACCGGACTGCCGGGAAAAGAGAGCAGGATGCCGTTCAGCAATTCGACGCGCCGCCGGTCGTTTTCGAGGAGCGGGGAAAGGCGCCGGCGGATGCCGACGTTCAGCCGCATCATCCGGTCATTTGCGTATTCGTCGTAGAGATAATCTCGCTCCACGTCGGTCACCATCTCGAGCGTCAACTCGTCATGGTTACGCAGGAAAGTGGCCCACTGGCAATTCTCCGGTATGGCAGGCGTGCGCTCCATGATCTCGACGATCGGCTTGCGATCCTCCAGCCTGACACTCATGAAGATGCGCGGCATCAGGGGAAAGTGAAACGCCACGTGACATTCGTTGCCGTCCCCGAAATAGGCGCGCACGTCAGTGGGCCACTGGTTGGCTTCCGCCAGGAGAAAGCGCCCCGGGTAGGACCGCTCGAGCCGGGAACGCAGCGTGCGAAGAACGGCATGAGTCTCGGGCAGGTTTTCGCAGTTCGTACCCGCGCGCTCGATAAGATAGGGCACCGCGTCCAGGCGGAAAGCGTCTACCCCGAGATCGAGCCAGAATTTCATGACGCGCCAGATTTCTTCAAGGACTTCCGGGTTGTCGTAATTCAAGTCCGGCTGATGGCTGAAGAACCGGTGCCAGTAGTACTGCTTCGAAATCGGATCCCAAGCCCAATTGGAAGCCTCGGTGTCTGTAAATATGATTCGCGCGCCGGGATATTTTTCCCGGTCGTCGCTCCAGACGTAATAGTTGCGAAGAGGATTGTCACGGGAGGCGCGGGCTTGCTGGAACCATGGGTGTTGGTCCGACGTGTGATTCAGCACCAGCTCCGTGAGCACGTAGAGGCGACGCCGGTGCGCCTCTTCCAGAAACTTCCTGAAGTCGTCAAGAGTGCCATAGGAAGGATGAATGTCCGTAAAGTTCGAGATATCGTAGCCGTCGTCTTTCAAGGGCGAAGGGTAGAAGGGCAGCAGCCAGAGGATGTTCACGCCCAGGTCCGCAAGGTAACCAAGCCTCTCAATCAAACCGCGAAAGTCGCCGATGCCGTCTCCGTCGCTGTCCTGGAACGACCGCACGTGAAGCTCGTATAAAACGGCGTCTTTAAACCAAAGTGGGTCGTCGTAAGTGATCCGGGCGTTTAAGGTTGTTTCCGGCATGGACAGGGAGTGGTGCAAGGGAACGAACCTATTTGAAGGCTTTACATGTAATAATCGAAATCGTTTTCAGTTCGCACGTAGCGCCGGATGCGAAATAAGTGCGCCGGGATGCGCGCCGGGTCGAGCTGAACGTAATTTCTGGCTCCTTGCCAGAGATACCGGGTGTCGGTCAGCAGATCGTGCATCTGGAACGAGGTCTGCGGCCTGAGCCCCAGCTCTTCGAGACGCAGCGTCACCCAGCCGGACTGCGGCGAGTGATAATCGAGGTTGACGACGGCAAGCACAGCGTTCGAGCCATCTTCCGTGCGCTTGCTATACGCGATGAGCTGATCGTTATCTACTTCGTGAAAGCAAAGGCCGCGGTTTGACTGGAGCGCCGGATTCTCTCTTCGCGCCCGGTTCACGCGCGAAATCAGCTCGCTGAGGTTATCGGGCTGCTCGAGGTTCCAATTGCGAATCTCATATTTCTCTGCGTTCAGGTATTCTTCCGAGCCGGGCGCGATCGGTGCATTTTCGCACAGCTCGAAAGCCGGCCCGTAGATGCCGTAGCAGGCGCCGAGGGTTGCCGCCAGCACCAGCCGCGCTATAAACGCCGGCCGCCCGCCAAATTGCAGGTACTCGCTGAGGATATCCGGCGTATTAGTCCATAGGCTTGGTCGGAAATAATCCGAGGTCCGTACGAGCTCGGTGAAATACTGCGTCAGCTCCCAACGGGTGTTCCTCCAGGTGAAGTAGGTGTAGGAGAGTGAGAATCCGAGCTTGGCAAGCCGATGCATAATCTTCGGGCGGGTGAAGGCCTCGGCTAGAAAGATGACCTCGGGATAGCTCTCTTTGACGCTGCGAATGAGCCATTCCCAAAATGCGAACGGCTTGGTGTGCGGATTGTCCACGCGGAAAATGCGAAGGCCCTGGCGAATCCAAGTGAGCGCAATATCCCGCAATGCGTCCCAAAGTCCGCGCCAATCTTCGGATTGAAAGTCCAACGGATAGATGTCTTCGTACTTCTTCGGCGGATTCTCCGCATACTGGATGATTCCATCCGGGCGGTGGCGAAACCAGGAAGGATGCTCCCGAACCCATGGGTGATCCGGAGCGCATTGGAAGGCTAGATCGAGCGCGATCTCGAGTCCCAGCTCCCGTGCCGTGGCAACAAGCCGTGAGAAATCCTCCAGGCTTCCCAGTTGGGGATGCACCGCGGTGTGCCCGCCCTCTGCGGCGCCAATCGCCCATGGACTGCCAGGATCGTCAGGACTGCTGGCGGGTGAATTGTTCTTTCCTTTGCGGTGAATGCGGCCAATGGGATGAATGGGAGGAAGATAAACCACGTCAAACCCCATGGCAGCGATCGCGGGCAAGCGGCGCTCGCAGTCCGCGAAGGTGCCGTGCCGTCCCGGAACGCCGGCGCACGACCGTGGAAACATCTCATACCATGAGCTGAAACGCGCCGTCTCGCGATCCACGTCGAGCCTCACGGCGGGAGTGAGAGTCGTGGCGCCTTCACGGAGAGAGTGCCTGCGCATGAGTGCCGCCAGGCGTTCATCATGGGCCGCGGTCCCGGCGGCTTCAGCCACGACGCTTGATGAAGCCGCTTGCGTGGCCGCGTGCAGCATCTCCGCCTGATCCGTTAAGAGCTTACCTTCCGCAGACGCGCCGGCCAGTATTGCGCGGCCGCCTGTTTCCTGAATCAGTTGAGCGCCCGCCTGCAACTCCAGCGCAACATCCTGCCCGGCCTCAAGTCTTTTTAGGAGATCGTGGCGCCAGGACTCGAACCGGTCGATCCAGGCTTCAATTGTGAACTCGCCAATCCCAATCCCGTCCACCCGAAATTCGCCGCGCCACCGGTCGTTTTCCACAAGGCGCATCTCCGACTCAGCCCAGGAGTCTTTTCCCGGCTGGCGATAGCGGAGCACGGCAGCAAGCAGATCCTGACCGTCGGCCAGGAGATCAGCCTCGACGATCACTTTTTCGCCTGCCACGCGTTTGATGGGAAATCGTCCTGCATCCACCTGCGGTTGCACCGCGGTAATCACGACCCGGTGCGGGGGTGACTCATTGCGGGTATCTTCAATTTCCATCGAGGAACTTCTCCGCGTTTCAGAAATGGCCAGCTTGAGTTTACCTTCGTTCCCGCGGACGATGAGCGGGCCCCTCAAGCACCAAAGAAACAGCGCTCTTATAACTATGACACAGGAGAAATGACCGTGGGAACAGGTGATGGCCTCCTCCTATCGCAGCAAGCCCTCTTCATACTTCAGCGCGGCCATCAGATTTTGATAATCGTACCGGGCGTCGACGTCCTGGATTTCCGCTGAAGTCTCGGTGAGCTGCGCTTGGCTGAGTGCGACGATGGAAACCAACCCTAAAGTATAGCGGCCCTGCGCGAGTGCCAAAGAGAGCTTGGCCTGGTTAAGAACCATATCCGCCACGCCAATTCGACGGTATCCTGTGACGGCGTCAGCCCAGGCGGCGCGCACGTTACGCGCAATCTGCTCTTCTTCGTTGCGAAGGTTCTGCTCCGCCGCGTTCGCGCGGAGGAGGGAGGCTTCCCGATCGGCCGCAAACAAGTGGCCATTGAAGATAGGAACATTCAGGTTCACGGCGACGGCGTCATAATGGTTCGGAACGACGCGCGGAAGCGTTATCTGGTCGACCGCGGGAATAAACCCTGCGTCGCCTTCCATGGTGACGGTCGGATAAGAGAGGTCTCGCTGCGCGCGCTCGAATTTGACGGCAGATTGCAGGCGGTCGTGCTGGCTCTTGATCTCGGGCCGGTTGGCGAAAGCTGTGGCAATCAAGGTTCGTGCCGATGAAGGGGGCTTGGGAGGCAAAGGCTCCGGCGCCAGCTTGTACTGCGGAGCGGTTTCCAGTCCCAATGCCCGCGTAAGCTGCGCCCGGGCCACCTGGAGGTTATCCTCGGTTCTGATCTCGAGCAGTTGTGACTGGCCCAGGTTCACCTTGGCAAAGGTTTCATCGAGATCGGACTTCAGTTTGTTGTCCACCATGGCCTGCACCTGATCGAAAACGACGCCGCGCTCGGCGACCGTCTTCTTGGCCACACGCACCAGCTCCTGGGCCCGCAAGACCTCAAAATAAGCGTGATCCACCTGCAGCAGGACGTCGTAGCGCGTGGCTTGGGTGTTCTGCTGCTGAGCGCCGGCGTTGAGACGCGAGCTTGCCACCAGGTTGGGCGTGTAGCCCGAATCATAGATGAGCTGGTCCACGGTTATTCCCTCCGCCTCTTTGCTGTAGAGAAGTCCACTCGACAGGTATCCGGCGCCGATTCGGGTATCATGGTCCGCCTCCATGCCGGTCACGGAACCGTAGACGGTGGGAAAATACGCGGAGCGAACTTCTCGAACCACCTGCCCCGCGGCTAGCGCGTAATCTTGCGCCGCATGAATCTGCGGATAATTCGTGAGTGCAATCGCCTCCGCCTGCGCGAGCGTCAGGCTCGGCGGAGCGGCGCTCGCGCGAACTGTCGAGCAGACGATCGCCATGGCAACCATTGAGAAGAAAAGAACACATTTTCGAGTCATAAACACGCTCCGTTGGTGAAAGTTGAGTGCCGGTCGCTCAGCTACGAATGACGACCGCTGAATGGCGCGGGGTCAATAGCGACCGTTTGGAACCGGCTTGCGATCCGCTCGGCGCCTGGAGAGTGGGTGCGCTCGCAAGCCGTAATGCCGAAGCCAACGCAACATAACCAACGTGGCGGCTTGCGGGGCGCTCCAGGCGCGGCCGCGGCCAAGCGGTGAGGGATGGCGCAGGGTGCGGCCAAAGGCGAGAACGCTCACAACCGCTGCCAGAAGCACGACGCTCGGCCGCCGGCTCACCGCCGTTCTCGCGATGTGCCGCCCGAATTGGGAAGGAGGCGTCATCTTTCACAAAACCGGATGGTCAAGGCGGTGTTGGTTTCGAGCGGGATAAACCCAACGGCCGGGTGCCATCGTCATGATTCGAACTCGGAAACGTAAAGCCGCTCTCCATCATTCAGACAGGGCTTCCTCTCGTTTCCGGTAAACCAAAAGGTAAGCCGCTGGAATCACGAAAATGCTCAGGATCACCGAAACCGTGACCCCGCCAATGATGGCCAGGGCAAGTGGGGAATACGCTCCGGCTCCCGGCTCGAGCTGTAACGCCATCGGAATCAAGCCGATCACGGTCGCAATCGAAGTCATCAAAATCGGGCGCAGCCGAAGCCGGCAGGCTAAGGCAACCGCGTCACGCACGGTGCGCCCTTCTCTCTGCAGCGCTTTCGCAAAATCGACAATGAGGATCGTGTTCGAAACCACCATCCCCGCCATCATCAACACGCCCATCAGCGACTGAATGTTGACCGTCGTCCCCGTGAGGAAAAGAATGATTAACACTCCCGTCAAGCCCGTCGGAATGGCCAACAGGATGAGGAACGGGTCGATGAACGACTTAAACTGAGCCACCAGGATGAGGTAGACAAGGAGAATGGCCAGAATGAGGCCTACCGAGAAACGTTGGAAAGAGTTTTCCATGGTGACAACCAATCCGCGGATGTTGATCCGGAAGTTGCGGCTGGGAAGAGGCGTATGCGCCACGATGTTCTCAATGGCCTTGTAGGGCCGGGAAAGGTCTTGCCCGGTTGGCTTGACATAAACGTCAATCTCTCGTTCCAACTGGTAATGATCCACCTCTGTGGGCGCTTGAATCCGCTTGATATTTACCACCTGATCCAGGTAGGTCGGCGCCTTGAGTTGCGCATCGTGGAGGGGCATGGTTTCGATATCTGATACAGAACGGACGTAGTTGTTCGGATACTGAACGGAAACGAAGTACTGGTTTCCGGAGCTTGAAACCCAATAGCCCGGCGCGATCATCTGGTTTGAGGTCAGGGCCGTAATCACGTTATCGATCACCCGCTTCGGCGTCAGCCCCAACTCCGCTGCCCGCGTCCGGTTCACGTTGATCTGAAGCGCTGGATAATTGACGTTCTGCGGGATGTACACATTCTTGATCGAGGGCAGCAGCCGGATTTTTCCGGCCAGTTCCTGGGCGATGCTCATGTCTTCATTCAGGTTCATCCCGCTCACCTGAAGATCAATGGGTGCGGGCACGCCCTGGTCCAGAACTGAATCCACCAACGAGCCGGAATGGAAGTAAGTGCGCAGCTCGGGAAGTTGCTCGGCAATGGCCCGCTGCGCCTCGCTCATGTATCTGAAGCTGCTCACGCGGTGATCGGAATGGAGACCCACCTGAATGAAGCCCGTACACATTGCCGAATTGGGACTGAATAGCGATTCAAAGCCCGGCGAGAGCCCGATGTTCGCGACGATCGTCTTCAAGTCGTGCGGGCTGACGATTCGCCGAATAATAGCTTGGGCGTGCTTCACGTAGTCGTCCGTCACGCTCAGCCTGGAGCCGGTGGGCGATTCCAGGTTAATCATGAACTGGCCCGCATCAACCCGCGGGAAAAAGGAAAAGCCCAGCAGAGGGAAGAGAAGGAGGCTCAACGCAAAAATGCCGGCGAAGCCGGCAAGGGTTACGCGCGGCCATTCCAATGTTTTCGCGACCCATCGGTCGTAGCCATCCAGCAAGCGCTCGAATCGCATGTTGAATGCATGGTGAAACCGTTGCCCGAATGACGGCCTTTCTGCTGCTTCGCCACCTTCCCGCGCTTCTTCGTGTATCGGTTTAAGAACGCGCGAGCAATAGAGCGGCACCACGCCCACGGCCACGAAATAGGAAGCGACGAGAGAAAGAATCACACCCATCGCCAGAGCGGTGAAGAGATACTTGCTTACGCCGTAAAGCAGCATCACCGGAAAGAAAACCACGCAGGTGGCCAGAGTGATCGCTAGAACGGCGGTGGCGACCTCGTTGGTTCCTGCTTCAGAGGCCGCTAGAACCTCGTCCCCAATTTCCATATGACGATAAACATTTTCGAGCACGATCACCGAGTTATCGATCAGGCGGGAGAAAGCTAAAGCTAAACCGCTAAGCAGCAGGGCATTGATCGTGCTTCCGCCCATGGATAGCAGAAAGATCGCCGCCAGCACGGATAGCGGAATTGAAAGAAAAACCGCTGTCGTCGCCCGTAGGCTGCCGAGAAAGAGAAGAATCATGAGGCCGGTAAGAATCAAGCCCATGCCGCCCTCGTTGCCGACCGTGTGAAGCGCCTCGCGCACGAATTTCGACTGGTCGAACACCAGCATCGCCTTCATTCGCCGCGGAATGTCGCGCAAGCGCGTGAGGGCGCCACGAATGCCGTCGACCACTTTAATGATGCTGGTGTTTCCTCCTTGCTTCATCACACCTACGTACGTGGACTGCTGGCCGTCAATATACACGGCGTTGTATTGCAACCACGCGCCGTCGACGGCGTGGCCTACGTCGGAAACGTAAACGTTCTTATCATGCCCGAGGGTCTTAAGGACGATGTGATTCAACGCTTTCGCGCTCGGCACCATGGAGTTCGTGTAAATGTCGTAGTCGAGCGGGCCAAGGCGCACATCGCCGGCGGGAAGAATGACGTTGGACTGGTTCACTTTTCTCACCACGTCCATGGGGCTCAAGCCCAGCGCCTGCAACTTCTCCGGATTGACGTACACCATCTCCATCCGGTATTTTCCGCCGAACGGCGGTGGCACCGTCGCGCCCTTCACCCCCGCAATCTGGTCGCGAATCTCGTACTGCAGATAGTCCCGAAGCGAGGTCACCGTCATCCCTTTGCCTTTCACGGCGATCATGCAAACAGGCAGGAACGAAGCGGAAGTCTTAAGCACCACCGGAGGCAGCGTGCCCTGGGGCAAGCGGCGCAGGTCCGCCAACGCCAGGTTCGAGATCTCCGTTTGGTCGGCGTTGGGATCGCTGCCAGGGGTAAAGAAGACTTTAATCAGGCTCACGCCCGGCAGAGATCGCGATTCAATATGGTCGATATTGCTGCCCAGGGTGAAAAAGCGCTCGAACGTATTGGTAATCTGGGCCTCAATCTGCTCCGGAGGCATGCCGGCGTAAAACGTCGCGCACGTGACCACGGGAATGTCAATCGGTGGAAATAAATCCACCGGCATCCGAAAGGCGCTGGTCACGCCCATCACGCACGCGATCAGGCAGACGACGATGATTAAGTACGGATGACGAATTGCGAAACGCGCCATGACGAAACCTCACTACTCGTTTGGGCTGGCTCCGAGCGAAGCCAGATCGATGGCTTGCGGCCGGACCACCTCACCGTTGTGATACCGCCCCTGGTCGCCGAAAACCACCTTTTCGCCGGCGCTCAGGCCAGACGTCACTTGAACTTCGTAGGCAGTCTGGATTCCCAGGCTGACCTTCCGCTTCTCGATCTGATTTTGCGAGTTCACAACCAACACGGTCCCGAACTTACCCTGCGCGCCGATCGAAACCGCCTGGGTTGGAACCGCCAGCGCATCAGCGGCGCTTCGTATCGGAAGCTCGACGTAGGCGTACATGCCGGGCACCAGAACCTGATCCGGGTTCTTAACCCAAACTTCCGTATGCTCGGTCCGGGTTTGAAAGTTGATTTCCCCGGCGAGGACTGATACCTTCCCGTTGAAGACGCGGTTGAGGGACGGCACGCTCACGCGGACCGTCTCTCCCAGGCGCACGTCCTGGACAAACTGGCCCGGAACGGGAATCACCAGCCGAAGCAGATCCAGCTCAGACAGATGGCAAAGAGGCAAGCTGGCTTTGCTGTTGGAAGTGCCGGCAGGCAGGAGCGCCCCGGTATAGGCATCGAGGCTAGTGACAACCCCATCGAAAGGAGCGCGGATAAACGAATATTGATACATGGCCTGGTCGCGAGCGAGCGTCGCCTTGTCAGCCGCCAGGGCTTGCTGCGCCACCGCGACCGCAGCCCGGGCTGCGGCAACGCCCGCGGCGGCTTTCAACTGGTTGCCATGGGCCACATCCACTTCCTCTTGTGCCACGAGTTCGGAGTTTTCTTTCTGAACGCCTGCCAGTCGCATATAAGTTTTGCTGGCCACAAACAAGGTCGCCTTCGCTTCGCCCAGCTCTTGTTTGGCCTGCAGCAAATCGTTCTGGTCGCGCCCTACGGCCGCTTGGTCGCGCTCGACCAGAGCATCGAGTTGAGGCACTTCGAGGACGGCCATAAGTTGCCCGGCCCTGACGTGAGTGCCCCAATTGATGCTGAGCTTTTTGACGTAGCCTGAGACTTCGGCATCCACGTCGATCGATTGGTACGGGATAAACTCTGAAGCGATCTGTAAGTCGTTGGCAAGATTTTTTCGTTCCACGGGGACGATAGGCGCGGTGACGTCCTGGTCGAGCTTTGCGCGGACCGTGCTTGTGGCCTTTGAGGAAGTGCAAGCGGACGTCACGGCCAGCGTTGCCGCAATCGCCACCGTGGTAACCAGCAGAAGCTTCGTTCTCGTTTTGATTAAGCCTCTCATCTGTTTTTCCCTCTCTCGGCATCTTGGGTGACGCCGCCCGGGCTGAGAGGCGCATGGACGCTTTTAGTTTGCTTCACCAGCGCTCTGAGCCGTTCCGCCGGAAACTCGCGTCCCCGGCAAAGCGATAGCTTGGGTTTCATATCGGCCGCCCACCTCCGAACTTAGCCTTGTGCGATCGTCGGCAGCGCAATCGTGTGTGCTGATTGCACGCGCTGCGCTCGACACTTGGCGATAAGACACAACCAGCCTCCAGTGGCGAAAGTACGCTGGATTAGAAAATCAAGAGGAGATAAAAAGAGTCAGGCTTCGGGAGGGGGACGCAAGCCCAGCCAGACCCACGGGGCTTCCAGGGCTGACGGCCGGGCTTGGGGCAGTACGGCGAGATGTTCCTTGGCGCGAAGTCTCTGAACGACGTCGATAACCACCGGAGGAATTCGCGCGCTCGCGAGCTGCGGATAGGCCCAATCGAGTGAAACCGGGGCGGGTAAATCCCATCCACGGCCATGATCCAGGTGATAGTGCCCTCGCCGCGCCATCTCTCCGAAGGAGAGGAGCGCAACGATGACAAGCAAGGCCGCGGCTCCGATGCCAGTCAACCAGCTTGATCTAGACCTTCGCAATGCGGTTCCGCTTAGATTAAGATTAGAGGTCTTTTGGAGTTATCGAACTACAGTATGATGCGAACTTGTGCCGCCGCGTTGTCTCGTAAGATTGAGACTCAGCCGTGAAAACCGCTTCGTACCGCTGCATCAGTTGGTCATGTCGCTTCGCGACACTCACGAAGCGATGAAAGCGTTTGGGGTAGGGGCGGGTTTCAAACCCAGGCTTGTCCAAATTAGGTTTTTGAAAAAGGCGGAATCTCCGGTAAGTTGAGGTTTTGTGTTGCCGCACGATTAATCTCAACTGAAGGAGGTTCCACCGTGAATCGAGTATGCAGCATCTTCTCTCAAATACTCCAGCTTTTCCCCCGCCTG
>JASHON010000140.1 GCA_030041095.1 Terriglobia bacterium
TGCCCCTGCCGACCCGTTCCCCTCCGCCGCCGGGGGAACCTGGTTTTCAAACCAGCCTTCAGGGGCGAAGTTTGTTCAATAGAATCAACAAGCGGTTTGCTGGCCCGAAGCTAATTTGGACAGCCCTGGGTTTCAAACCCGCCCCTACTCAATTTTCAAGACAGGGCATGACTTCAGTCATGCCGCAGTGCGTCGCCAACTCCAACGGCTTTACAGGCTGCGGAAGAACTCGACGCCGCCGCGCGTGTGGCGCCGGCATCTTACCGGCCTCCATTGAATTGAAGCGAGTGGCCGGCTGGAAGCCGGCGCTCCCGGAAGACTTTTTCCGCAGCCTGTTTGGCCGCTGGCCGGCGTAACGAAGGGCTAAACACGCTGCGGCAAAAGTCTACCTTGTCATGCTGAGCGAAGCGAAGCATCTCTGCATTTCTTGGGAAACGAATGCTGGGATTCTTCGCTGCGCTCAGAATGCCATTTGTTGCGGGCGCTCCGGCAGCCCCTTCGTGCTCCGTATCAGGGCATGACTTCAGTCATGCCGCACCGCGTCGCAGACTCCAACGGCTTTAGCCGCTGGCCGGCGCAACCAAGGGCTAAACACGCCGCCACTTGTTTCGATAGAAAAAGAAAGAAAACATAAGCCGCTGCTCTTGACTTCGCAGCTATAATGAAATAGGTTTTTCACGGCGAAAGGTCACGAAACTTCCATGAGCGAAAAAGACAAGGCTGGAGAGACGGCCGCCTCTCGCACCACCCGGCGCGATTTCCTGAAGCAGTCAGCCCTTGGCTCAGCGCTGCTGATGCTGGCGCCGGAAGCCGATGGGTCAGTGCCGGTGAGCCGCAAAATGGAGCTCCAGTCGGGCTGGCGGTTGCGGTCGGCACGCGAGGTCTCGGCCGCCGGCCAGGAAGTCTCCGACCTTTCGTTTGACGCCTCGCGCTGGCACGCGATTCCCAAAATGCCGGCAACGGTACTCCAGGCGCTCAAAGACGCCGGCGTTTATGAGGACCTTTATTACGGGATGAATCTTGCGCAGAAGGCGCCGTCGGACCTGTGGAAGCAGGACTGGTGGTACCGCACGGCCTTCGACGCCCCCGAGAGTGAGGTCTACTCGCTCATCTTTAACGGAATCAATTATCGTGCGGACGTTTGGCTGAACGGCCAGCTTATTGCGGACCGGCGCCACGTCGTGGGAATGTATAACAGTTTCGAATTCGTTGTGTCCAGGCATATTCATGCGGGAGGGAGCAACGTTCTGGCCGTCAAGGTGACTCCCGAGCAAAAGCTGCCGTTCATTAACGGCGTCGAGTTAGCGGACAGTTGGCTGGACTGGATTAATTGGAAGTATCTTGGCATCCCCGATCCCAAGTTGTGGAATGAGCGGCACGTGGGCTTTTCCTGTGTGCCCGATCGTAACGCCGGCGTGTGGAAAAGAGTGTTTCTCTGCGTGGCCGGCAAGGTTCTGATTCGCAATCCCTATGTGGTTACTGACCTGCCGCTTCCTGCCTCGAGCCCGGCTTCTCTTACCGTATATTGTGACCTCAGAAATGCGGTTTCCTCTCCGGTTTCCGGAATCCTTCACGGTGAGATCTCGCGCGTCGGCAAGCCCGTGATTGCTTTCGAGCAGAGAGTGACGCTTGAAGCGGACGAGACGAAAGAAGTGGCATTCCACCCGGCGGATTATTCCCAGCTCACCGTTCGTAATCCAGACCTTTGGTGGCCGTACGCATGGGGTGAGCCTGCGCTGTATCGATTGAAACTGGAATTCAGGGTCGATGGGCGCGTGTCAGATGCTTCCGCGATTGATTTCGGCATTCGCAAAATCACTCAGCATCGGGATTCGGACAATGATTTTCCGAAGGTGGGAACGGGCGGGAATTTCTACCTGAAAGTCAATGGCAGGGACTTCCTCGCTCGGGGCGGCTGTTACGCGCCGGACCTGCTCTTCAGGAGCGATCCGAATCGCGATCGGGCGATCGCCCAATACGCCAAAGATTTAGGAACCAACATGCTTCGCTGGGAGCTGAAGATCGCGGATGATACCATGCTTGATCGTCTCGATCGCGAGGGAATCGGCGCGATGCAGGGCTGGATGTGCTGCATGCAATGGGAGATGTGGAAGCAATGGGACGCTGAAGATCATGTCGTGGCGCTTGCCAGTCTCCGCGCGCGCATCAAGAACCTGCGGCATCATCCCTCAGCGTTCGTGTGGGCCAATGGAAGTGATGGCCGGCCGCCCGATTCGGTACGGAGCGAATACCACAAGGTTCTCGAGGAGTTGCATTGGCAGAATGCCGTGGTCGATACGGTGTCCAATTTCCAGAAGGACGCTCAAGGCCATACGTTATGGGACGGCGTTCATATGCTGGGGCCCTATTCCTGGCGGCCGCCCTATTACTGGTTTAACGAGCAATTCCCGGCCAGCCAGGGCTCTTGCGCCGAGCAGGGCGATAATGAAAGCATCCCGCCTTATGAAAGCCTCAGAAAATTCATCCCGCCGGACAAGCTGTGGCCCATCAACGATGCCTGGTACTTTCACGCCGGAGCCACTCGCGGCAACAACACGCTCGAAACCATTCAGAAAGTCGTTGAGAAACGCTATGGGACGCCCACGGATGCGGAAGATTTCTGCAAGAAAGCGCAGCTTGCTCACTATGAGAACACACGCGCGCAGTTTGAGGACTTTGCGGCCAACTCGCCGGCGACGCATAAGATGACGCTGTACTGGATGTTTGACAGCCAATGGCCGTCCTTCTTTGGCCATTTGATTGACGGTTACCTGAAGCCTGGCGGCGCTTATTTTGGCGCGAAAAAGGGACTTAGACCGCTGAGCGTCGTCTTCGACTATTACGCCACCGGCGATCGCCGGACCGCTCATTTTTACCTGGTCAATCAAACGCTCGAGGCCCGGCAAGGCCTGAAGGCAGTCATTCGCTATTACAACCTGGACGGCAGCATCAAGTTCTCAAAAGAGCTTTCCGGGCTGAGCATCGGAGCCCTTGCCAGGGAACGGGTCTTGTCCATTCCCCGGATCGCTGGCGTGAGCTCAACGTATTTCGTGCGATGCGAGCTTGCGCAGGCAACGGGCGAGCCGATTGTGGATAATCTTTACTGGCAGTCCACCACGGACGATGACATGGGTGGGCTACACCACGACGATGCCTTCGGGCTGAACATGAAGAGCTGGGCAGACTTCACGGCGCTCAACAGCATGCCGGGCGCGGAGGTTGCCATGTCCGCTCGCGTCGATCCGGTGGGCGATGAATCGAGGGCCGTTTTCACCTTGAGGAACCACTCGCGCCAGATCGCGTTCTTCATGCGTGCGGAAGTAACAAAAGGGCCGGGCGGGGAAGAGGTTTTGCCCGTCTTGTATGAGGACAATTACGTCACGCTGTTTCCTGGAGAATCGCGAAGGCTATGGGCAAAGTTCAGAACGTCTCACCTGGAAGCCCATGCGCCGCATCTGAAGGTGGAAGGCTACAATGTGAGCCGGCGAGTCATTCGCCTGGCATGAGCGCCCTGAAGGCGCGTCGTTCGGCGAAGTAGCCGCTGAGCGTTCCCTGAATCGAATTTGGTTTGAAACAACATGGAAGGTAAGGTCAACAGCCTGGCGACGCGAGAGAACAACATCCTCACGGAAGAGCGACGGCGCGCCATTCTCGATTTGGTCAATCGCGAAGGCCGCGTGGTGGTAAGAAGTCTCGCCGAAAGGTTTTCAACGTCTCAGGTGACGATTCGGCAGGATCTCGAGACGCTTCATGGCCGCGGATTGGTGCAACGCACGCATGGTGGCGCGCTCCCGGTTCGCTCAGCCGCGCTGCTCGATCCAAGCCTGCATGAAAAAGAGAAGCTGCATCGAAAGGAAAAGCAACGAATCGCGGCGGCGGCGGCGCGCCTCGTCCGGGAGGGCCAGTCGGTGGTGCTCGATTCCGGAAGCACCACCACCGCCGTCGCTCGCGCCTTGAGGAACCTGCGCCAGCTAACCATTATCACCAACGCGGTGAATATCGCGGCTGAGCTGGCAGGCACGTCGATTGAGGTCATCCTGACCGGCGGCACGCTCAGGGAGAAATCGTTTTCTCTGGTAGGTCCCCTGGCGGAGGAGACGCTGCGCCGGCTGAGCGCGGACATCCTGTTTCTCGGTGTGGACGGATTTGACGTTCAGTTCGGCCTGACCACGCCCAACATCCTGGAAGCCAAGGTGAATCAGGTGATGATGAAGATTGCGCGGCGGGTCGTCGCGGTTTGTGATTCCAGCAAATTCGGCTCGCGCAGCCTCTCGCGCATTGCCGCGCCCCCAGCCATCCACCAGGTGATTACGGATCGTGGCATCTCCAAGTCTGACGTGGATCGTCTCAAAGAGGCTGGGATTGAGATCATCGTGGTTTGACCGCGCTCGGCCGCGGCGCGGCCGGTCGCGCAACGGTGTCCCTGGGTTCTTCGGCTTTTCCCGAAAGGAAAAGGGAAGCGGGGATGAGCCTTACACAAGGAGAATCCACACTCTTTATGTCTGACCTGACGCACAAACCGGGAGTGAACACCGAAACGGAGATTCATTCGCAGCCTCGCTGCTGGGCGGAAAGTCTTCGCGCGCTCGAGCGCGACCCTGAAGTCGAGCGAGTGGTTCGACAGTATTCCGATCGCTCAAGCTGGCTGTTTGTTGGATGTGGATCGAGTTACTACCTCGCCTTGACGGCCGCGGCGTGCTGGAAGGCGCTGACGGGCCGCCCCGCCCAAGCGATACCGGCATCCGAGTTGCTCCTGTTTCCCGGCTTGGCATTGGAACGAGCCTGGTCCGTGCAGCCGGTGCTGATCTCGCGCTCTGGAACCACTTCCGAGGTGCTGAAGGCAGGAGAATATTTGAGAGCGGAGGGTTTTGCCTTTGTTGCCGTCACCTGTACATCGGGCGAGGCCCTCCAGGAGATGTCTGCGGTCACCCTTTGTCCTTCTGCCGCGCACGAAAACAGTACGGTCATGACGTTGTCTTTCACTTCCATGCTGCTGGCAATTCAGTTCCTAGCGGCGAAACTCGCCGGAGACGATCGCTTTCTCGCGTCCTTGCGCCACATGCCGGAGGCGTTTCAGCCTGTGCTCGGCCCGATCAGTGACGCCGTGAAGACGCTCGTCAATCGACGGGATTTTGCGGATTACGTCTGGCTGGGGCAAGGTCCCTATTACGGGCTCGCGTGCGAAGGAGCGCTGAAAGTCAATGAAATGTCCTGCTCGTATGCTCAGAGCTTTCATACTCTGGAGTTTCGCCACGGGCCCAAGTCCATTGTGCGTCCCGAGACGCTCATTATGTTCCAGTTGTCGGAAGACGGTTTTGAGGCGGAATGCGGCGTGCTGGAAGAAGTGAAAGAGCTGGGGGGAACCACGCTCGTTGTAGCCAATGGTGCAGGCGAGCGGGTTCGGCGCTCTGCGGATTTGCTTTTAGACCTTCACTTGGAGGGTGCGGAATATGCAACGCTTGCAGCGCACATCGTTCCCGCGCAATTGCTCGGGCTCTATGCGGGGTTGAAGAAAGGCCTCGATCCGGACCACCCGCGCAATCTGACGCGAGTGGTCCTTTTAGATGACTGACCGCCACAAAAGGCAGGTCCTTACAACCAGCATGAGACGATTTGACGTCACCGTCGTAGGAGAACTGAACCTGGATCTGATTCTGTATGGTTTGCCGGAGCAGTTGTCTCCCGAGCGTGAGTTGCTCGCCACGGGCTCTTGCTTAACGCTGGGCAGCTCGTCCGCCATCTTCGCTCACAATCTTTCCCGGCTCGGCAGCCGCGTCGGTTTCATTTCCCGCATCGGCTCTGACCCGTTCGGCGAGATTGCGCTCAGCCGGCTTGCCGAAGGGGGCGTCGACGTTTCAAAGGTACGGAAGGTTGAGGGTCCCACGAATACCGGCCTCACGGTGATCCTGCATCATGAAGCAAGCCGAAACATTCTGACGTATCCGGGGACCATGTTTGAGATGTGCTTTGAGGATCTTGACCTGGATTATTTGAAGGACTCGAAGCATTTCCACCTCTCATCCTTCTTCCTTCATCGTGCCCTGAAACCGCGCGTGGCAGAGCTGCTTGCCACGATGAAGTCAGCCGGACTCTCGATCTCGCTCGATATCAACGATGACCCGGATGACTCCTGGGATTCAGGCCTTTGGGACATCCTGCGCCACGTGGACATTTTCTTTCTGAACGAGCGCGAGCTGGGCAAAGTGACCGGCGCGAGCAGCGTCCGGGAAGGCATGGAGCGAATTGCCAAAGAGGGCCCTCAAGTGGTGGTGAAGCAAGGTGCGAAGGGTGGAACTTACTATCATCAAGGCCGGGAGATACTCCGGCCCGGCCTGCCGGTTTCGGTTGTGGATCATGTGGGCGCGGGCGATAGCTTTGACGCGGGCTTCGTTCACCAATACCGGCGAGGATCGCCTCCTGAGCTCTGCCTTGAATTTGCGAACCTGGCAGGAGCTTTCTCCACCACGTGTGCCGGCGGCACGGAGGCGTTCCGCCCGCCGCTTCACTTCGACGATTTCGTCGAAAAACACCGTCAAATCCTGGCCACATCATGATTGACTTTCACACTCACCCGGTCCTCATTCAAGAGCTTGCCGATAAGTATCCGGATTACCGGCGAATGGCGCGGGAAGTCTTTCAGATCGGCAACAATTTTCAGCCGCTCGAGGTCTTCTTGCTTCAAATGGATGTGGCGGGCATTGAGTGCGCCGTGCTCCTGCCGATCGATTGTGCCCGCGTTCGCGGACTTGCGGTCAGCTCAAACGAACAGGTGGCTGAGCTCTGCGCGCGCAGCCCGCGGTTCATTGGTTTTGCCAGCGTCGATCCGCTTAAAGAGGGCGCCGCACAGGAACTCGAGCGGGCTGCAAAGAGTCTGGGCCTGAAAGGGCTCAAGCTCGATCCTGCTTTGCAGGATTTTCCGCCTGACCATCCCAAGGCTTTCTCGGTCTATGAAGCGGCTGCGGCGTTGAAGATGCCCTTGGTCATTCATACCGGAATGAGCTGGGCGCCCGGAACCGCGCTCGAGCCCGGACATCCGCTCAAGTTGGAAAAAGCTGTCCGGCAATTTCCTGGGCTTAATTTTGTTTTTGCGCATTTCGCCTGGCCGTGGGTTTGGGAAGCCGTGGCCATGGCGTTGAAGTATCCGAATGTCTATCTGGACACTTCTTGCCTCTATTACGACAGCCCGCGCGAGTTTTTTCAGTTCGTTTTCGCCCGCCAGATTCCGACCACGCTCCTCGAGCGAAGCCTGCGCGGCAAACTGGTCTTCGGCTCGAATTACCCGAGGGTGGAAATCAAAAACATGGTTCGTGCTCTCAGGTCTTTGAGCCTGACAGAGGGCTGCCTGAAGAAAATTCTCCTGGGAAACGCGAAAATGCTTTTGGGGATCACTGATGATCATTAAGCTGGAACGACTGAAAGTTCGAAGCTCCAAATCGGAAGAGGCGATTGATATCACCGGGCGAGTGGAAGAGGTGGTCCAGAAAAGCGGGGTGCGCAACGGCTTCGTCAACGTCCTCACGGCCCACACATCCTCGGGCCTGCTGGTGACCGAGGGCATTCCCTGCCTGGAGGAAGATATCCTCACGCATTTCGCTCGCGTGTTTCCGGAAGACGCCGATTATCACCATCATCGTTACCTTGACTATGACGGCCGCCTTGGCTTCAATGCTGAAGCTCACTTGAAGAGCGTGCTGGGCGGAATCCAATGCATTTTCCCGATTGAGAACGGCTCCATCGTCAAAGGCTCCCGGCAGACCATCTATTTTATGGAATATGATGGCCCCTTGGAGCGAACCTGCTTCGTGCAAGTGTTGGGTGAGGAGCGCTGACTCTTCCGGGATCACTCTTTCCTGGTGAGATCATAAGAAATATTGTCTTGACTTTGCGCGGTCTCGTCATTATCTTATCTTAACTTTCGTTTTATTATGTTTTTCCGGTCGTCTGGGGGGAATACGGAGGTTCCTCTATGCGGAGATGCCTTATTCGGGATTCACGCGGCACTTTCATTTTCCTCAGCGTCGCTTCGCTGTTGGCAGGATGGATGCTGTTTTCACCGGGGAACGCGCTGTACGGCCAGGTTGATACGGGTGCGATCCTCGGCACCGTGAAGGACCAATCCGGAGCAGTCGTCCCGGGCGCCACGGTCACCGTCAGCAACGAGGGTACCGGCATGACTCGCGGGACCCGGTCGGATAACTCCGGGAATTATGTTTTCACTCCCATCCCGATTGGTCTCTATTCCGTGAGGGCGGTCTATCGAGGATTCACCACCGAGCAGAGGCAACACATTCGGGTTCAGGTGCAACAGCAGGTGGTGGTGAACTTTACCCTCACGCCCGGCCGTGTCACTCAGACCGTGCAGGTCTCCGGCGCGCCGCCTCAGCTCCAGACCCAGAACGCCTCCGTCGGGCAGGTGGTGGGGACGCAAGAAATCAACAATCTGCCGCTCAATGGCCGTAACTACATTTTCCTTGCCCAGCTTTCAGCCGGCGTCAGTCAGGGCCAGGAAGATACCCGCGGCCTGGGAGCCACGGGAAGCTTTTCCGCCAACGGTGAAAGGCCCGCTCAAAACAACTATTTGCTGGACGGCATGGATGACAACACCAACCTTGTGGACTTTCTGAATGGCACGGCGTATGTGGTGCGGCCTCCGGTTGATGCCATTGAAGAATTCAAAGTGCAGACCAGCGATTACAGCGCCGCGATGGGCCGTTCTGCAGGCGCGGTCTTGAACGCGACGGTGAAATCCGGCACGAACCAGATCCACGGAGACGCCTGGGAATTCTTGCGCAACGATGCGTTTGATGCAGCCAATTTCTTTGAGAACTCCGGAAACGAAGCGAAAGGGGCATACCGGCAGAACCAGTTCGGCGCGACGTTGGGCGGGCCGATCAAGAAAAACAAGCTCTTCTTTTTCGGAGATTACGAAGGCACGCGCATCCGGCAGGCCACTCCCTGGACGGCCACCGTACCCACGGCTCTCGAGCGGTCCTCCGGTTACACGGATTTTTCCGAATTGCTCGCGCAGGGCGGCACGCAGACGGACGTGCTCAACCGCTCTTTTCCTCTGGGAACCGTCTTTGATCCGTCCACGACTCGTGCCGTGGCTTGCGGTGTTCCTGATACCGTAACGGGAATCGTGGCTGCCTGCCCCAGCGGGACGACGACCGGCACACAGATTGGTTACGTGCGCGAACCGTTTTCCGGCAACATCATCCCTGCCAACCGGATTGACCAGAACGCCGTCAAGCTCCTGAACCTGTTCCCGGCGCCCACGGCGCCCGGCACCGCTGACAATTACTCCAGCGATCCTGTTCTGCGGAGCACCACTAACCAGTTCGATACGCGCGTCGATGATAACCTCAGCAATCGAGATGAAACCTTTGCGCGTTTCAGCTATTCCAACGTCCCGGAATATCTTCCCGGCCCGTTCCAGGGAGTCGCGGACGGCGGGTCTTTCTCGGATGGGTATCAGACGGCGGTGTCGGTCAATTCCGTGGTGAGTGAGACCCATTCGTTCTCGCCGACAACCATCAACGAAGCCGAGCTCGGGTTCACCCGGATTGGCGCTTCGCGCGTGCAGCCTTTTGACACCAAGCTGGGCATTCCCGCTCAGTATGGCATCTCCGGGATCCCTGAAGTGCCTCAGAATGGCGGTCTGGGATCGATCTTTTTCGAGGGGCTCAACACGCTCGGAAGCAACGAATTTCTTCCTTCCGTCGAATACAGTACGACGGAACAGGCCGTGGATAACCTCACTCGAATTCAGGGAAACCAGACGTTGAAAACGGGCGTCGAGTTGCAGCATCTCAGGTTTGCAATCCTTCAACCTCCCGCGGGGCGGGGAACGTGGAGCTTCGACGGCGTCTACACTGAAGTGCCCGATGAAAGTGGCGGAAACACGGGTATCGCGCAGATGCTGCTGACGCCGATAGCGGCCACCGTTCCCGGCGGTTTCAATGATGTGGGCGGCGCTGACTCCATCAACGCCTCGAACTACGCCAACACAGATATGGGCCGGAACTATGACGCCGTCTATTTTGAAGATGATTGGAAAATCACGCCCAAGCTCACGTTGAACCCGGGATTGCGTTGGGAATATTTCGGGCAGATCAAGGAGCGCTACGGAGCGCAGTCCAACTTTATTCCGGCGCTCGGCGGAGGACCCGCCACATTTCTGATCACCAAGCAGCGATGCAGCACGCCGCTTTCGCCTGATTTCTCCACCGCAGCTCAAACTGATCACGTGGCCGTTTCCTGTTCCAGCCTTCCCGGACTGAGCTATTCGCAGCTTACGAATTTTGCTCCGCGCGCCGGTTTCGCCTATGAGATCACGTCCAAGCTGGTTGCACGCGGGGGCTACGGTATGTTCTACGGAGGCTTTGAAAACTCCGTCATCGAGAACTATGTCGATTTTCCGTTCCAATACACGCTCAATTATTCGGCGCTGACCGCGGCTCAGCCCATTACTTTTGCCAATGGAGCGATTGGAACGCTCGAAAATGGTCTCGCCCCGATCGTTCCGTTAACGTCTGCGGACGCCGAACCAGACGGAGTGTCGTTCACGGGTGAGGACTATCATATGAAGACGCCTTACACCCAGGCCTACAATCTGACGCTTCAATATCAGCTCACTCCGAACCAAACCATCCAACTCGGCTACGTGGGCAATTCGGTGCGCCACCTGGGCTCTTACATCAATCCCAACTCCCCCAGCGAGCTGTTGCCTCCGTCTTATAATGCGCTGAGTTATTCCCCTTATCCTGACTTTGCTCCTTACGCCACGTACACGACGTTCGCTTCAGACAGCTACTACAATTCCATGCAAGCAACGTTCGAGCGGCGTTTCAGTCACGGATTCACCGCGCTGGCGGACCTGACCTGGTCAAAGTGCCGCACGGATGCCGTGGACGTGTTGAACGGAACCGCGCTCACGGGCTATCGCGCGCCTCTGCTGCCCGGCTTCGGGCTTCAAGGGGATTATGGACTCTGCGACTTCGATATCAATAAAGTGGCCCATTTTAGCGGAGAGTACGCCTTGCCGGTGGGCAACGGCAGGACGCTGCTGCGGAACAGCCACGGCGCATTGAACGCGATTGCCGGCGGTTGGGAGACGAACTGGATTCTAACGCTGCAGGATGGCATGCCCTTCAGCGTGCCTTGCATCATCACGACGGCCGCCGGCTTTGGGTGCAACGCGCTGATGGTTCCGGGTCAAAACCTTTACGCCGGGCCGCACGACGTGAATCAGTGGATGAATCCGGCGGCGTTTGCCAGTCCTCCTGTGGTCACCGCCGTCGGCCAGTCGAATTACGCCCCGTTAGGCGGCGCGCCGTCGCAGCTTATCGGTCCCGGCTTTCATCGCCTGGATTTTTCGATGTTCAAGGAGTTTCGAACTACTGAAAGAACGAGGCTCGAGTTCCGGGCGGAGTTTTTCAATGTGACCAATACCCCGAATTTCGCGGCGCCCGGGTTTTCCGGAAATGGCGTCGTAGCGGCTCCCGGCGCGCTCGATTACACTTCACCTTCAACCTTTGGAAGGATCAACTCCACGCGGGATCTCCAGAACGACCAGCGTGAAATCCAGTTTGCACTGAAGTTCTATTGGTAAAATGAAAACGAAACGGGTTTCCCTCCGTATCCTGGTATTGCTTCTAACGTTCACAGCCTGGGCCTCCGCCCGGGCCTCCGAAAATCCTGTTCTGCGCAACGGCGCTTTGACTGTGGGTGTGAGAGCTCGTGACGGGGCCTACGAGATCTCTTCGGTCGAGCTTCAGCGGCCTGTATTGGTTTCACGCGTGGGCGCAGAGGTTAACGGCGTGTGGCTCCGCTCGTCGGATTATCCCCGCCACCAGGTCAGTGAAGCGCCCTATGCAGACGCGCTCGGCCGCGGCCGTGAGCTGACCGTTACTTTCAGCGGTCTGCCCGGGAAGCCTGAGCTGGTCTGCACGCTGGCCTTGTACGACGCCGAGCCCTATGGCGCCGTCTCCGTCGCGGTGCGGAACGGAAGTGGCGATAACGTCTCCGTTCAAGCCATTCGCGTGGTGGATGCGGTTGGCGAGCCGCGCGTTGACCTCGGCAAGACTGACCAGGACGACCGCGTGCTGGCCGAAAGCTTCAGCGAAGACCCCACCATCCAGATCGGCGGCTTATCCAACGCGCCTCACGGCCTCTATCGGGGCGTGCGCAACGTGCTCATCTACGATCCGGCCAGTAAGGACAGTCTGTTGCTCTCCGCGCTGACGACGCATCGGTTCCTGACGGTCTCCAAGCTCCGCGTCAGCCGGGGCCCTTCGCAGGAATTTCACATGGCTTCGTTCACGGTAGATTCAACCGGAACTACGGAATTGGTGCTCTCACGCGATCCCATTCCGCCCGATCAGCAAGTGAAGCTGAGCCTTCCCGTTGCTCCCGGACAATCGCTTTCTTCCGAGCGAGTGATGTTCGCGGCTGGGCCTGACTATCTGCAGCAGCTCGAAAAGTATGGCCAGGCCGTTCGCCGTCTTCATCACCTTCACTTTTCCGAAAACGACGATCCCATTGGCTGGTGGAGCTGGACCGCCTTCTACGGCGGGGTCAACCAAGGCGAAGTGCTCGCGAACGCACGCTGGCTCGCCGCGCATCTGAAATCGCTGGGCTACGATTACCTTCACATCGACGAGGGCTACAATTACGCGCGAGGAGAATATTCCACGGCGAATGCGACGCAATTTCCGGACGGAATGTGGAGGGTGGAACACAAGATCGCCAGCCTGGGTCTTGTGCCCGCCATTTGGACGGCGCCTTTCGAAGTCTCGGAACGTGCGTGGGTGTACGAGCGCCATAAGGATTGGCTGGTCCATGATGCGCAGGGCAATCCTGTTTTTATCGGCTATGTGGGCCGGCACAGTGACCGGCTCTACGTCCTGGACACGACAAACCCGGAAGCACAGGCGTATCTCCGCCGCACTTACCGGATCATGACCCGCCAGTGGGGCATTCGCTATATCAAGTTGGATTTTATGGATAGCTCTGCGATTGAGGGCTATTACTACCGGCCGCATACGACGGCGCTCGAAGCGCAGCGGATTGGCCTGGGAATCATCCGCCAGGCGGTAGGTCCGAATGTGCTGCTGGATAAAGACGGCAGCGTGATGTTGAATCCGGTCGGCTACGTCAACGAAGGGCGCATCGCGCCCGATACCGGCCATTCATTTTCAGCCAGTAAAGATGCCGCGCCGAACGTTGCGGCGCGCTTCTACATGAACGGCAATTTCTTCATCAGCGATCCGGATGCATTCTCGGTCTCGCACGAAATCCAGCCGGAGCAGCGCTGGCACGCGTCCCACGCTGGATTAAGCTTCAGCGAAGCGCAGGTGCAGATTGTCCTGGCTGCGCTCGCCGGCGGAATGTACGAGATCGGTGACGATTTGCCAACCTTGGCCGTGGAACCGCGGCGGCTGGCGCTGGTTGAAAACCAGGAACTTATTGATATGAACCGTCTCGGCCGGGCAGCGCTTCCGCTGGATTTGATGACGTTCCGTCCCGAGGACGAAGAGCCCAGCGTCTTCTTTCTCCATGAAGACCGCCGGCAATCCATGCTGGCTGTTTTTAATTGGTCAAACCAGAACCTTTCGCATACTTTCACTTTGTCCGCCCTCGGGCTTCCCACTGGCCATCCATTTCGAGCCTATGATGTGCTGAGTGGAGATGCTGCAGTTCCCATAGAAGATGGAATGCTGAAGATTGAGGACCAGTCGCCGCATTCCGTTCGCCTGATCAGATTGGACGACGATACTTTCCCCGCTTCAGCGCCGGAAGTGACCGTGCAGGTCCCGGGAGATGCGCAAGCCGGGAACAGCGTTACGTTTGCCGCGTTCGCCGCAAACAGCCCGGTTCCGGCCATCGCCTATCATTGGAATTTTGGTGATGGAACAGCGGCGTCTGGTGAGGATCTGACTCACACTTACACGCATGCGGGAACGTTTACAGGAACCTTGGTGATAAAAGGGGTTGAGGGCATTTCAACCCGGAAGCGTTTTTCAATTGTGGTCACTGGCTTTCCGGCGACAAGATTCAATCTTTTGCAAAATCGCCGTTATACCGCCTCAAGTCCGCGATAGGATGACTACATAGCCGGACCCGTTGCGGATCTCGAGCGCTGTCTGGTTCAACGAATATGGCGCCAGCGAAACGTTCACTCATTTTGGTTTTATGCTTTTTGGCGCCGGTGTTGTTCTCGGCAGTTCCCTGGCTGCGAGCGGCTTCCGGCCAGGGGAGATTGCTGGCCGCTACGCCGCCGATGGGCTGGAATGACTGGGCGCATTATCAGTGCGGCTTCACCGCGCAGGCGATACTCTCGAACGCCAGGGCGCTGGTCAAGACGGGCCTCGCGGCGCGAGGCTATAACACGGTCACCATCGATGATTGCTGGATGCTCAAAGACCGCAATGCGAGCGGCAACCTGCAGGCTGATCCCCAGCGCTTTCCGCAGGGAATGAAGGCGGTGGCCGGCGCGATCCACGCGCTGGGCCTGAAATTCGGCATCTACGAAGATGCCGGCTCTGCCACCTGTGGCCGCTTTGCAGGCAGTGGCCAGCCGCAAGGCGGCGGCAAAGACCACTTTTTGAAGGATGCGAGGCTCTTTGCTTCCTGGGGCGTGGATTATCTGAAGTTGGATGGCTGCAACGTTTACGCTCCGCCCGGGAGCAGCCAGGAAGCTGCCTATCGCAAGGCCTACGCGGCCGAGAGCGCGGCGCTCAAAGCCGTCGGGCGCCCCATCGTTTTTTCGGAATCGGCGCCGGCCTATTTTCAGGGAACCCCGGAGTGGTACGACGTTTTGACTTGGGTTCGCCTTTACGGCCAGTTGTGGCGTGAAGGGTCGGACATGGCCAACTTCAATGCAGGCAATCCGAACCGTTCGCGCTTCCGTAGCGTGCTCTGGAATTATGCTTATAACCTTCCGCTGGGCCGCTTTCAGAAGCCCGGCAACTGGAACGATGCGGATTTTATCATCGGCGGAGACGGCGGCATGAGCCTGGCGGAATCTCGCAGCCAGTTGGCCCTGTGGTCCATGATGTCAGCGCCTCTGATTCTTAGTTCTGACGTTGGAAAGCTCAGCCCGCAGGCAATTGCCATTCTCGGCAATCGTGCGGTGATCGCAATCGATCAGGATCCCCTGGGCCGTATGGCCACGCTCGTCAGGCGAAGCCCCGACGTTGACGTTTTGTTTAAGGCGCTGGCGGATGGCGATGATGCCGTGGCCGCGCTCGACCGAAGCGCCGCGCCGGTTCAAGTTGATCTGCGGCCTTCCGAATTCGGTTTTGCCGCCAATGCCGCGTGCCGCATGGACGCGAGGAATCTCTGGACGGGCGCGGTTCAATCTGCAGTCGCGGCTTTACACGCCAGGATCGCCGCTCACGATACGGCCATTTGGCGTATTCGGCCGTCTGCGGCGTGCGGCCGGCCGGCGCGCAAGGGCACGATCGTGATGACCACGACTTCGCGCCGGCGCGACGTTGAGGATTATACCCGCTGCCTGAGCGCTGCCGGGCGCGTGGAGGCGTGCGCGGGCGATGCCGGGGAAAGCTGGATCGTCACTCCCGGCGGCGCGCTGCAATCGTCCGACGCACGCTGCCTGGTCGCCGCCAAGAGCGGACCGGTGCTCGCGGCGTGCCGCCCGGTGCCCGCTCAGCGTTGGCGTTACACTCTCAAAGGCAACCTTATTAACGCTGCAGACCGTCAATGCCTCACCGCCGCCGGCCCTGCCCGCAAGACTCAGAGCCTTAAGCTGCAGCCCTGCGAAGATAACCAGCCCAACCAGATTTGGTCTCTTCCAAACTGAATACCTTTGCTCACCACTGTCGCATTGGCATACTACGGCTCCGCCGCCCGACGTGCGGCCAGAGACGAGGAAAGCCTTGCCCTTCCGACTGCGCCAATGATCGAATTTTTGCGCAGTAATGTCGCACTGGCATGATGCGGCTCCGCCGCCTGACGTGCGGCCAGACTTGGGGAAAGCTTTGCCTTTCCGCGAGTGCCAGCGACCAAATTATTTAAGGCGAAGCTGCGCCTCGCCCTCGAGTTTCTACATTTCGGAATTGATCGAAGCCGCCCCGTATCAGGGCATGACTTCAGTCATGCCGCAAAGACGCGGAGGGAAAGAGGGCTTTAGCCCCTGCCGATGTCCGAGCCCTGTTGCAATCGTAGCGCAGCGCTACGCTTTGGCCAAGCGAAAAGCCGCAGGGGCTAAAGCCCAGCCGTCGGCGGACCTGAGTCGGCATGACTGAAGTCATGCCCTGATACGGGGGTACCGAAGCGGCTGCCGGAGCGCCCGGGAAACACCGTACGAAACGTAGAAAACCGGCTGTGGCAAATCGACGGCATCCGGACAACGGCGTCCCGTGTCCATTATGGTACGCTAGGAGCCTGCAGGATACGGGAAATGACGAGAGATCCGGAAGCTTTAACCAAAGAAACGTTCGACCTTGTGGTGATTGGCGGTGGGATCAATGGTGCGACCACCGCGCGCGAGGCCGCGCTTCGAGGATGGAAAGTCGCTCTCGTCGAGGCACGAGATTTTGCCAGCGGCACCTCCAGCCGCTCGTCGAAGCTGATCCACGGCGGGTTGCGGTATTTGGCGCAAGGAGACTTTCGGCTCGTCCACGAAGCGCGCCGGGAGCGTCGGCTCTTAATGAAATTGGCGCCTCATCTGGCGCGCCCGCTGCCGTTTCTTCTTCCCATTTATTCTGAAGATCCGTTTTCTCCCTTCAAGATCCGGTTGGGACTTGCGCTTTATGATTTCTTGGGCAACCTGGGCCCGCAAGACAGGCACCGCATATTCGCTCCCCGTGAGGCATTGCAGCGGATTCCTACGCTCCGGTCGGAGGGTTTGCAAGCGGGAGCGCTGTATTACGATTCTGAAACCGATGATGCTCGCTTGACCATCGAGAACGTGATTGATGCGGTCGAGTCGGGCGCCCGGGCCGTCAACTACGCAGAAATCAAATCCTTCGATTTTCGGTCAAATGGCCGCCCAAGCGTGAAATCAGCGGAGGTGGAGGATCGGCTTACGGGGAAACGCTGGGAAGTTGCCGGGCGTTACTGGGTGAACGCCACGGGGCCGTGGGTGGACCGCGTGCGCGCGCTCGCACCCTCCTACGACGGCTCGCAAACCATCCGGATGACCAAGGGCGTCCACGTGATTCTTCCGGCGATCAGCGATACCTACGCGGTTTTTGCCGCCGTGGTGCCGGGAGACCGCATCGTGGTCGGGATGCCTTGGAACGGATGCACCCTGTTTGGAACTACGGATACTGACTACACGGAAGACCCGGGCGCTGTCAAGCCGGGAGAAGAAGACGTGCGTTATCTTCTGAACGCGATCAACCGCATTCTGCGCGTCCCGGTTCGTCCCGGAGAGGTGATCGGTTCTTTCGCGGGCATTCGCGCGCTTGCGGCTGAGCCGGGGCGAAGTCCCTCGGCGAACACGCGCGAGTATCGCTTCCATCGCGATCCGTGGGCGAGCAATATGATTACCGTTTGCGGAGGAAAACTCACCACGTCGCGCGCGCTCGGCGAAAAGCTGGCGGATGTCATTGCTGCGGAATCCGGATCGGCGTTGGCATCGCGCGGCCCGGATCGTCCGACGCGCGCTCGCCCGCTGCCCGGTGGGCTTGGCGGGCCTTTCGATAAGTACGTTCGCGCGAGTGTCAACGATGCGGTCAGGGAGTTCCGAGTGGCGCCCGAAGCGGCCAGCAGGATCATTGGTACGTATGGAAGCCGATGGCGGCGAGTTTTGGAGCCCATTGGCCAGAGCGATTCACTTCGCCAGCCGCTTGCGGGCGGCACGGGCATTCTGGCTGCGGAGGTGGAGTTTTCGAGACACGACGAAATGGCCATGACGGCTGAGGATTTTCTATTACGCCGGTCCGGGCTAAGCTGGAAGAGTGAAGCGCATCCTGAGCTTGCCTCCGCAACGGCGGCGATCTTCGCCTCGGGTGCCAGAGAGAGTTGAAGCTTTCAGCGCAACTTGATTTGCCTCAAGTGGAGACCCAGCGCGGGCTGGCGCCTGCCGGGCCCCAGGTCCCGCTGATCATCGCGCATCGCGGCGCCTCCAGCGCCGCGCCGGAAAACACGCTGGCCGCGTTCGAGCTCGCCATCACCGAAGGCGCCGACGGCATCGAGCTCGACGTGCACCTTTCCTCGGACGGCGTTCCCGTGGTCATTCATGATTCCCGGCTGCATCGCACCACGTCAGGACGCGGTTACGTTGGCGCTCATTCCGTGCGATGGCTTCGCCGCCTCGATGCGGGCTCCTGGTTTAATCGAAGATATCCGACGAGGGCGGCGGCGCGGAACGTCGGGCTGAAAGTTCCGCTGCTGGCGGAGGTTTTGGCGTGGGTGAAGGGCCGGCAGTGCCGCACGTTCCTTGAGCTGAAGGAAGGCGGTGACGCCTATCCGGGCATGGAGCGGAGGGTTGTGGAAGAGATTGCGCGCACCGGCGTGGAGAAATGGATTACGGTTACGTCCTTTCATCTTCGCACGCTGCGGCGCGTTCGAAAGCTGGATCGGCGGCTGGAGTTGGGCCTCAATTTCTCTCATCCATTACGCGCGGTGCGAAGGGCGCGGTCCGTCGGCGCGGCCACGGTGCATCCGTATTCCCTTTTTTGTCCGCGCGCTTTCATTCGCCGCGCGCAGCGGGCTCGTCTTCGTGTGATCGTGTGGGGAGTGGATGACGCGCAGGCCATGCGGCAAAAGATGATCGGCGGAGTCGACGGCCTGATGACGCGCCGTCCGGCGCAGGCGCTCGCGCTCCGGTCAGCGCTGTGGGCTCGGAAGAACTTCAGCATCTGACAGGTTCATGAAATAAGCCCATCAGTCATGCGGGGCGAAGCAACGCTCTATTTCTTTGCAAACAAATCCGGTGATTCTTCGCGACGCTCAGATGGAAAGCATCCGAAGAGGCTTTCATCCACCCGCCAGAGCGGCTACAT
>JASHON010000141.1 GCA_030041095.1 Terriglobia bacterium
TGAAAAATTCCGTGCCCCTGCCGACCCGTTCCCCTCCGCCGCCGGGGGAACCTGGTTTTCAAACCAGCCTTCAGGGGCGAAGTTTGTTCAATAGAATCAACAAGCGGTTTGCTGGCCCGAAGCTAATTTGGACAGCCCTGGGTTTCAAACCCGCCCCTACTCAATTTTCAAGACAGGGCATGACTTCAGTCATGCCAACTCAGGTCTGCCGATGGCCGGGCTTTACAGGCTGCGGAAAAACTCTTTCGGGAGTTGATCGAGAGTTGACGTAGCGCCGGCTTCCAGCCGGCAACTCCCTTCAACTCAACGGAGGCCGGCAAGATGCCGGCGCTACGTTCGCGGCGTCGTCGAGTTTTTCCGCAGCAAGTAGCGCGGACCTCCGCCCTTGAGGTCCGCGGCCTGGCGTTTCCTCAAATGCGGTTGTCTCCATCAGCCGCGCGGCCCTCCTTGGCCTCACGGCCGCTGCCTCGGTCCGAGCACGACCCCCGGCCATACAACTGATATAACGCGATTTTGAAAATGTTATGGCTACGATTTAATACTATAATCGTAGATCAGTTCGCGGCTGGAAAATGTCTGGCTGAAGGTAGACGTCAGCTTTCAGCCACCCGTGGTCTTGTGGGGCATCATTGCTTCATGCCCAGAGCGATCCCAATCTAGGAGTAAACCCTTGAAATCCGGGAAATGCATCGTAGCTCGCTTGTCTTTTATTCTTATCATCATCGCGCTTGTCATCGGCGCCACATTGCCCTCTCGATCGGACACGTTCCACAATGCGCCCGGCTCAGTTCTCGGACAAGGAAACCCTTACACGGGACAGCGCAATGCTGAAATCGGCCACAAACTGTACGAACAACGGTGCGCTTCCTGTCACGGCCAGGACGCCCAAGGCATGGGCAACGTTCCCGCTCTTGCGAGCGGAGCCACCCAAACAGCGAGGCCGGGCGAGATTTTCTGGTTTATCACCCACGGCGATGCAGCAAACGGAATGCCCTCATGGGCAAGCCTGCCAGAGCAGCAGCGGTGGCAGATCGTAACCTATCTGAAGTTCTTGCGAAATCCGAGTGGATTGCTCTTGACGGCCGCAACCGGCATGGACACGCCTGGCAACGGGAAACTGGACGCGCCGGCTCCCACGCCTCCGTTCACGGATTTCCGGTTCGAAAAGCCGGGAACCTTTCGCAAGATCACCGTGCAAGACCTTCCCGCTCCTTTTGCGACGAAGCCGGTAGGCAACGGGCCACGAATCGTGCCGCGTCCCGGGAATGTCTGGCCGCAGGCCCCGGAGGGTTTCAAAGTCGAGCTTTACACCACTGGACTGGATAATCCACGCCTCATTCGAACGGCCCCCAATGGCGATTTTTTTGTCGCTGAAAGCAGGCTGGGCCGGATCATGATTTTCCGCGGCATCACTTCGGACGGCCAACCTGAGATCACCAGCATTTTTGCCAGCGGCCTTGACCGGCCATTTGGCATTGCCTTTTATCCCAAGGGACCTCATCCACGGTGGGTTTACGTAGGTGACACGAACGCTGTCTTGCGTTTTCCTTACCGAAACGGTGATTTAAGGGCGCGCGGGCCTGCGCAACACCTGGCGGATCTGCCAAGCGGTCGAGGACATTGGACTCGTGACGTCCGCTTTTCGCCGAATGGCAAGAAAATGTTTGTTGCAGTCGGCTCGGGTTCCAACGTAGACGACCCTGACACTCATCCCGCTGAAAAAGATCGGGCTGATATCCTTGAGTTCAACCCTGATGGCTCACAAATGCGCATCTATGCGTATGGGATTCGAAATCCGGTGGGACTTGCCATTAACCCGCAGACCGGCCAATTATGGTGCTCGGTCAACGAGCGTGACATGCTGGGCGATAATCTCGTCCCGGATTACATCACTCATGTGCAACCCGGTGGCTTTTACGGATGGCCTTGGTGGTACATGGGCGGCCGTCAGGACCCGCGGCTTGAGGGTAAGCATCCGGAGCTAAAAGATAAAGTCATCACGCCGGACGTGCTGCTGCAGCCACATAACGCTTCGCTCGAAATGACGTTTTACGAGGGCAGGCAATTCCCGCGCGAATATGATGGTGACATCTTCGCTTCCGAACATGGCTCCTGGAACCGATCGACCCGCGCGGGCTATGAAGTGATTCGCGTGCCGTTGCACCATACCGGCCACGCGAGTGGCGAATATGAAGACTTCCTTACAGGCTTTGTGCTGCCTGACGGAAACGTCTGGGGCCGGCCAGTCGGCGTCACAGTCGCCCATGATGGGTCATTACTGGTCACCGATGACGCCTCGAACTCGATTTGGCGAATCACCTACGCGGGGAAATAGCGCAGGCTGGCCTTCCCACTGTTTGAGCAGGATGCTGAAAAACGCTCTCAACGAATGTCCTTCTGAGCGCAGCGAAGAATCCCCGCATCTGTTTTCGAAAGGATGCAGAGCTCTCTCGCCTCACTCAGCAAGGCGGACCGTCTTTTCCGCAGCCTGTCAGAGTCTTGCGGCGACCGACTTCGTCTCGGTGTAGTGTTCCATCACTTCCTTGCCCATCTCGCGGCCCCAGCCTGACTGCTTATATCCTCCAAACGGCCAGGCGGGATCACCATAATTGTGAGCATTGATGCAGATGGTTCCCGCTTTGATCTTTCTGGCCATCGTGTGAGCCACTCGAAGATTTCGCGTCCAGACGCTCGCCTGCAGGCC
>JASHON010000142.1 GCA_030041095.1 Terriglobia bacterium
ACTTGTGGCCGCGAGGCTTGCAATCCCGATCAGACGGCATAAGCTAAGGAAGGTTGCAGTCAAGCAAAGCGGGTCCGCAGGGTCGCTGGATGATCTTCCGCAATTTGGCGATTCCCGGCAAACAACAAGGAGGGTGGAATGCGTTCATCACGGCGTGACTTTCTGGCTGAATCTTTGGGGATGGCGGGGGCGTCGCTGGCGCCTGGGGCGCTGCTCGGGCAGGCCGGGGAGGCCAGCGCGCATGTGGCATCGGCAAGGCTGCTGGCGCAGGATGAGCGTGCGCGGCAGCTTACCGCCGCGCTGACGCTTGAAGAGAAAGTGGGCCAAATGGCGCAGGTAGACCAAACCTATATCCGCAGCCTGGACGATCTCCAGCACTATCATCTCGGCGCGATTCTGAGCGGGGGCAGCTCGCATCCCAAAGCCGGCAACGGCTTCGATGCCTGGACCGCCCATTACGATCGCTATCAGTCACGCGCGACGAAGACGCGGCCGCGCATCCCGATTCTTTACGGAATTGATGCCGTGCACGGCGACGCGCACGTCATCGGAGCAACGGTGTTCCCGCATAACATTGGCATGGGATGCACGCGGAACGCGGCGCTCGTCGAGAAAGAGCAACGCATCACGGCCATCGAGATTCGCGCCACCGGGATTCAGTGGGCGTATGCTCCCTGCCTCGCCGTGCCGCAGGATATCCGCTGGGGAAGAACTTACGAGGGCTTCAGCGAATCGCCCGAAGTGGTCAAGGAGTTGGGAGCCGCGGCGGTGCGGGGCCTGCAAGGCTCGGGCTTGGGAGATCCGCTCGGCGTGCTTGCCTGCGCCAAGCATTTCGCAGGCGATGGAGGCACCGCGTTCGGCACAGGCTTACCCATGAGCCCCGTGAGCGGCCCGGCGGGGCTTGCTCGCAGCTCGCTGCACCATCCGCTCGATCAAGGCGACACGCGGCTCGATGACGCGGAATTCCGCCGCATTCATCTGCAAGGCTACATTACGGCCATCGCCGCCGGTGTGGGCAGCATTATGCCTTCCTATAGTGGCTGGAATGGCGTCAAATGCTCCGCCAGCCGTACTCTGCTCACGGAGATTCTCAAAGAAGAGATGGGCTTCAAGGGCTTCCTCATTTCCGATTACAGCGCGCAAAAGGAACTTCCCGGCAACGCCAAGCAGCAAATCGAAACCGTGATCAATGCCGGCATGGACATGGTGATGATCCCGGACGATTATTGGAACTACACGAAGCTACTCGCCGAGCTTGTGCAGGAGAGGCGTGTCCCGATAGCCAGAATCGACGATGCCGTGACGCGCATCTTTCGTGTGAAGCTCGCCATGGGCTTGATGGAACCCGGCCAGTCACTGTCAGCCGATCCGAATTTGCAAAAGCAATTCGGCTCGCCAGAGCATCGGGCCATTGCGCGCCAATGCGTTCGCGAATCGCTCGTGCTGCTCAAGAACGAGCGCTCGGCGCTGCCGCTCAAGCCGGGCGCCCGCATCCACGTTTCGGGTAAAAATGCGGACGATATGGGCAACCAGTGCGGAGGATGGACCGTAACGTGGCAAGGACGAAGCGGCGAGATCACGACCGGAGGCACTACGATTCTCCAGGCGCTTCGCAAGATGACCGGAGAAGCCAACGTTACGTATTCGCGCGATGGTGCCGGAGCGCAGGGCGCGACGGTTGGAATTGCCATCATCGGCGAAACGCCTTACGCCGAGATGATGGGCGACCGCACGAGCCTTCCACTCGCTGCGGAAGACCTTGCCGTGGTTCAAAACCTGCAGCAGGCCGACATTCCCGTCGTCGCGGTTCTGGTTTCCGGGCGGCCGCTGTTCGTGGATGACTTGTTGCCGCAAGTGGATGCGTTGGTTGCCGCCTGGCTCCCTGGCAGCGAAGGCGATGGCGTTGCAGACGTGCTTTCCGGCAAGTGGAAGCCTTCCGGCAAACTTTCGTTCACCTGGCCTCGCGCCATCTCGACAAGTCTGCACCTCGGCGATCCCGGCTATGAAACGCTGTTCCCCTTCGGAAGTGGCCTGAGCTATTGATCCCGGCCTGCCGGGAATCGCTGGCTTGGAGCGCAGGTTTTTCGACGATGGTTCGGGTTGCTTTGTGTGGCCGGCTTAGCGGATCGGCCCACTCCGTAACGGCAAGAGAAAACGCTTGGGTTCAGGTTGAGCGATGAAAGAGGCAGGACACGACCTTCGCAGCGCCGCGCGGATGCTGGCGCGGCATCGCCGCACAACACTTCTCATCGTAGGAATGCTGGCGCTCGGGATCGGCTCATGCACCGCCGTCTTCACTCTTTTTGACGCGGTTTTCCTGCGCTCGCTGCCCGTGCGGCAACCGGAGCGGCTGGTCACAGTTGTGCAGCATTATTCCGGGCTCCTGGGAACTCGAAGCAACCTTCCGTATTTCTATTATCGTTCCCTTCGTGACCGCGCCAAAAGCCTTTTGCCCTTTGGCGAGACGTTATATCCCACGTCGTTCATCGTCACGCAGCCTGCGCCTGCCGAAGAAGTGACGGTCGAAGCAGTGACGGCTGATTATTTCCAGGAGTTGGGCGTTCCTGCGCTACTTGGGCGAACTCTCAATCCCAGCGACGAGCACCCAGCCACAGGCGCGCCACCGGCTGTTTTAAGCTACGGCTTCTGGCATCGGCGATTCCGCGGCGTTCCTTCGGAGGCGCGCGACGGAAGTATCGTCATTAACAAGCGGTATTTCACGGTCGTCGGAGTGATGCCGCGCGGCTTTAACGGGACCTCGGTTGATTCCACACCCGACCTATGGATTCCACTCAGTGCTTTTCCGGCACTCGCCGGGGTCACCATGCAGCATGTTGACTTGGAGACCGATGGACGGCTGAGACCGCATTTTACGCTGGCCGAAGCTCAGGCTGAGTGCAAAACGATTTTTCAGTCCACGATGAAGGACTACTATTTGAACGTCGAAAAACTGACGCCGCCGGAAGCGCGGGTTGAGCTGCAGCGCGGCTTGGCGCTCGAGCCGCTGGCGCGGGGAACATCTCTGCTTCGAAAGAATTTCGGGCGCGTGCTGAAGTTGCTGATGGCGGCGATGTGCCTGCTTCTGGTTATCGTGTGCGGCAATGCGGGCGGCTTGTTGTTGGCGCAGGCTGCGGCGCGGCAGCATGAATTCGCGGTGCGGCTCTCGCTCGGAGCCACGCGCCGGCGCCTGGTTCGGCAGGCGCTTGCGGAAGCGCTCCTGCTGGTGGCGTTGGGCGCTTCCGGCGGATTATTGATTGCCCGCGCGATCCTGCCGGTTATGGTCCGCATGATCCCTCCCATGCGCAGCCTTGATACCACCCTTGTTCCGCTCGCGCTCCATTTAAGCATCAACGGAAAGATCCTATGGTTTGTGCTGAGCGCGGCGGCAGTGACGGTACTGCTTTTCAGCTTGAGCCCGGTGATCGCCGTCTCACGCGCGCGGCTCGAAGGCCTTCTCCGCGCCGCTCGGGCCACAAGCGACGTGCGGGGACGGCAAATGCTGATTGCGCTTCAAATCACACTATGCACGTTCCTGCTGGCGATGGCTGGTTTATTCGTGCGCACCATCCGGCAATTGAACCGCGTCAATACAGGGATGGACATCGATCACATCGAAACGTTCACGGGCGACTTGAGCGGATACAAGAACCGGGCGGCGTTTCTCGAAACGCTGACAGAGCGAATCCGCCAGATGCCAGGTGTCATTTCCTGTGCCACGTCCTCCATGGGTGTATTGCGGGAGCATGGGATGTTTGCGAGCGTGGCGCCGGCCGGCCAGCGAATGACTCAGGCGGGTTTCCTGAACTCGGCCGCCAACAACATTTCGCCGGACTATTTCAAGACGATGGGAATGCGCGTTCTGCAGGGTCGCGGCTTCATCGCGAGCGATGCTCCGAAACCGAAGCAAAAAGGTCCCGTCATGGCTGTGGTGAACGAAGCTTTCGCGCGGCGGTTTTTTCCGAATACGAGTCCTGCCGGCAAATTCTTCGGCCTGGGAACCGGCGGCATAGCACCGGCGCAATACGAGATTATCGGCATCGTCAGCGACGCGAAGGATCGGTCGCTGCGCGAGCCCATCGTTCCAACTTTCTACACTGCGCAGCGGACATTTGACAATTTTGTGCTCTATGTCCGGACTCGCATGCGACCCGGAGCCATCGTCGAGCCCGTCCGCAAAGTCTGGCAGTCTACGGGACCAGGGGTTCCGTTCCTGGAAGTGGATGCGCTCGCACAAGAGGCTCGCCAAACCACAGGCGACGAGCGGCTGACGGCAGCGCTGACTTCTCTGTTTGGAGCAATTGCCGCGCTGCTCGCCGGTATCGGTATTTACGGCTTGCTCGCCTATGTGGTGACGGAGCGGCAGAGAGAGATTGGCATTCGAATGGCGTTGGGGGCGCGGCCACGGCACATCGCGCAGTTGATCGGCGCTCAGACGTTGATCGTTGCGGCCATGGGAGCCGCGGCAGGGCTTGGGCTTGCGCTCATCGCGGCGCCTGCCCTTCGTTCGTTACTCTACGGAATCTCGCCGGAAGATCCGAAATCACTGGCGGTTGCCGCTTTCTTCATCGCATGCACCGTAGCCTTATCGACACTCTTTCCGGTTGTTCGAGCCATCCGTACCGAACCCGCACAAACATTGCGGCAGGAGTACTGACGGCCCGTTCCAGCATCATGACCACCTGCTGATATTCAGAGCACGCCCGTACTGCCGAGCCAGAACGCAACGATCCCCGCCTCTGCGGCAGCGGACTGAAGGTTAAGAAATGCCGCGGGAAAACGCAGGAATCAATTTCCGTCCCACCACAGAATAAACGGAGCTTCCAGCGGAACGGAAGCGCCGTCTTTGAAGGGGACCACTCTTGGAGTAAAGTCCGTCCACGGGCGATTGGCTGGAACCTGAGCTGTGTAGAGGAAGCCGTTTGCCGAGCCAACCAAACGATCGCCACGATTCATCGGCATCCGCACCGGTTCAGCGCCGTCTCGACCGTCGGCATAGAGTTCCACGCGGACTGCGTCGGGATCGAGGTCGTCCAAATACACTTGCGCCCGAAAGAGAGTTTGCTCGCCTTGCGGCTCGCGAGTGACGGAGCCGAACCTCAGTTTTGGCCAGTGTTTTGCCAGCTCTTGCTGCCAACGCAACAACTCCGCGCCGGCTTGGCTCCGATCCGCTGCTCGAGCGCAATAAGCGGCAGCGGCCGGCAGGTAACATTTTTCCGTATACTCGCGAACCACCCGGTTTGAGGAAAACGCGGACGTCAGCCGCGCCATGCTTTCCCGCATCCGCGCCACCCAGCCAGTTGGAATGCCTCGCTCGTCGCGACTGTAGAACGCCGGAACGACCTCCCGTTCCAGAAGATCGTAAAGCGCATTGGCCTCGGCGGCGTCCCACGCGGGATCGTCACCGTGCTCTTTGCCATCGCCGAGCGCCCAACCCACATCCGGCGTATACGCTTCCGCCCACCAGCCGTCAAGCTCCGAGAGATTCAGACCGCCGTTGACCAGCACTTTCATGCCGCTGGTTCCGCTGGCTTCCCAGGGACGCCGGGGCGTGTTCACCCAGACGTCTATGCCTTGAACCAGCCGCTCCGCCATCAGCATGTCGTAATCGCTCAGGAAAATGGCATGCGGGCGCACGTCCGGCCGCCGGATGAATCGAATCCACTGTTGAATCATGGCTTGCCCGGCCGCGTCTTGCGGGTGCGCCTTGCCGGCAAGAATCAGTTGCACGGGCCGCTGCGGGTTGGTGAGGATTCGCAGCAGCCGCTCGGGATCGTGCAGCAGCAGGTTAGGGCGCTTGTAAGTGGCAAAGCGCCGGGCAAAGCCGATGGTCAGCGTGTTCGAATCGAGAATGCGCCCGGCCTGAGCGATGCGCTCTTCAGGCGCGCCGTAAGAGGCGAGCAGGCGCTGCAACCATTTCCTCACGTACTGGATGAGCGATTTGAGCGCTTCAGTCCGCAAATGCCAGAGCTCGGCATCACTCACCCGGCGCAGATTCTCTTCGTTCCCTTCCATAGTCGAAGACCAGCGTTGTTTCCCACAGGCGCGCTCCCAAAGGCCATCCGCTGCCGCCGAATCCCACGTCGGCATATGGACGCCGTTCGTGATATGCGTTACCGGGACCTCGGCCTGCGGCCATCGCGGAAACAGAACTTGAAAGATGCGGCGGCTCACTTCACCGTGCAAGCGGCTCACTCCGTTAGCGGCGCCGCTGCCGCGCAGGGCGAGATAAGCCATATTGAACGGTTCCGAAGCGTCGCCAGGATTGCTTCGGCCCAGAGCCATCAAGCTCTCGAAAGGAATCTCAAGTTTTGTTTCGGCATAGTTCTTCAGATACTTCTGCATCAGCCCGGGAGAGAAACGGTCGAAGCCGGCTTCGACAGGAGTGTGAGTGGTGAAAAGATTCCCCGCCCGCGTCACCGCCAGGGCAAGCTCGAATGGCTGATGATGCTCGACCATATAGGAACGGGCGCGTTCGAGCACCGCGAATGCGGCATGGCCCTCATTCAGGTGGCAAACTTCAGGCTCGAGACCGAGCGCCTGCGTCAGCCGCCAACCCGCCGTTCCCAGCACCAATTCCTGCTTCAGGCGCAGCTCTGCGTCGCCTCCGTAAAGCTCGCCGGTGATACCGCGATGCGAAGGAAGATTCGCCGGATCGTTCGTATCCAGCAGGTAGATTCTGGCGCGGCCCACCTGAACTTGCCAGGCGCGAACCCAGACGACAAAGCCGGGGCGCTCGAGCCGCACGCGCACCCATTCGCCTTTGCGGTCACGCACCGGCCTGATGGGAAGGTGCAGCGGATCGTTGAACGGATAGAGCGCCTGCTGGCGGCCTTCGGCGTCGATTTCCTGGCGAAAATAACCTTGCTGATAGAGCAAACCGACGCCGACCACCGGAACGCTCAGGTTGCTGGCCGCCTTCATCTGGTCGCCGGCAACGTTCCCGAGACCGCCGGAGTATATTGGCAGCGCCTCGCTCAACATAAACTCCATGCTGAAGTAGGCAATCATCCTCAAGCAGGCGCCGCGATGCGTTTCCTGGAACCAGCCTGCACACTGCTCCGCGTCGCGCCTTTCCCGAACCAGCTCATCCACCAATTTCCGGAAATCGGCGTCGCCCGTCAGGGCGCGCAGCTTTTCCTCCGAGACCGTTTGCAAGACCACCCAGGGGTTATGAGTGGCGTCCCAAAGGTCAGGTTCGAGCCGCTCCCAGATGGCGTCGGCGGAATGGTTCCAGGACCAGCGCAGGTCCAACGCTAATTCGGCGAGCGCGCCCTCCGCGGTTTCCGAAGGGCGCGCCGTGTAGGTTGGATTGCTCATCGTCACCTCCTGCCGGTCAACCCGGTAACGGGCGCGGCCCGCTTCCGGGCCAACGCCTGCTCAACCATCGCTTGAGCTTCCGCTTGAATTTGCCGCAGGTGAACCTTTCCTTTGAAGCTCTCAGCATAAATCTTATAGATTTCCTCCGTGCCGGAGGGCCGCGCGGCAAACCACCCGTCTTCCGTCATAACCTTGACTCCGCCGATAGGATTGCCATCGCCCGGCGCGTTCGTCAGGATCCGTTGGATCTTTGTTCCAGCCAATTCGGAGGCGTGAACGTCTTCAGGCGAGAGTTTCCGCAGGATCGATTTCTGTTCGATCGTTGCCGGCGCGTCGATCCGCTCGTAGACGGGATTGCCCAGCTCGCCGGTAAGCTCGTTATAGATTTCACCTGGGTCGCGGCCGGTTCGAGCCATGATTTCTCCCGATAGCAATGCCGCGATCATGCCGTCTTTGTCCGTAGTCCACACCGAGCCGTCGCACCTTAGAAACGATGCGCCCGCGCTCTCTTCGCCCCCAAAACCCAACCGGCCCGCCAGAAGGCCGTCCACAAACCACTTGAATCCGACGGGCACTTCGTAAAGAGCGCGGCCGAGTTGAGCCGCCACGCGGTCAATCATGCTGCTGCTCACCAGCGTCTTGCCCACGGACACTTCTTTGGCCCACGCGGGCCGATGGCTGAACAGGTAGTGGACGCAGACTGAAAGATAATGGTTAGGTGGCAGCAAACCCGTGCTCCTGGCGACTACGCCATGGCGGTCATGGTCAGGATCACAAGCAAAGGCGATGTCAAATTTGTCCTTGAGTCCGATGAGCCGTTGCATGGCATAAGGAGACGAAGGATCCATGCGGATTTTGCCGTCCCAGTCTACCGTCATGAAGCGGAAAGTCGGATCAACCACACCACTCACCACCGTGAGGTCCAAACCATAGCGCTCCGCGATGGCCGGCCAATAATGAACGCCCGCGCCACCCAGCGGGTCCACGCCGAGTCTCAACTTAGCCCCGCGGATCGCATCCATATCCAGAACGCTCCCGAGAGCGTTGACGTATGTATGCAGATAATCGTGCTTGTGCGTTGTTGACGCCCGAAGCGCAGCGCGAAACGATGTGCGTTTCACGCCGGCGAGCTCGCTCTCCAACAATTCATTCGCTTTTGCTCCAATCCACGCGGTAACGCGCGAATCGGCCGGTCCGCCGTGGGGCGGGTTGTATTTGAAGCCGCCGTCTTCTGGCGGATTATGAGAAGGCGTGATGACTATGCCATCCGCGAGGGCGGCGCTTCGTCCGCGGTTAGCGTTGAGGATGGCGTTCGAGATGGCGGGCGTTGGAGTGTAGTCGCTCGACGCGGGAATCATCACGTCCACCTCGTTCGCCGCAAGCACTTCAAGAGCGGTTGTGAATGCCGGCTCGGACAGGGCGTGCGTATCCATCCCAATGAAGAGCGGGCCATCGATCTTCTGCTGCCGTCGATACAGGCAGATTGCCTGCGTTATCGCCAGAATGTGCCATTCGTTGAAAGCGCCTTCGAGCGAAGAGCCGCGATGGCCCGAAGTTCCGAAAGAGACGCGCTGCGCCGGAATCTCCGGGTCAGGGCGCTGCGCATAATAGGCCGTCACGAGCTTTGGAATGTTAACGAGGATTGACGGATCGGCCGGCTTCCCGGCATTTGGACTCACATTCATACGGTACCTGCGGCTGCCCTCGAAGATCGTTTTCCAGGCATCGATTTTACCTCCGCCTTATGCCAGTATCTCATCCCGCGTTCCAGAACCTGCTGTGTGAAAAAATGATCCTTCTCGCTGTCTGCCTCACTGAAGGCGGCTGTAAGGCGCTACGTGCTGTGGCCTCGCCAGAGCCGGATTGAAGGCACCGTACACGCTCAATGCGCTACTGGGATTCCCCAATTCCACAAGCGCTCATTTTGAACTATAGTGCTTATTTTCAACATGTTACTGGGATACAACCTGGCGAATACTTATAACTCTTTATTTTTCATAAACTTACTGGGTTTGTTGGTATTGTGTCTCATCGCTTGTATTTGTTTTCAGCAACTTACTGGGTTTGTTGGTCATCGTTTTCGTGTTGTCACGTGCCTTCGATAAATTACAAGGAAGCCGTTCCATCACCCGGATTCGCTTCCATGTTTTCGACAACTTCCCTGTTCGTTCCGAAGCGCGCCTTGGCCTCGGTTTCAGCGTTTCGTCTTCTATATTCCCTTCCGGCCGCTTAAGGCGCGCCACCACCCCGGCGTATCTGGCCGGGAAATCGGGAGCGCCGGCCACCTATTCTCTGGCGCGTCGGCCCAGAGGCAGGCTGCGGAAAAACTCGACGCCGCCGCGAACGGTGCGCCGGCATCTTGCCGGCCTCCGTTGAATTGAAGAGAGTTGCCGGCTGGAAGCCGGCGCCACGTCAACTCCCGAAAGACTTTTTCCGCATCCTGTCAAAGGCCGTCACAGGCCACGCCGCTCTCCTATTCTCTCCCGGAAGTTGTGAATCAAGTGAAGAGGTCATCCTGAGCGCCCACAGCTTGGGCTGCCAATCTTGAGCATAAACTCCCCTCGATCTTGGCTGTCGTGGTTGGGCCGTGCGATGCTGGTGAGGACGCGCCTCGGCAAGCTATGACCGATGCTTCGTTGGCGCCTTCGTGCCCGTTCCTGAGCCTGGTTCCGGTGCTTTAGCGGCCAATCATTTGGTGGCAGCCTGCGGCGTAAGCGGCGGGCTCGACCCCGTTGCAGAGAGTTCTCTAT
>JASHON010000143.1 GCA_030041095.1 Terriglobia bacterium
ATCACGTTTTCCTGGTCACCCTGGCTTACGCCTTTCTTCGTTCCGAGCAAGCACGCCTTAAAAAAAACTTCTGGTGTGACTTTGCCAGCAGTGAGGAAGAGACTCCAAGTCATCTTGGTTAGGCTCTCGGGCCGATGCCCGTGGTGTGAAACAAGATTTGATGATACCTCTTAATTACTTAACCTAGTATTACTAACAGCATTTTCAGTTGCCGAAGGATTTGTGGATCCTCATGCACGATCAGCACAAAAATTTCTGCGTCCATCGTTCCTCCCCAACACAATCGTTCCTGCGATCTTCTAACGCTCATTCGCCGGCGGCGGGAGCTTACCGGCACTGCAAGTGGGGACCGAAGCGTTTCAGGTTCACTGCTTCTCGTGTGCTGCAGCCCCGCGGTCCGCAGCGGGCGCGCCGCGCTACCCTCACTTTATTCGAAGGCAACGCGCGAGCGCCAATCAATAAATTCAATGAATGTCATTACAAGCGCGTCACAGGAAGGTTAAAATTGGCACTATTCCTGATCCTGACGCGACGGACGGTAATTAGAAGGAACTTCCAACACTGCCGAAACGAGGGAAAGAAACAGCTTGTTCCGGCACTGCATTCGCTCGCCACAGCTCAGGGCGCGCTGGCGCGCGCCCCAAACTGAGTTCGTTCCCCTTCCCCGACTCCACTTCTTGCCACCCGAGAAAATATCGGCCAACGGGGCCGGAGTCAGACCGCGACCGGGGGAGGGGGAGCCCAAGTCATTAGCCTGCCGGCCCCGCGTTAGCCGTTTTGCCCCTAGGGTCGCTGGAGGCAAAACCTTTAGAAGAATTCTCAAGCTTCCGGCACAACCGGGATCTTACGATCCGCTCGTATACTCCGTATGTCTATCAATTACAGATTTGATTATCCTCATCCGCAAGGTGCCAGCGCAATTCGGTTGATTATGTAGAAATCAATACACTCTGTTGCTGTTGGGTTATACGTGAAAAACCCGGTGCATTATCGTGCAATTCGAATGGGGAGAATCTGAGGGCAAATAATAACCGCCATTTTTGGGGCCAATAAGAAAGCGCCCGCTGAACGGCCTCACGCTTCCACCAAGTGGTTGCGAACGGCGTAGCGAACCAATTCACTGAAGGAGTGCAATTCGAGGCGCCGCATGATTGCGCTTCGATGGGTTTCAACCGTCTTGACGCTGATGCCCAGCGCGGCCGCCACTTCTTTGTTTCCTTTACCTTCCGCCAGCAGCCGAACGACATCGTGCTGTCGGGCGGTGAGAAGTTCGCGATTGCGGCGCTTGGCCGTGGGACGGCCCGAGTCGTTCAGATACTCCTGCACGGCGATCTCCGTGACTTTGGCGCCGAAGAATCGTTTATTCGAAAGAACAGCAGCAACCGCGGCCAGCAGGTCGCGGTCCAGATCAGACTTACACACGTAGCCGCAGGCGCCGGCATCGAGCGCCTCCCGCACCACTTCTTCCGACTCGTGCATGGAAAACACCAGCAGCTTGCTCTTGGGCGAAACGCTATGGATTTCCCGGGCAACTGCCAGCCCATTCATTTCGGGCATGGAAACATCCAGCACCACGACGTCCGGCTGGAGCTGCTCGGCCTGTTTCAACGCCTCGCGGCCGCTCGCTGCTTCGGCACACACTTGCCAGGCCGGCTGGCTCTCGAGCAATTCCTTGACGCCACGCCGTACCACACCGTGATCGTCAGCCACGAGAATGCGTACTCTGGTTTTCACTTCACCCTTCATCGGTCACCTCCTTGTGTCCGTTCCTTTGCGATTAGGTTTTGCAACCGCAATCGCCTGTTCACTCTCCCGCCTGGGAATCTCCTCCTGTGTTTCAGCCTCTGGTCCGCGTTTGCGGACGGAGGGCACAAACCCATTACCGTCCTCCTGCGGGAGACCCTTCGGCGACTCGCCGGCCGCCTGCGAGAGGTTGGCGAGAGGCAGAATCGCCTTTACGACGGTGCCGCCTGGGCCGGAAGCAACATCAAGCCTGCCTCCTGTTTGCCTCATTCGCTCTTTCATCCCCATAATGCCCAAGCCGGCGCGCAACTCAGGATTCCCGTTCCCCTTGTCTTCCACTTCCAGGCGCACCTCGCTCGCGCCGTCGAGCCGCAGCGCGATGCTGGCCTGCCGGCTGCCGGAATGTTGAAGAACGTTCGTCAGGCTTTCCTGGGCCACGCGAAACAGCGCGATTTCCGCCTCCTTAGGCAGCCGCCGGAATCGGGGAGGAACGAAAAGCTGAACCGTCAGCCCGGTCTGCCGCGAAAACACCTCCACGAACCACCGAATCGCTGACGCCAACCCGGCCTCCTCCAGCATCGGCGGATACAGGCTATAGGCGAGCGTGCGGACGTCACGCATCACCTGGTCGCTCAGACCCAGACATTCGTTGAGGATTCTCACACCGTTGGGGTCTGGCCGGCGTTGCACAGCCGCGTTAAGCTGCATTTTCAAGGCTACCAGCTTTTGCCCCGTCGAATCGTGGAGTTCTCGCGCGATGCGCTGCCGCTCGCTGTCTTGCGCGCGGATCAGCGCGCGAGACAGTACCCGCAGGCTGCCTTCGGATTCTTTCAGACCGGTGATGTCAGAATTCACCTGTAGCATCCCTGGCGGCGCAAAATCCGAGCCAGGCTGAAACCCCCAGTGACTGTGGACGACGATCCGGCTGCCGTCGCGGCGCGTTTGCACAAACTCCCCCTCCCATCGTCCGGTTTGAGTGACCTCCCGTTCGATCTCCTCGAGGGCCACCGGATACGAAGTGTGCAAAAGGTGCCGGGTAACCTGCCCCAGCGCTTCGCGTTCCGTCCAACCGTACATGCGTTCCGCGCCATGGCTCCAGAAGCGAATGATGCCGTCGAGGTCACGCAGAATGATGGCATCATGGACCAAGTCGAACATCGTAGCCTGCCGCTTCAGCGCTGCGAGAGCCCGCGTACGTTCCGTGACATCTTCGATGGCCAGTAGAATGAGTGGAGCGGCGGACTCGGGCTCGATCCTCCGCGCGTTCAGCAGCAGGATTCGCATGCCGATCTTGGCAAAATCGTGGCGAAGCTCGAAATCCTCTTCGGTCTGGCTGGCGGAAAGAAGGTTCATGAGCAGGTCGCGGAGCCGGGGAATATCCCACTGGCCGTTATCCAATTCATAGATCAAACGGCTTTCCGTCTCCTCCCGCGTCAGCTTAAATTTCCTGTAGAAGGCCTTGTTGGCGATGGCGACGCGGAGCCCAGCATCCAGAATCAACAACGGTTCTCGCGCGTTTTCAATGAGGGCATCGGCGTAATGCCGCGTCTGGTCAAGGGTTCGCTTTAAGGCGTCGATATTCTGAAAGGTGATGACGGCGCCGTTGACGCTGCCATCCGGAGCTTTATAAGGCCGCACACGCATCAGGTGCCACGGCCCGCCTCTTTCCTGCACTTCGCGCTCCCGGAAGCCACCTTCATCGATCACGTCCCGGACGCCAGGCGCCAAGTCGTCCATCTCCAGGTTGGGCCGAACTTCATGGAGCTTCTGCCCGGCCCCAATCGGCAACAAGTTCAACAGCTTCTCCGCGGGCGGGGTAAAGAGCCGGATGCTCAGCTCTCGATCGACCATCATCAAAGGGATCTTGACGTTGACCAGCAGGTTGGTCAGGTCGGCGTTCGCCTCGCTCAAGTCCACGTTTCTGGCCCTGAGCTCGTCGTTCAGCATCGAAAGTTCTTCGTTGGCTGCTTGCAATTCTTCCTTCGCGCTTTCCAGCTCCTGGTTGGTGCTCTGCAATTCCTCATTAGCAGAGACCACCGCTTCGTTCGCGGCGTTGTACTCCTCCAGCGTTTGGTCGTGCACTTCCGTCAGCGACTGGAGATTGCCTCGAAGGTGTTCCACTTCACCCATCAATCGCTCGGACTCACTCTCGGCCCCACTCGTCCGCTTCGAGCGGTGAACCTGGCGTACGGTCCCAGCCTTTGCCGCGGCCCGGCTCCGCTTTTCCTGAAACACAATCACGTATCGCTGCTGCTCGCCTGTCTGCGCAGGAAGCGGGATCACTTCCAGGTCAATCTCTCTCAACCTCCCATGCGGGGATCGCATCAGAACGTCTGCTCTCCTCGCATTTCTGTTGTGCTTCGCAGCCTCATTGATGGCGATGCGCAGATCCGGAATAAGGCTCTGATTCACCATTTTCCACAGGCTGAAAGCTGCCCGGCCGGACGCAGGCTCCAGGTATGGCCCGGTCTTGCCTCGAAATTGCACGATCTCCATCTGTGGGCTTACCACAATGCTCGCCGGCAGAAACTGCTTCATGAGAGCCTGATCCACTTCGTCCGCCACAGTCCGCTCCGCGTCCCCTGCGCTGGCCTTCTTGGCCCGGTGAACTGCCGGACCCGCGGTCGCGATCCCCGGAAAAGGAAGCGCCACCGGCGCCCTGGCGAGCTTCCTGTAAATCCGCTGTTTTTTCTCAACTACGGCGAAGCGATCTGCGAGCGGTCCGAGGCTTTCAGATTCGCCCAGGATCAGGTAACCATCGGGTTTGAGTGCGTACTGGAGTGTGGCGATGATCCGGTGCTGAAGGGCTGGGCTAAGGTAAATGAGCAGATTGCGGCAACTGACCAGGTCCAGATTCAGAAACGGCGGATCCCGTGTTATGTTGTGTTTCGCGAAGATACACATTTCGCGCACTGCTTTCGAAACCTGAAATCCTGCGTTCGACCGCACGAAAAAGCGCTCCACCCGCTCCGAACCCAGCCGCTCCACGTCACCCTCGGGATAGAACCCGCTTCGGGCTCGCGCCAGAGCCGGTTCGCTGATATCTGTGGCGAAGATCTGCACGCGCCGGGCGGCCGGGCCGGGGGCCTTTGAGGTCACGGCGCCGCGCGGTCGCCCTAACGCTTCCAGGAGGGCGATGGCGTACGAATACGCCTCCTCTCCCGTCGAGCAGCCGGCAACCCAGACGCGGAGGGGTTCTCCCTTCTTACGTTTCTTTAGCAGGTCTGGAGCCACGTGCCGGTCAAACGCGGCAAACATTTCCGGGCCGCGGAAGAATCCAGTCACCTGGATCAGGAGATCCCTGTGCAAATCCTTCAGCTCGCCCGGAGCGCTTTGAGCGTAACGAAGGTACTCTCCCACCGTACGAATCCGGCGGAGCGCCATGCGACGCTGCAGCCGCCGGAGCAGAGTGTCCCGCTTATAATGGGTGAAATCGACGCCAGTGGTGTCGAGCAGCATGGAGAACAACCGCCTGAGTTGCTGGTGGCCTATCAGGCCTGGCGCTCCCCGCCCTCGGCCTGGCGATTGAAAAATATTGCTGTCTCGCGCAAGCTTCGCCAGCTTGCGGGCCATGGCCTCGGGAGGAAGCACGAGATCGACGCAGCCGGCGCTGACGGCACTCGACGGCATGCTGTCATATTGGGCCGACTCAGCATCCTGAGCGATGGTGATGCCACCGGCGCTCTTAATCGCGTAGCATCCTTCCGTTCCGTCGAACACGGCGCCGGACAAAATGACACCAATTGCCTTTTGCCCGCATTCTTCTGCCAGGGACCGGAAGAAATGATCGATGGGAAACTCGTGCGCACGAGGGCGTGCGCTCAGGCGCAAAGCCCCGTCTTCGAGCTCCACGATGGCGTTTCCCGGACTCACATAAATCCGATCGGGTTCAACCGTCATTCCGTCTGTCACTTCACACGTGGGAATCCGTGTTTTATTGATGGGGATTTCCGGCGGCGTGTTCTCCCTCGCCGGATCGAGATGGCGCACAAGAACGAAAGCCATACCGGTTTTGGCCGGCAGCGCCGCGAGTAGCGTGGCGAAGGCTTGCAGGCCGCCTGCCGAGGCCCCGATTCCCACAATCGAAATAGATCGAGACGTTGCCGTTAGCGAATGCAGTTCCCTGCCCCCGGGTGGTTCTGAATCAAGTTGTTTCCGCGTATACCGTCTGTCGGGGACTCGTGAGGATTCGGCCCTGCCCTGTTTGCCAGTGGTTCCTTTCATGCCCCCGTCCCGGCATCGCCCGGATCCCCTCCGGTCTTGCAATGAGGCGCGTTATTGAATCAGTCTCCGCCAGCGGGTGGCCGCTGTCAAGCGAAGCGCTGCACGGATCCACGTGCGGAACGATCACGCTGCCGGTTCCAGCCGGAATAGAAATAACCTCACCACTGGCGTATCATCAAACCAGGAGTACGGTACGGCGGAGCATGCCGCGGCAAACGTACTTTTGGTCAAACGGGGGGCGATCGTCGCGAAATGAGTGAAATGGGCCAAGTGGAAACGTTCGAGCGGGAAATTCAGAAGCTCAAGCGCGAGCTGAACGCGGTGATACTGGCCCACTACTATCAAGATTCAGAAATCCAGGATGTGGCGGATTTCATTGGCGACAGCCTGCAGCTCTCGCAGCAGGCCGCCGCCACCAGCGCGGATGTTATTGTCTTCGCCGGAGTTCACTTCATGGCCGAAACGGCCAAAATTCTGAATCCCACGCGCACCGTGCTGCTTCCGGATTTGAATGCCGGCTGCTCCCTGGCGGATAGTTGCCCGGCTCAGCTCTACAAACCCTTTCGCGAGCGGTTCCAGGATCACGTTGCGATCAATTACATCAATTGCAGCGCGGAAGTTAAGGCTCTGAGCGACATCATCTGCACCTCGAGCAATGCCGAGAAAATCGTCCGCCAGGTTCCGGCTTCCACTCCCATTCTCTTTGGCCCCGATCGGAATCTGGGCCGTTACGTGATGAAAGTAACGGGACGGCCATTGCGGCTTTGGGAAGGAACCTGCCTTGTGCACGAAACGTTTTCAGAGCAAAAGCTCCTTCGGCTGAAGCTTCGCCATCCCGAAGCCAAGGTCCTGGCCCATCCGGAGTGCGAAGAGCGCGTCCTGCGCAATGCGGACTACATTGGATCGACCACCGGCATCTTGAACTACGTCCGGAAGAGCGCAGCGAGCGAATTCATCGTCGCCACAGAGCCGGGCATTATTCACCAGATGGAGAAAGCTTGCCCGGACAAAACCTTCATCCCTGCCCCGCCCGAAAACGGCTGTGCCTGCAATCAATGCCCTCATATGAGGTTGAACACGCTGGAAAAGCTCTATCTCGCCATGCGAAACTTTCGTCCCGAAATCGATTTAGACGAAGATTTACGCGTGCGGGCCCTTCGCCCCATTCAGCGCATGCTGGAAATGAGTTGACGCTCTCTGTGACACCTGCCTTCTTGGACCCTGCTACGCTTCACCCCCTTCTGAAACAATTCCTGGAGGAAGACGGCAGTTTCCACGATGTCACCACGGAAGCCACCGTGGCCGCCACGCTCGAAGCGGAGGGCCGGTTTGTCGCCAAGTCCGCGCTCGTCCTGGCTGGAATGGATATTGCTCTTGCAGTCTTCCTGCTCCTTGATCCGCAAGCTCGAGTCGATGTGCGAATGAAAGACGGCGTGTTTCTTGCGCCAGGCGATGAACCGGCCACGGTGCGCGGCAAAGCACGCGCTTTGCTCGCGGCGGAGCGAGTAGCGCTGAATCTGCTTCAACGATTGAGCGGAATTGCCACCTTGACGCGCCAATTCGTCGACGCCGTCCAGGGAACGGGAGCGGAGATTCTGGATACACGAAAGACCACCCCAGGGCTGCGGATGCTTGAAAAGTACGCCGTGCGCGTGGGCGGAGGGCGTAACCACCGCATGGCGCTCAGCGGCGCTATTCTCATCAAGGAAAACCATATTCGTGCGGCGGGCGGCATCCGTGCGGCCCTTGCCGGCGCATGCAAGGCCCGGAGCGAAGCGCAACTCCTCGAAATCGAAGTGACGTCCCTCGGCGAACTCGATGAGGCGCTCGATGGCCAGCCGGATGCCGTGCTGCTGGATAATATGACCCCGGCAGAAGTGGCGCAAGCCGTGCGGCGGGCCCAGGCCTGCGGGAGTAAGGCCGTCTTGGAAGCTTCAGGTGGCATCACTCTCACAAACGTCCGTCAATACGCCGAAGCAGGCGTAAACTGGATTTCCGTGGGCGCGCTCACCCATTCGGCTCCAGCCTCGGACATCAGCTTCGAGATCGAACCGGTCAATTCATGACGGTGTGACTGGAGGGGAAAATTGGCGCTTGGGAAAAAGAAGGAACGAATGTCATTGTGAGCGTAGCGAAGAATCCCAGCACTCGTTTTCAAAGAAATGCAGAGATGCTTCGCTCAGCATGACAGACTGGCCTTCTCCTGCGGCGTGTTTAGCCTTGGCTGCGCCGGCCAGCGGCTAAAGCCGATGGAGGCTGCGACGCACTGCGGCATGACTGAAGTCATGCCCTGATACGGGGGTACCGGGGCGGCTGCTGGAGCGCCCGGGAAACGACGTGTGAAATGTAGAAACCGCAGGGGCGAGGCGTAGCTTCGCCCTAAATAATTTGACGGCTGGCGTTCGCGGAAAGGCAAGCCTTTCCGCACGTCAGGCGGCGGAGCCGAACGGTGGCAAGGCGACATTCCTCAACCGTGGGGACAAGGTAAACCGCAAAGCAGAGGGTTGCTTGCCAGCGCAAGGTTCGATTTCTGAGGAGATGGTTTTGACCACTGACATCCTGGTGATCGGCAGCGGGCTGGCGGGTTGCTCCGCGGCGTGGGCGGCAGCACAACAAGGCGCCGACGTGGTCGTCATCACGCGCGCTCCGCACCCGGAGGAGAGCAACACGTTCCTGGCGCAGGGCGGCATCATCTACGAAGGCAGGAACGATTCGCCTGAAATGCTCGTAGACGACATCCTGGCGGCCGGCGCCGGCTTGAGCTCTCCCGCCGCCGCTTATCTGCTGGCGAGCGAAGGCCCTCGGCTGGTGAAAGAGATTCTCATTGACCAGATTGGGGTGCATTTTGATCGCACGCCGGAAAATCCGGAAGAATGGCACTTGACCGCGGAGGCGGCGCACTCGCTGCCTCGCATCCTGCATCACAAGGATCAAACGGGAGCTGCCATCGAGCGGGTTTTCCTGGAGCGTGTTGCCGCGCATCCCAACGTGCGGATGATTCCCGCCGCCACTGCGGTCGACCTGCTCACCGTTTCTCATCATTCTGAAGAGCCTCTTGATGTTTATCGGCCGCTGACGTGCGTCGGCGCGTACGTGCTGGACCAAACTAAGGGAGAGATTTCCCCGCTGATGGCGCGTGAGACGATCCTGGCTACGGGAGGCCTGGGTCGCGTTTTCCTGCATACCACCAATCCGCCGGGCGCGGGCGGCGACGGCATCGCCATGGCCAGCCGCGCCGGCGCGCGCTGCATCAACCTGCAATACGTGCAGTTTCATCCCACGACGCTCTACCATCCGAGCGGCCGTTTCCTCCTTTCCGAGTCGATGCGAGGCGAAGGCGCCCGCTTGGTAGATAGCCATGGAAGGGAATTTATGGAGCGGTTCGATCCGCGGGGATCGCTGGCTCCGCGTGATATCACCGCGAGAGCCATTTACCAGGTGATGCTGGAATCCGGAGAGCCGTGCGCCTATCTCGACATCTCGCACAAGCCTGCCCATGAAGTCCGGGAACGCTTTCCCGGCATCTACGCCCATTGCAAATCCCTCGGCATTGACATTACGGCGCAGCCAATTCCCGTTGTTCCGGCCGCACACTATAGTTGCGGAGGCATCGCCACGGATGAATGGGGACGCACGAACCTGGCGCGCCTGCGCGCGGCGGGCGAAGCGGCGTGCACCGGGCTGCACGGCGCCAACCGCCTGGCGAGCACTTCCCTGCTCGAATGCCTGGTGTGGGGCACGCGCGCCGGAGCCAGCGCGGCAGAAGCGGTCGCGAGCAGCGAGGACGGCGCCTTCCCGCGCATCGTCCCATGGCGTTACGAGCACGAAGCAGTGGATCCGGCACTGATCGCCCAGGACTGGCTTACCATCCAACATACGATGTGGAACTACGTTGGGCTGATCCGAAGCGAAAAACGCCTGAATCGCGCTTATGAAATCTTGCGCGAGCTGGACGATGAAATTTCCCGCTTCTACGAGCGTGCAGAAGTGACGGATGACATCATCGGCTTGCGCAATGGTATCCAGACGGCTCGCCTGGTGTTGAGAGCGGCAAAAGAATGCCGCGAGAGCCGGGGATGCCACTACCGTGTGGATTAAGTGGAAGGGATTGAGGAAGACTGCACGTCGCCAGTTGCCGGTTGTCCTTTTTCAGTGGTCCGTTGGCGAAGAGGGGGAAATCAGCAGCCCCGCCTTTCGCGCCGCACAGCTTACGGCATCTCGCATTTTAGCGTCACGGAACCTCCACGGAGCAGCGCCCTCAGTGGCATTTTTCAAGGCCGGCAAGATGCCGGCGCTGCGCAAAACCCCATAGGCGGCGCGCTCGGGAACCTTTATTATGAAAGAAGGCGGTTCGTGAATTGAAAATGAAAACGTTTCTGTATTTTCGCCGGGCGGCGCGACTGCTCCTTCTGCCGTTCGTTCAAGGCGCCGAAGAAGTGCTCGTTGGAGGGCAGGCCGTGATTGAAGGTGTCATGATGCGCTCGCCGCACGCTTTTGCCGTAGCCGTGCGCAAGCCCTCCGGCGCGATTGCGGTGAGCCAACGGTCGCTGAGCCGACCTTCGGAAAAACATCCGTGGCTCAAGCTTCCCTTTCTACGCGGGCTGGGCGTGCTGGGACAGGCGATGGCACTCGGCATGCGCGCGCTGCGATATTCCTCCCAAGAAGCGTTTAACGAGTCAGAAACGGGCGTGGCGGAGAAGCAGACGGGAAAGGCGGAGGCCGGCAACTGGCTTCTGTGGCTGAACCTCATTTTGTCACTCGGCTTCTTCATTGTGTTTTACAAGTTCCTGCCCCTTTACGCCGCCACGTGGATCAGCCGGCACGCCGCTCTTCACAACTTCATTATGTTCAACCTTGCGGACGGAATCATCCGGCTGGTGCTGTTTCTCGGCCTTCTCATTGCCTTGGCGCAGGCGAAGGAGATGAAGCGGGTTTTTGAATATCATGGAGCGGAGCACAAAGTGGTTTGGGCCTTCGAGAAAACAGGCCGGATGGATTTGCAGGAAGCACGCCAGGCAACACGCTTTCATCCACGCTGCGGCACGAGCTTCCTGCTCGTCGTCATGGTCATCGCGCTGGTCGTCTACCTCTTTATTCCCTTCCAAGCCTTCCTCTGGAAGCTGGTGACACGCATCCTCTTGCTACCGGTGATTGCAGGCGCATCCTATGAGTTCATCCGCTATGCTGCAAAGTCACAAGGCTGGGTGTGGCGCTGCGCCTCCCAGCCGGGACTGTGGCTGCAGCGGGTGACCACCCGCGAGCCCGACGACAGCCAGCTTGAGACCGCCATCAAAGCTTTGGAATCCGCGATGGAGCTGGAAAAAGCCCGCGGCGGCGAGCTTGTGGTGGCGTGATGGAACTGGGTATACACCGGGACGAGTGGAAGAGGTTAACTCAATGCAGACTCGATGATGCAGCGGTGCTGCTTCGGAACGAGAGGTATGACGCTTCGTACTATCTTGCTGGATATGCTGTGGAGTGTGCTCTCAAGGCGCGCATCGTAAGTGTGTTGGAAGGTTATTTCCCGCCGAGATAGGGGCTGTACATCCACGATCTGGGGAAACTGCTCGAAGCTGCGAGGCTAGAGAAGGTCTTTGTGGACAAATCGAAGATGGACGCGCAGTTCGCCGACCAGTGGGAAACGGTCAAGGACTGGTCTGAGGAGAGCCGCTATGATACTCAAGACCGACGTGCGGCGGGGGACATGCTGAAGGCGGCCCAAGGAGTGGTTGAATGCATACGAAAATATTGGTGACAGACAGCCGGATGCGGCCGGGAGATCTCATCGAGGAAGGGGAAAAGTTGGTGGGCAAACTCGAAGAGAAGAAGTTTCCCATCGCTGCTGCTTTTCTCCGCTACCCTGATGAAGAAGACCTGCTGAGACTCGTGATTGTCTCACCCTTTGTAGGGCGAAAAGGTCCGCTCACCACGTACGGGTACATCCGACAGGCGGTCGAGGAACTGGGTGACGCGGTACACTTCGGCCTCGGTGACATTTCCGTGATGAGCCCCTCAGGGTCGCAGTTTCGGCGTTTGAGGCGGAATGTCGAAGGTGTAGGCGTCCCGGACTCTCGCCCTACAACGGGTCGATGGTTGCCGTACGGGGACGTCTACCTCTACCGATGGAATCCCGAGCTCATGTAACGACAGTGCGCTTGCGGGAAAGGTGACTGATTGCACTCATGCACTACCTACAAAAGCTCGACGAGACTGAAGCCAAGTACGACTCGCTCACTGAGCAGCTCGGTGACACCCGCACGCTTGCAGACCCGTCTCTCTACCAGAAGACTGCTAAAGCTCACGCTGAGCTGCGGGAAGTGGTAGAGAAGTACCGCGAGTGGAAAGCTGTCAAAAAGAACTTGCACGAGACACGGGTTCTGCTTGGGGAATCCGGCTCCGATCCGGCCATGAAAGAGATGGCTCAGGAAGAGGTGGTGAGACTCGAGGGCCAAGCCGCTGACATCGAGGCTGAGCTGAAACTTCTGCTGCTGCCTCGCGACCCCAACGACGAAAAGAACGTTGTGCTCGAGATCCGCGCGGGAACGGGCGGCGATGAAGCCACTCTGTTCGCTCAGGAGATATTCCGCATGTATAGCCGCTATGCGGAAGGCCAGGGCTGGCGCGTCGAGCTGCTTTCAACCAGCTTATCGGCAGCGGGCGGGCTCAAGGAAGCCATCGCGCTCGTTGAAGGCCAGAAGGTTTACAGCAAGCTGAAGTACGAAAGCGGCGTGCATCGCGTGCAGCGCGTTCCGGTGACGGAACAATCCGGGCGCATCCATACTTCCGCCGTGACCGTGGCGGTGCTGCCCGAGGCGGATGAAGTTGAAGTGGAAATCGACCCGAAGGAACTTCGCATTGATACGTTCTGCTCTTCGGGTCCGGGCGGACAATCCGTAAACACCACTTATTCCGCGGTTCGCATCACCCATTTGCCCACGGGAATTGTGGTTTCATGCCAGGACGAAAAGTCACAAATCAAGAACCGCGCCAAAGCGCTGCGCGTGCTCCGCTCGCGCCTCTACGAGCAGAAGCTTAAGGAGCAGCAAAACCAGATTGTGGAGGAGCGGCGCTCCATGATCGGGAGCGGCGACCGGAGCGAAAAAATCCGCACCTATAATTTCCCGCAGAACCGCGTCACGGACCACCGCATCGGCCTCACCGTTCACCAGCTCGATCGCGTGATGGACGGCAAGCTCGATGAGGTGATCGACGCCTTGATCACCACTTTTCAGGCTGAAAAACTCAAACAGTCCGCCGTGCTGACACCGGATAGCGCTGGGAACGCAGCTCCCGTCAATCATGTTGGTCCGTGAAGCGCTGGCGCAGGCAATGAGAATGCTTGTGGAGGCGGACGTGCCTTCGCCGGGCCTGGCCGCCGAATTACTCCTGATGCATACGCTCGAGTGCGAGCGCGGCGAGCTGCACTCAAACTCCGGCCGCGAGCTTTCCGCGGACCTTGCCCTGCGCTATTTCGACGACGTCACCGAACGCCTGACCGGCAAACCCACGCAGTATATCACCGGCCACCAGGAGTTCTGGGGGCTCGATTTTGAGGTCTCACCGGCTGTGCTCATTCCCCGGCCTGAAACAGAGTTACTGGTGGAAATCGTGATCGAACTCGCCCGGGGTGAGCCGTGCCGGATGGTGGACGCGGGTACAGGCTCGGGCTGCATCGCGCTGGCGCTCGCTTCGGAGCTTTCGCAAGCCGCCATTGATGCCGTGGATATCTCCGAAGAAGCGCTCCATGTGGCGCGGAGGAACGCAATGCGGCTGGGCCTCGCGGCTCGCGTCCGGTTTCACTGTGGTGACTGGCTCGAGCCATTCCTCCGTGAAAACGGAGAGGAATCATTCGATTTTGTGGTTTCCAATCCGCCCTACGTCTCCCAGGCGGAACTGCACTCGGTGCAGCGGGAGGTGCGGGATTTCGAGCCTCGCATCGCGTGGGGTGGATTGGTGGATGCGGAAGAAGTCTATCGCCGGCTCTTTGCTCAGGCGCAAAAGCTGCTCAAGCCCGGCGGATTTGCGGTGGTCGAGATGGGCTATTCGCAAAGCGCCGCCGTGACTAAGCTCCTGCGCCAAGGCTGGAGCGAGATCAGCGTCCGGGCTGACCTCGCCTCAATCCCTCGCGCCGTCATCGCCCGAAAGTGGACAACCACGGGCCATGACGCCACAACGACCTCTGCCGGATAATTTGCCGGACTCCGCGAACCATTGTAAGCCACGCTGTGCTTTCAGAAAAGGATTCATCTGCCAGCACTACCGCCGGCCGCGGCGGCGGCAAGAACCGACGGTTCGTGGTCGCCTTCGGCAGTGTCTCGATTGCCGTTGCCGCCTGCAGCCCCAATCTGGACGAGTTCCGCCTGCGGCTTCTTCAGAACCATTTCCTCGTAAATTGCCCGTACTTTCGCAGCTTCTTCCCAGGCTTTCTTGCGGCGCAGCCGATCTTCCTCCGCCGCCGTTGCCGGGACGTCGCTAGCCCTCACTTTGACGCGCGCCGCGTCCATTGGATCAATTTTCAAGGAGTGCTCGTAGGCCTCGAGGTCCACGCTCTTGCCTTTGGCGAAGATTTCGTGTTTACCGTGCGTTCGGTACCATTCGGCGACGGTCGCGTTCTTGTGCATGTTTTCGATGATTTTCCGCCATCCCACTCCGGTGTTATAGGCGCAGAAAGAAATTTCACCCATTTGCGTCGCGTAGGGAATAATGCACATTTCCGTTCGCCGGAAATCGTAATTGAAGAGGTCCTGGAACCACATGCCTCCAATGAACATGAAATTCCACGGATCCTGGCGCCGCTTGAGAGCATCCTCCAGCGAGCGTTCCGGGCCGAAGCTGCCGTAAGTCTTTTTGGCTTCATCTTCGCCTTTGGTCCAGTAGGTCTTATCGAACTTCCTCCAAATATCCACCAGGCTGAGCGAGGGCGGCGCTTCCGAGGGCCGATAGTTCTTGAGCAAAGCCAGAACCATCAGAATGCTCGAAAACTTCGATCCTCGCGCGGCATCAGTAATCTTCTGAGTATCGCTGACCAGGTTGGGAAGATTGATAAAGCGCGGAACTGGCGCCCACTCCCCGGTCTGCTTGTTGATCATCAGGGCCGTTCCCACACCGCAGTTGGGATGGCACCCGCAACTGAGGCTTCCCCATCCCGCTTCGCGTCCGTGCACCATATCGGCAAAATCGGAGAAGACGCTCAGCATCGTGATTGGGAACCAGTCATAGATGGGATCGATCTTGCCCACCTGCCGGCTCACATCGCGCGCCAGGTGCGAGAGCGTGTAGCGCTGCCGCATCCGCCGCTCCGGCGTGATATCCTCATCGCGACCTGTGAAGGAGACCGGCTGAAAGCTGATGAATGTGATCTTGTTGGGATTCTCCATGGCAAACTTCACGATGGGGCCGACCTGGTCATCATTCACGGTATTCACGATGGTCGTTACCAGCATCACCTCGATGCCCGCCTCGTGGATGTTTTGAATGGCCCGCAGTTTCACGTCAAACAGGTTGCCCACCTGACGATGGCTGTTGGCGTCATTGCCGATCCCATCGAATTGAAGGTAAACGTATCGCAGGCCCGCTTCGAAGGCCCGGCGGCAGAATTCCTTGCTTTTGGCAAATTCGATGCCGTTCGTTGCGGCCTGGACGGTGTTGAATCCGCATTTCGTCGCATAGCGGATGGCATCAATGAACAGAGGGTGCATTGTGGGCTCGCCGCCCGAGAACTGCACGGATATCTGGCGCCGGGGCTTCACGCGGGTGGCATTGTCCAGGATTTCCGTGATGTCTTCCCAGCTCAACTCGTGGACGAAACCCACCTGGTTCGCATCCATGAAGCAAGGATCGCACATCATATTGCAACGGTTGGTGAGATCGACGGTCAGCACCGTGCCGCGTCCGTGCTTTACCGTGCTGGAGCCATGATGGTGCACGTGCTCGTCGGAATGGGCGCGGATGTCTCGTCCGGGGAAATTAGCCTCAATCCAGGAGAGAAACTTAGTGTCAACGGCCATCAAGTCCTCACAGCGGCCATGAACGGGGCAATCCTTCACCATCCATACCTGACCGTTACGCTCAACAATCTGAGCCTTGATCTCGCCCACCTTGGTATTCACCAAGTCTTTCCAGTCTTTCTCGCCTTCGAAAATGGCTTTTCGCGCCTCCTTCACGCATTCCGGGCAGAGCGAGTCCGTCGAGCGGGGCCAGCCGAGGATGGGACGCGTCTTTTTCCAGGACTTGAGCATCGGTTTATCCGACCATTGCGGCGTGACCGAAGGGTTGGGCCGGTACTTATTAAAAAACTGAATGGCATCGAATGCCACTCCCGCTGTATGACAAAGAGCTTCGTCAAAGAGCTTGGACAAGTGTTGATTCATCATTGGCATCAATCCTCCTTTGCGGGGTTCGATCGATCAGGAAATTCAGATCCGGTTTTAGCGGTCTGGCGCTTCTGCAGTCAACACTTCTACGAGTCGTCGGCCCCGGGCCTGACTCAAACAGGCATTGAAGCTTGGGGAAACAGGGGAATTCAGTCGGAGATAATGATGATAAAGTCCGGGTGAAGTATCTGCTCTCCATAACGCCGAGGCCCACAATCCGTCGAAGTGGTGTTTTCCTCGGGTCAGGCGATCGGCTGGCGTGACAGTTCGTTCCAGTCTCAGGGTGTGAGGTCACTCACGTCCGTTCCGCATCTCCAGACCAGACACGCGGGAAGCACCTCAACACCAAGACCGTCAGTCTGGCTCGCTTGGCCCTTTCCCCTCCCGGGGGCTTGTGCAACGCCAAGCCCCACGCTCAAGGAAATCGTCCTAACGTAACCAACTACATTTGTATTATATCATGCTGCGAGATTTCTCCACCGCCAGAGGCAGCTTGGCTTGGCTAAGGCTGCGACGGCTCGACCAGATTGAGGCGCACTTTCCACGGGTCAATTTCCGGTTTGGCGCCTTGCTCCGTGAAGTTCATCAACTCATTGCCATCCGGCGTTATTCGAGACCAGCGAGGCAGTCCGGGACCGTTCGGATCGCCGGTGCGCGCGAAGTTCGCCCAGTATTCGTTCACCGTTCGCGCCATCGCCAGATCGTGGGCGGTAATGCTCTTGCCAAAGTTTGCCCACATGGACTTGCCAATGGTATCGAAGACGTAAGGAATCTCGGAAGAATGCGGGGCGCCGGGCAGTTTTCCTCGCATGCTGGCCGCCACATAGGAAAAACGATATTCGTAAGCCGGCTCCCCGGCTGCAGCCGCGTGTCGCGCCACAAAACGCGCCGGCTCGATCATATCGCGCACCATCGCGATCCGGCGTCCGACAGCGGTTACGCTGGTATCTCCTCCGGGATCAAACGCCGCAAGCGCTTCAGTTCGCTGTGCGCCGAACGGCGCCAGCAGCCCTGCCAAAGTGTGCGCTCTGGGGAAGCCAAGATCGGCGCTGTTCGCTCCAACGACCACCGGAACCTTGGCCTCACCGCCCTGCTTGAATACTTCCTCCGGCGGCTGCACCATCAGCTTCCCATCGATCATGGGGCCGGAATACACATCTCGTTGCTGAAACATGCTGGCCATATTGAGGCCGTCCGTAATCTTTTCCGCCGGCAGCTTTCGCAAAGCGGCCAGAGCGGCCGCGCCCTCGCCTTGGATGCCCATGCGCCGCGCAAACGCGACGGCATCTTGTTCGGCGGAGCGTTGCCCGCGAGGACCCGGATGGTCGAGCGGAGGAGAGGGCAGAATGGTGTCGCGGCCGCCGCCGGATTCGATCATGGCTCTATCGAACAAACCGCGCGCGAGCGGGGACGTCAACAGAAAATTCACGGACATGCCTCCCGCCGATTCGCCGAAGATGGTAACTTGATGCGGATCGCCGCCGAAGGCAGCGATATTCTGCTGAACCCATTTCAGCGCTGCAATCTGGTCCATGAACGCGTAGTTGCCCACCAGCCCGCCTTGTTTGACCAAGGCAGGGAAAGCAAAAAATCCAAAACGGCCTACGCGATAGTTGAAGCTGACAAATACCAGGCCCTGGCGCGCGAAGGCCGCGCCGCTGTAAACCGCGGGCGATGAACCGCCATTCACGAATCCGCCGCCGTAAATCCACACCAGAACCGGCAAGTCCTGTGCGTGCTGCAACGGCGCCCAGACGTTCAAGTAGAGGCAATCCTCGCTCGGCGTGGTGCGCAATGGCGCGGCATCATTCGGAAACAGAAACTGCATGCAGTCATGCCCGTAATCAACCGCAGAACGAACGCCCGCCCACGGCTCGACACGCTGAGGCGGCTGCCACCGCAGCTTTCCTACCGGAGGCGCGGCATATGGAATTCCTTTGAAGACCATCAATCCTTCTTTTGCCACACCCTGAACGCGGCCCGATTCAATCTGAATAACCGGAGACGGCGCATTCGCCGCCGCAGCCGGCAATACGGCCAAAAACAGGATGACCGTCAGCAGCGTTCCCAACCAACGAACGACTCTCACTTCTTGTCTCCACCGAACAGAATGGAAAGCGAACGAGCGAAAATCATACCACCGCGTTTTCGAGAGTCAAGTGAGCAAACGAGGAGCGCGCCACATGGAAGTTGGAATTGCGGAAAACCCGGTGAAGGCGGGGCCGGTCGAGTCGCCCGAGGAGTGTCTGTTCGGCTTCAGCTACGTGGCAAAGCGAAAAGCCGCAGGGGCTAAACAGGCTGCGGAAAAAGTCGACGACGCCGCGAGTGTAGCGCCGGCATCTTGCCGGCCTCCGTTGAATTGAAGCGAGTTGCCGGCTGGAAGCCGGCGCTACACTCGCGGCTCTGCTCCACCCAGATTAGAAGGAGGCAGGTGCAAGGCGCAGCCTTGCTTTCAAAAAAAAAGAACGATCAGAGGGTTCGGGTCCGGGTCCGGAAAGGCAAGCCTTTCCGCACGTCAGGCGGCCAAGCCGCATCGCACCAATGCGACGCCGCTGCGCAAAGGGAGAAACTCCAACGCTCGCCGCGCGGCGGGCTTAGAATAGGGCGATGCTCACATGGCTTGTGATCGGTGTTGGAGACATCACGTCAAAACGGGTGTTACCGGCGATTCTGGCGGAAGAGCGCAGCCGGCTTGCAGGCATCGTCACACGCGATCCAGCAAAGGCTGCGCCTTACGGCGTTCCTGCTTTTTCCAGTCTTGAGGCCGCTCTCGTCAAATCAGAAGCTGCGGCGGTCTACGTCGGCTCTCCGGTTTTTCTCCATGCCCCCCAGTCGATCGCCGCGCTCCAGGCACAGCGGCACGTGCTATGTGAAAAGCCCATGGCGATGAATCTGGCTGAGGCGGAAAGGATGGCGGCAACAGCCAGAAACAGCGGCCATCTACTCGGTGTAGCCTACTATCGCCGTACGTATCCCAAGGTCCATCGCGCGCTGGAACTGATCCGGCGGGGCGCGATTGGCCAGCCCGTTCTGGCCTGGGCCACGTACCACACCACTTTGCCCGCTACAGACACCCACCGCGCATGGCTCCTGGATCCTGCCCAGGCGGGAGGCGGGCCGCTTTACGACATCGCCTCACACCGCATCGATCTATTGAATTTCCTTTTCGGAGAACCGGCGCGGGTGACCGCCCAGCTTTCGAATGCCGTCCACCCGCTCGCCGTCGAAGACTCGGCAACGGTCATGATCGAATACCAAAGCAAGCTGCGCGCGATCGTTGACGTTCGCTGGCACTCGCAGATCACGCGCGACGAGTTCCGCATCATAGGCACCGACGGCGAAATGGACTTGACGCCGCTCAACGGTCCGGAGCTCAGCTTTTCCAGCGGGCCTGGCGGGCCAAGCGGGCATGAAAACCTGCCAACCCATTCGAACTTACACTATCCGTGCGTGAAGAATTTCGTCGATGCCGCGCTCGATGGCGTGCCGTTGCTGTCGAGCGGGGAAACGGCCCGCTGGACCGATTGGGTGACCGACCAGGCGCGCAAGGCGTAAGCGGGCGCGCCGGCGACACTACTGTTGGGCTTCAAGAGAGGGAGCGCTGCGCCAGCCTGATTTCTGCTGATGTGAGACGACGAGACAAAGCGAACCGGAGAAGGAGATCCAGACGATGACATCTGAAAAACCAACCGGCGAACCTTTGAAAATGGATCGCCGCGATTTTCTGCTTGGCGTTGCCGGTACCGGCGCTGCGGCGATGGCGCCAGGAAACGAGGGCGGAAAATTACCGGCTGAAATTGCCGCCGAAGAGCCGCATCAGCACGGCGTTGTCCGGCTGCTCCTGCCGCAGCAGAATGCCCACCGCAATCGCATCGATCTGTTGGGCCTGTGGGATTTTCAATTGGACCCGGAAGACGCCGGCGTCAGCGCCCAATGGTTTCATGGTTTGCCGTCGCCGCGCACGATCGCAGTTCCCTGCAGTTGGAACGACCTTTTCAACGACGCTGCAGACTATCTGGGACCGGCGTGGTATTTCCGCGAGGTATGGGTCCCAGCGGCGTGGCGCCGGCAGCGCATTTTCCTCTATTTCGGGTCAGTGAACTACGCGGCGCAAGCCTGGATCAACGGCACGGCCGTCGGCAGTCACCTGGGCGGGCACTTGCCGTTTGCCTTTGAGATCGCCTCTCATCTCGCCTGGGACCGTTCCAACCTCATCTCCGTTCGCGTGGAAAACGTTCAGACCGCGACGCGAGTGCCACCCGGCGGCAACAGTCGAGGAGGCCTCGGCGGAATGGAGTTGCCTGCCACGAGTTACGACTACTTTCCGTATGCCGGCATCCACCGCCAAGTGCAGCTTGTGGCTCTACCCGAAACTTACATCGAAGACATAACCGTCGTGACCAGCATCGAAGGCGCAAGCGGGATCGTCAACGTAAAGGCACAGGCGAACGCGGAATGGAGCGGCGCCGGCAAAGTCCAACTTGGAACTGCAGGGTCTGCGCGTGAGGCGGAGCTTGAATTCCGCCGCGGGTTCGCAGAGACCACCATGCGCGTTCCCGAAGCAGTCTTCTGGAGCCCTGACGCGCCGCATCTTTATCCGCTCGAGCTCACTCTCTCTGCGCATGGAACGCTGCTCGACAGCTACCGGCTCGACATCGGCATCCGAACCGTTGAAGCGCGCGGCGAGCAACTGCTGTTGAACGGGCAGCCGATCTTTTTGAAGGGATTCTCGCGTCATGAAGATTTTGCCATCAGCGGGCGCGGCTTGAACTTGCCCGTCGTGGTGCGCGACGCGGAGTTGCTGAAATGGGTGGGCGCCAATTCTTTCCGCACTTCGCATTATCCCTATTCACCCGAGTGCATGGAGTTGGCTGACCGCTATGGCTTCATGGTGATTGACGAAATTCCCGCTGTCGGAATGACTTTTTCGGACGGTGAAACTAACATTCAGAAACGGCTCACGCAGTGCCTGCGGGACATCGATGACCTGATTGCGCGTGACAAGAACCATCCAAGCGTCATCGCGTGGTCAGTGGCTAACGAGCCTGGGACTGGCTATTCGCCCGGAGGCGCCGTGCCGAAAGCGGAAGCCGTCGCCGCCGGAACGAAATTTTTCACGCAACTGCTCGGCCGGGCGCGCGAACAAGATGGGACGCGTCCCGTCACCTTCACCACCGTTCAAGGAGGACCGCTCGAATGGACCGCGCTTTGTGATATTGCGTGCCTCAACGCCTATTTTGGATGGTATTCGCTTGGCGGGCGCCTCGACCAGGCGGCCCAGGCATTTGCCCGCTATCTCGATCACGTCAACAGCGTCGTGCCTAAGCCCACCATCATCACCGAATGCGGCGCAGGCACGCTGGCCGGCGTTCACGATGAGCCACCGCAGATGTGGACGGAAGAGTATCAGGTGGAGTTTCTCCGCCATTATCTCGAAGTCGTCAGCAAGCGGTCTTTCATGGCGGGGTTGCACGTATGGAACTTCCAGGAGTTTAAGACTCCGCAAAGCATCATTCGGCCCGCAGGCCAGAACAATAAGGGAGTCTTCACGCGTGACCGGCGTCCCAAGATGGCCGCCCACTTCCTCCGGTCGCGCTGGAATCGCAGTTTGCGCACTACCTGAGTCTCTTCCCGGCAGGACGCAATCCCCGCGAGCCGGTCTGCTCTTAAAGACGCCAATCCATTGCGTTGGATTCCTCAGCCCGGAGTGGGTGAACCCAAGAGGATCGTGCGGTGGAGCGCCGAATGAAGAGGAAGCGATCCTGCAGTGAGGCGATGGCTCAAGGATTCAACCATTCAATGCTCCGATGACTCAATCGCTCAATGACTCAATGACACACTCTCCCGATGTCTCATTCCTTTGTCTGAATCTTTGCCGGGGTGGAAGCGCCGCTTTCGTGCCCGGCAACGCTCACCGCAGTGACCCAATAAACGTAGTGTTGGCCCCGGAGAACAGTTCGGTCGGTAAAGACCGGCGTCAGGAGCAACTTGGAGTTTAGCCGCTCGGGTGGTTGATTGCCTTGGCGTCGATAAACATTGTAGCCGCCGAGCCTCGCGACCGGATCGGGCTTCCAAACCAGCTCAACGCTTCTGCCCGTGTAAGCTACAGTCAAACCCGAGGGCACAGGGGGTGGGAAAACATCGCGCGGCGTTATTTCAACCGGCAGTGAGCGCGCGCTTTCCGCCTGGGTTCCATCGAACTCGAAGACTGCGCTTACTTGATAGCGGTAAGCCCGATTGAACTGGAAATCACGGTCGAGATAATGGGCTTCGCTCGTTTGAATCGGAGGGCCCTGAGACGCGGCTTTGCTGGTGCGATAGACGAGGTAACCGAAAATGGGCGGAAGCGGACCGCCGGTAAGGCTCCGCACCGGCGCGGACCAGCTCAAGTCTATACCTTCGGGCTGCTGGCGAGCACGAAGCGTCTGGATGGGAGGAGAAACATCCAGCACCTTGATGCGGGCAACATTGGAGGGATCGCTCGATCGCACACGCCCTCCAAAACTGCGTGTCAGCGAGGTTTCGACGAAGGAGAGCGTCGAGCCAACCAAGCGGGAATAAGCCTGAGCGGAGAGCCGGTCTTCATAGATCATGCGGCTGCCTTGCGTGTATTGTGACAAGGCGCGCGGCGGCAATGAAATCCATGGCTTTGAGGCAACAAATGAGTGAGGCGGTTGCATCCCGGCCGGGGCGACGTCGCGATAAAACCGCACTTCGATGGGCTTGGTAAGCCGCCGCTTATCCTCCGCCAGGACGGGCAGCGTCAAGCGCAATCGTAACGTGCGCCCTGCCTGAATCGCTTTCAGATCGTTCACGCGAGCCGGGCGTTGAATGCGAGGAGGATGAGGCGGCGCTTCCGCCGCGCAACCGGCAAACAGGCAGACCACAACGAGCCAGGCGAGCACAAACCAATAGCCATTTCTTACTCGCCGCGAGTCACTGGCCACTTGTCAGAGGATGTACCTGCTCAGATCTTGGTTCTTGACGATATCCGCCAACTGCTTTTGAACGTATTCTTCGTCAATGCGAACGTTTTTCTTTTTCAGATCAGGACCTTCGAAAGAAATCTCGTCCAGAAGCTTCTCCATAATGGTATGCAGCCGGCGCGCGCCGATATTCTCCGTTTGCTCGTTCACGGCGGCAGCGTATTTGGCCACTTCCTCGAGCGCCTCATCGGAGAACGTCAGCTTGATCTCTTCGGTTTCAAGCAGCGCCGTGTATTGCTTCACGAGCGCGCTCTTGGGCTCCTTCAGAATCCGGATAAAATCCTCCACTGTCAATGAATGCAGCTCCACACGGATCGGGAAGCGGCCCTGAAGCTCCGGAATAAGATCCGAGGGCTTGCTGACGTGGAAAGCGCCCGCAGCAATGAAGAGAATATGATCCGTGCGGACCATGCCGTAGCGCGTATTGACGGTTGTACCCTCCACGATCGGCAGAATGTCTCTTTGCACTCCTTCACGGCTGACGTCCGGTCCATGCCCGTGCTCGCGGCCCGCGATCTTGTCCACCTCGTCCAAAAAAATGATTCCGGACTGCTCCACGCGCTCGACCGCCGTCCGCGTCACCTGCTCCATGTCTACGAGCCGGTTTTCTTCCTCCTGGATCAGATAATCCATGGCTTCTGAGACAAGCATCCGGCGCTTCTTGGTCCGCTGCCCGAACAGGCCGGGGAGAATGTCTTTGAAGTTGATATCCATCTCCTCGATGCCTTGAGCCGAAGTAATTTCAACCGCCGGAAACGACTTCTCGCGCACTTCCACTTCCACCTGGCGCTCATTGAGCTTGCCTTCACGGAGCTGGGCACGAAGCTTCTCACGCGTGCGCAAGTATTGCTCGTGCTGACGCTCGCCGTCTTCGGAAGACGGATTTTCCGGCTGAGCCTGTGGCCGCGCCGTTGCCGGCGACGGGAGCAACAGGTCCAGCAAGCGCTCTTCGGCATTCTGCTCGGCTTTTTCCGCCACTTCGTTGGCTTTTTCGTCGCGGACCATGTCAATCGCAATCTCGACGAGGTCGCGGATCATGGACTCCACATCGCGCCCCACATAACCAACTTCCGTGAAGCGTGAGGCTTCCACCTTAATGAACGGCGAATTCGTCAGGCGCGCCAGCCGCCGGGCAATTTCCGTCTTTCCAACGCCCGTCGGCCCAATCATGATGATGTTCTTCGGCAAAACTTCTTCCGCCAGCTCTTCGGGAAGTTTCTGGCGTCGCACCCGGTTACGGAGGGCAATGGCGACAGCGCGCTTGGCCTCCGCCTGGCCCACCACGTGCTTGTCCAACTCGCTGACAATCTGCCGCGGTGTCATATCTTCAAGCGACGCCGCAGCTTCGATGCTTTCAGGCAAATAGAACACCATTACAGCTCTTCAATTACAAAGTTTTCGTTCGTAAAGATACAAATCTGCCCCGCAACGTGCAAGGACTCTTCGACGATGGCTCTTGGAGCCAAAGACGTGTGCTTGGATAAGGCCCGGGCAGCGGCGAGCGCGTAAGGGCCACCCGAGCCGATGGCCACGATGCCGTCGTCAGGCTCGATGACGTCACCATTTCCACTCACCAGGTAAGTGACTTTCGAATCCGCCACCAGCAACAGCGCCTCCAGGTGCCTCAATGCCCGGTCCGTTCTCCAATCCTTCGCCAACTCCACCACCGAACGGCTTAGATTTCCGTGGTACTCCTCCAGCTTCTGTTCGAAGCGGGAAAAGAGCGAGAGCGCGTCCGCCGTGCTGCCGGCAAAGCCCGCGACAATTTTGTCTCCATACAGGCGGCGAATCTTGCGCGCGTTCTGCTTCACCACGCTCTCGCCCATTGTCACCTGTCCGTCACCGCCCATGGCCAGGTGGCCGTCACGCCGCACGCACAGAATCGTCGTAGAGCGAATTCGCGCTTTTGGATTCAATCGCCCTCCACCTCGCCCACAATTATAACAGGAAGCGAACGTCTACTCCCTTGGCGTGAAATATCCTGCCGGAAAATCTTCGTTGTACTTGGCGCTCGACCGGAACGTTTCTGCAACACGCTCGCCATTGATATTGCGGACCAGGTGCATCGGCGTTTCGACTCCCTGCACCTCCTGGTAATCCGCGTACACATCCACATATTCGTTCCAATTCCGGGTGGCCGGATCCTGGATCCGGTAGGCCACGCGTACCGGCAGGTAGGTTTGCGTGTTGATATCAACTTTGGCGTCGACCTGGCGCGAATCGATGATATCCAGAATCTGGACCGGAACGTTTTCCACGAAGTCCTGTTCGCCCATGAGCACCAGCGTTCCTGGCTTGCGAAGACGAAATCGCACCAGATTCCCGATTTCATAGCGATTCGCCAGTCTCCAGGCCCTCAATTCTTTCTGGGTCTGGTCGATTAATCCATAGCGGTCGATCTCCCAACCTTGCTGCCCATTATTAATGAGCGTCACGCCCTTGCTGGAACTGATTCCGTAGGAAAGACGCCTCTTGTCCGGAAACAAACTCGAACTTTGGTAGGTGACGAAACCTTGCGCTACACCCTCGAAAATCGAGAACGCGCGCCCGCTGGTCGTCAGGCTCCTGGCTTTCAGGAATGCCTGGCCGCCGAGAGCCTGGATCATGCGATTTACCAGCGCTTGCGCCGCGGGAGTAATTTGCGCGCCGGAAGTGGAGGCGCTTTGCGATGCATGCGCGCGATGGGCTGCAATCGCCCACACGCTCAACGCCACAACGAGCAGCGGCGCAGGGCGACGATGGAGAACCAGCTCTTTCATGTTTCGATCCCTGATTCTCAGTATCGCACAGCGGGGTCTCGGACGGGCATCGGTTGCTGCGACGGTCAAAGGAACAGCCGGCGGTTAGAGGTAACGGGCGTGTCAGCGCCAAAGGCTGAGCGCCGGAGGTTAGATGACACGCACAGCGGACCACTGACTACCTTCAAAAGGAAAAGAGATTCTTCCTGTGCTGCTGAGCCAGCCGGGCAGGATATAATAGAGCCTTGCTCCGCGGCCTGCGCACGAGCCAATCAAAAACTGTACAAAAGTCGAGGATTCCTCCCTTGCAACCTCAATCCGCAGCTCAACACAAAAGCGGCACATCATCACCCAGCGAGCTCGACCAGCTTTCCATCAATACGATTCGCTTTTTGGCTGTCGACGCCGTTCAGAAAGCCAATTCCGGCCATCCTGGGCTGCCCATGGGCGCCGCTGCGATGACCTACGTTCTTTGGACCAGGTTTCTCCGGTTTAATCCCCACGATCCGAAGTGGCCCAATCGCGACCGGTTCGTCTTGTCTGCCGGTCACGGATGCATGTTGCTTTACGCTCTGCTTTACCTGACGGGTTATGACATTTCTCTTGAAGACATCCAGCAGTTTCGGCAATGGAACAGTAAGACGCCGGGGCATCCAGAGCGGCTGCTCGAAGCCGGAATTGAAACCACCACCGGACCGCTTGGCCAGGGATTTGGCAACGGCGTAGGGATGGCCATTGCCGGGAAGCATCTCGCTGCGCGCTTCAACCAGCCCGGCCATGCCCTCATCGATTATCACATTTACGGATTAGTCAGTGATGGTGACTTGATGGAAGGCGTGTCGTCCGAAGCTGCGTCGATCGCCGGCCACCTGGGCCTCAACAACCTCATCTATCTCTACGACAACAACCACGTTTCGCTCGAAGGACCAACGAATTGGGCATTCACTGAAAACGTGGGCAAGCGTTTTGAGGCCTACGACTGGTTCGTGCAGAAAATCGAAGATGGAAATGACCTTGCCGCGGTGGAACGGGCATTGAACGCGGCCCGCGCCGAAAGGGACAGGCCTTCCCTCATCATGGCCCGCACCCATATCGGCTACGGCAGCCCGAACAAGCACGATAGTTACACGGCTCACGGGAGCCCGCTGGGCTTGGAAGAAGTGAAGCTAACGAAGCAGAACCTGGGCTGGCCGCTGGAACCCGCGTTCTATGTGCCGCCGGAGGCGCTCAGCCACTTTCGCTCTGCCATCGGCCGGGGCGCGAAGCTGCAGGCGGATTGGGAAGCGCGGCGAAGCGCCTTCCATAACGCTTACCCGCAGCTCGATGCCGAATGGGATCGGTTTGTAAGCGGCGAGATTTCGCCCGACTGGAAAGCCCAGATTCCTGTTTTCGTGCCGTCGGATGACGCGCTTGCCACGCGCCAGGCTTCGGGAAAAGTATTGAACGCCATCGCGGCGAGCGTACCCACACTCATGGGCGGCTCCGCTGACCTGAACCCTTCGACAGACACTTATCTCAAGGGACAAGGTGATTTTCAGCGCGGAAGCTATAGCGGCCGCAACCTTCATTTTGGCGTTCGCGAACACGCCATGGGATCGATTGTGAATGGTTTGTCCCTCAGTGGATTCCTCGCTTTTGGCGCCACGTTTTTTAATTTTTCGGACTATATGCGACCTACACTCCGACTGGCCGCGCTGATGAAGGCCCATCCGATTTTCATCTTCACGCACGACAGCATTTTTCTGGGCGAAGATGGACCGACGCATCAGCCGATCGAGCAGATTCCATCGCTACGCGCCGTTCCGAATCTGTGCCTCATCCGACCGGGTGACGCGAATGAAACGGCCGTGGCATGGCGCGTAGCGATCGAGCGTCCGAATGGGCCCGTGGCCCTGATTTTGACGCGTCAGAAGATTCCTGTGCTCGACCGCAGCAAGTACGCTTCGGCGAACGGCTTGGAGCGAGGCGCTTACGTCCTGGCTGAGTCGCCCGGAAAAGAGCCCGGCATCCTGTTGATAGCCTCCGGCTCCGAGCTTAGCCTTGCCGTCGAGGCATTTGAGCGGCTGAAGTCGGAAGGGCTGGCGACGCGCGTGGTAAGCATGCCGAGCTGGGACCTGTTCGAAATGCAGCCGGAATCCTATCGCGAGGGAGTTTTCCCCGCGCGCTTCAAGGCGCGGCTTGCCATTGAAGCGGCGTCGCCGTTCGGCTGGGAGCGATATGTGGGCCCGCAGGGCGCCGTCATTGGCATGAATCGCTTCGGCGCTTCGGCTCCCTATGAAGTGCTCGCGCAGGAGTTCGGATTCACTCCAGCGCACGTGTTGGACGAGGTTCATCGGCTACTGGAGACCGCATAATGGCTGAATCGAATGCTTTGGCTCAATCTCTGCCCTCCGGCGCGGAGACGCGCCGTATTCCCGATCCCTGTGCGATCGTCATTTTCGGCGCGTCGGGCGACTTGGCAGAGCGGAAGTTAATTCCCGCGCTTTACTATCTCTGGCGCGCCAATCTTCTTCCGGAAGCTTTCTGCGTGGTGGGCTGCGGGAAAACTCACTTCACGAACGAAGCGTTCCGCGAAAAAATGAAGAATGGCGTCAAGAAGTATCTCAGCGTCCAGCCGGAGGACTACGATTCGCTCGACGCATTTCTTCGCAAGCTTCATTATCTCAGTGGTGATTATGCGACGGAGGGAGCCTATACGGACTTGAAGTCGCTGCTCGAGCAACTGGATCGCGAAGGGGGCGCGGGAGGAAATCGCTTGTTTTATCTGGCCACACCGCCCAGTTTCTTTCCCGTGGCCGTTCAACATCTAGGCAATTCGGGTCTGGCGGAACAACCCGAAGAAGGAACGCGATACTCGCGCATCGTCATCGAAAAGCCGTTTGGGCGCGATCTGACCTCGGCGCGGGAACTGAACCAAATCGTCACCCGCGTCTTCAAGGAAGAGCAGGTGTTTCGCATCGATCATTATCTGGGCAAGGAAACGGTGCAGAATCTCCTGGTCTTTCGCTTTGGCAATGGCATCTTCGAGCCGTTCTGGAACCGCCGCTACATCGACCATGTGCAGATCGCGGTAGCGGAAGAACTGGGAATGGAGGGCCGCGGCGGCTATTACGAAGAGGCGGGCCTGGTGCGCGACATGATTCAAAATCACGTGCTGTCGCTGCTGAGCTTGATCGCCATGGAAGCCCCGGCCATTTTTGAGGCTACAGCCGTGAGGGACGAGAAAGCTAAAGTGATGCGGGCCATACGGCCCATCCCGCTCGAGCGCCTGAGCGAATTTGCCGTGCGCGGCCAGTACGTGGACGGATGGGAAAACAATGAACGCCTGCCGGCGTATCGCGCGGAGCCCAAGGTTTCGCCTTCCTCCACCACCGAGACATTTGCCGCGCTAAAGGTTTTCGTTGACAACTGGCGCTGGGCTGACGTTCCTTTCTATCTGCGGTCCGGAAAGCGGCTGCCCAAGCGAATTTCCGAAATCACCATCCACTTCCGCCGCGCTCCGCACCTTCTCTTTAAGGGCACAGGCACCACATCCATCGAGCCGAATCGGCTTTCCATCCATATCCAGCCGAATGAAGGCATGTCTCTGGTATTTAACGCGAAAATTCCGGGCTCCACGATGCAGATTCGTCCCGTAACCATGAACTTTCGATACGAGGAGTCTTTCGGACAGTCACCGCCCTCGACCGCCTACGAAACGTTGCTGCTCGATTCCATGGTGGGCGATTCCATGCTGTTTACCCGCGCAGACTTTGTTGATCTTGCCTGGGAATTGCTCACGCCGGTCCTCAACCGTTGGCGAGAAGATGGCCGAAAAGGGCTGTCCTTCTACGAGCCGGGAACCTGGGGCCCTTCGGAAAGCGATGCATTCATCGAGCGCGATGGCCGCCAGTGGCAGGAGCTTTGACGCCCGTGCCTGAACCTTCAGTCCGCACTTTTGCAAACCTGGAAGAGTTGAGCCTCGCCGCCGCTCGCGAGTTTGCGCGTGCTGCCTCGTCGCACGCCGGCGACAAGCATCTCTTTTCGGCGGCGCTATCGGGAGGCAGTACACCCCGAAGGTTTTTCGAGCTCTTGGCGACCGCGGAATTCTCGAGATCGATTCCATGGCCTCGCGTTCATCTCTTTCAGGTGGATGAGCGATGCGTGCCTCCGGATTCGCCGCAGAGCAACTATAAAATGATTCGTGAGAGCCTGCTCGACGGGATCGGGTTGCCCAAAGCGAACTTTCATCGGATGCAGGCCGAGCGGCCCGATCGCGAAACGGCGGCGTGCGAGTACGAAGACGACCTTCGTAGAACACTTGCCGCTCCGGCGCCGGAATGGCCTCGGTTCGACCTAATTTTCCTCGGCCTCGGTGAGGACGGTCACACGGCCTCGCTTTTTCCGGGCACGAGCGCTCTCGCGGAAGACCGAGTGGCCGTTTGTCCGAATTATGTGGAGAAATTGAAGATGTGGCGAATGACGCTGACGCTGCCCGTCCTGAATGCGGGCGCGCGCGTCATCTTCCTGGTGGCCGGCGCTGAGAAGAAGGATCTGGTGCGGCAACTGTTGAGAGATCCTGCCGCGAAGCCGCCGCTTCCATCCGGCCTAGTCAAACCTGCGCTCGGCTCGCTGGAATGGTACTTGGACCAGGCCGCGGCGAGCTCGCTATCATGATCGCCATCGCTCCTTCGATACTGTCCGCTGACTTCATGCGCCTGGCCGAGCAAGTGCAGGAAGTGGAAGCTGCCGGAGTCGATCGCGTCCAGATTGACGTGATGGATGGCCGTTTTGTTCCGAATATCACGTTCGGCGCAAGCGTCATTCGCGCATTGCGGCCCCTCACCGGGCTTCAGCTCGAAGCTCACCTCATGGTCGAGCCCCCGGAGGAGTTCATTGAACGCATCGCGGAAGCGGGCGCGGACACGATCATCGTTCACCAGGAGGCCACGCCTCACCTCCATCGGGCCATCCAGCAGATTCACGGACTCGGCAAGAAAGCCGGGGTCGCAATTAATCCGGCTACGCCAGCCATCATGCTGAGTGAAGTGCTGGGGAGTCTGCAAATCGTGCTGGTGATGACCGTCAATCCGGGTTTTGGCGGCCAGGAATTCATCTCCACCACGCTCGAGAAAATCCGGCAGGTTCGAAGCTGGATCGAGGAACGTGGACTGGATTGCGAAGTGGAAGTGGACGGAGGAATCAATCTGGAGACGGCGCCGCAGGTTGTTGCGGCCGGAGCAAACGTTCTGGTGGCGGGAACCGCGGTCTTCGAAGGATCTGGCAGCGTGGCCGAGCGAATCCAGATGCTGCACGCGGCGTGCCTCGCAAAGCGTTGCGAGAGCCGGTTCTAACAAAGGTTCTTCCGGTACTTTCAGTTGCTGCTATGGCTACGAGCCCTAAACGAATCGCGCTTGGCGTGACGGGAGGCATCGCGGCTTACAAAGCCGCCGAGCTCTTGCGGCTTCTGCAAGATCAGGGTCACGAAGTGCAAGTGATCATGACGGAGTCCGCCCAGCGCTTCATCGCTCCACTCACGTTTGCCGCGCTTTCCGGTCGCCGGGTGATCACGGATATGTTTGAAGATCAGCCCGAGTGCGAACGAGAGGATGATTCGATCGAGCATATTTCGGTCGCGCAGCGGATCGACGCGCTCGTTATCGCGCCGGCCACTGCCAACACGCTCGCTAAATTGGCGCACGGTATCGCGGATGACTTCCTCACGGTGCTGGCGCTCGCCACGCGCGCTCCCCTCATTGTGGCCCCGGCGATGAACGTCAATATGTGGGAGCACGCAGCGACCCGGGCAAACGTCGCCACCTTGAAAGCACGCGGCGTAAGGATCATCCAGCCGGACACGGGCATCCTGGCCTGCGGCATGACAGGCGCCGGCCGCCTGGCGGACGTTGGGGTCATCGCCGACGCTGTTCTTGCAGAGCTTGCCCGCCAGCAGGACCTGAGAGGAGAAATTTTTCTAATCACCGCCGGCCCCACGCGTGAGCCCGTCGATCCCGTGCGCTACCTTGGTAACCGGTCGAGCGGGAAGATGGGCTTTGCGTTGGCTGAAGCCGCGCATCGCCGCGGAGCGCGCGTCCTGACGGTGAGCGGGCCCGCAGCGATTGAGCCACCGTCAGGTGTGGAAACCGTACGCGTGGAAACGACGGATCAAATGGCGGAAGCCGTCCTCGATCGGCTGAGTGAAGCCACAGCCATTGTGATGGCTGCCGCCGTCGCCGACTATCAAGCGGTCGAGGTTGCCAGAAGCAAAATAAAGAAGGAACAAGGCGCTCTCACACTCATGCTCGAGCCGACGCGTGACATCCTTGGTGAAATTACGGTTCGCCATCAGCCCAACCAGCTTCTCGTCGGCTTCGCAGCGGAAACCGATGACTTGCTCGAGAACGCCCGCGCGAAGCTTCGTTCGAAGCGTCTGGACCTGGTGGTGGCCAACAACGTTACGCAAGAAGGCGCGGGTTTCGATGTGGATACGAACATCGCCACGCTGGTCTTCGCGGACGGGGATTACAAAGCACTCCCGCGAATGAGCAAGTTGGAGCTTGCACATTGCGTGCTGGATGAGTTGGTCAAATTGAGGCTGAACCGTACGTAACCGTGGATAAAGAAATCGCTTCGGAACTGAAGGCCTGGATCCAGTTCTTTCGGGATATGGGTATCGAAGATTTTTACTCGCGCGGCGCGGCCACGGAGCCGGCAGTGGAGAATGCGAGCCCAGACGCGAAAACGGAGAGCCCGCCCGCGGGCCCAGGCGTGGCGCATTCGCCGGCTGCTGCGCCGGAGCCTGCTCGTGAGTTCCGAGCCGTAAACACGCCCGCTCCAATTTCCCTCAGCCGGCCCGCTCAAACGCTCGGACTCTTCGAATCCGCTCCTTCCGAGCCACAACATAAGCTCGAGACGCTGGACGACGTCCGGAAGGACCTTGGTGATTGCCACCGGTGCAAACTATGGAGCGGAAGGAAACATATTGTTTTCGGCCAGGGCAATCCCCACGCGGAGTTGGTGTTGGTGGGCGAAGGACCGGGCGCCGACGAAGACGAACAAGGCTTGCCTTTCGTAGGACGCGCTGGCCAGCTCTTGAACCGCGTGCTGCAGCTCGTGGAAATCAAGCGAGAAGAAGTGTACATTTGCAATGTGGTGAAGTGCCGGCCGCCCGGCAATCGCGTCCCCGAAGCCGATGAAGTCGCTGCGTGCTCGCCCTTCCTTTTCCGCCAGTTTGAGGCCATTAAGCCGAAGCTCATCTGCTGCATGGGAGCTCCTGCTGCAAGAACTGTATTGGGCGTGAAGGAGGGCATCACCAAGATTCATGGACAAGTTTTTGATTATAGCGGGACAAAAGCAATCGTTACGGTCCATCCCGCATACGTCCTGCGCAATCCAAGAGAAGAGAAGATTCTGCGAGGAGACTTCGAAAAGATCAAGGAGTTCATTGCTAGGTAACCTGTGGCTTTACAGCCACACATTCAACACCGTCGCCCGCACCCCAATCTGGATTCAAGCTGTGTATTTTCAATATAATACCCAAGTAAGTGCCGAGTGGCATTAGAACTGCTAAATGCGTTAGCGTATGGATATCTCACATCCCGCCCGGCAGCAAACGCTCGCGCGGGAAGTGCGCTTTCAAGGAATTGGTTTGCACACCGGTGTCGCGGTCTCGTTGACGGTCATTCCCGCTCCGGCCAACACCGGCATCCTCTTCAAACGTTCCGATCTGGACGGCTTCGAGATCAAGGCCAACGCGACGAACGTGGCGCGCGTCAGTTATGCCACCATGCTGATGCGCAAAGGCGTTCTGATCTCAACCACGGAGCACCTGCTTTCAGCGCTGGCCGCGCTCAGAGTGGACAACGCCATTGTGGAAATGGACAACCTGGAGGTTCCAATCCTGGATGGCAGTGCGCTTCCCTTCGCGCATGAAATAGCGCGGGCCGGACTGCGGCGGCAGCGCGCCCGCCGGATTTATCTCCAGGTCTTGAAGCCCGTGGAGGTCGTGGATGGCGCAAAGCGAATTGCGATTCATCCGTCTCCGTTGTTCCGCGTGACCTACGGCATCGATTTTGCTCAGCCGCATATTGGCCGCGAATTGCTGGACGTCACTCCGTTAAACGGCATCTATACGAAAGATATCGCGCCCGCCAGAACGTTCACCACCCTCGAGCAAGTAGAAAGCTTGCGCAAGGCAGGACTCATTCGTGGCGGCTCGCTTGAAAATGCCGTGGTGGTCTCACCCGAGGGCGTGATGAATCCGGAGGGCCTTCGTTTCCGCGATGAGTTCTGCCGTCACAAGATTCTTGACCTGATTGGAGACTTGGCCTTGCTGGGTCATCCGATTGTAGGCCACGTGGTGGCGCACTGCGCCGGGCACGCCATGCATTACGCGCTGGTCTCACGCCTTCTCGCCGAGCGCGAATCCTGGCGGCTCACCGATTCTTCCCAGCTCGAGCCCCAGACTTCAGCCGCCTGACCTCGTCCAAGGCTTGCCTTTCCCGTTCGCGTTTCCAATAATGAAACTTCGGAGTTTACCGGCATCATGGCCACCGAACGGCAACTTGCTCACGAGCCAGCGCCCGAATATGGGCGCGGAAGGCAGCTTGCCCACCGGATCTTTATGGAGACGATGGCTGCAATCGACGTGCGGCGCGTCATGCTGCAGAAGATCCAACTCGAGGGGGAAGACCTCGTTGTGGGCGAGTCTCTCCGGCTGCCCCTTCGCAAACCACCACTGGTCGTCGCCATTGGCAAAGCTGCGACGAGGATGGCAACCGTCCTCGACTCGATCCTGGGCGGGAGGATCGGCGGGGGAGTGGTTGTGTCGCCCGTCGAGCCGGCGGAGAAATTGAGTCGGTTTCAGTTTTATGCAGGTGGCCATCCTTATCCCACAGCCGGCAGCCGGAAGGGCGCTGAAGCCGCGATCGATCTGGTTTCGGGGCTCACGGCGAGCGACATGGTGATCTACTTGATCTCGGGCGGAGGATCGTCGGCATTTGAAAAGCCGATCGATCCGGAAATCACCATCGCGGACTTGGTTGAGTTCAATCGGGCGCTCGTCAATAGCAGCCTGCCTATCGAAGAAATCAATGTATTGCGCAAGCATCTTTCGGCGATCAAGGGAGGGCGCCTCGCAATGGCTGCCTTTCCGGCACGCCAGTTGACCATCTATATCTCGGATGTGCCGGCCTCAATGCCCTCTATGGCGGCTTCCGGTCCGTCCATGCCGGATGAATCCACCAGCGAACTCTGTTATGAGCTTGCGGAGCGAAGCGGCCTGATACCGCGGTTTCCCGCCCGAATCCGGAAGCACTTTGAAGAGAAGACTCTGGCAGAAACACCGAAGCCCGGCGACGCGTGCTTTGCCCATTCCGACTATTTCTGCCTGCTCTCCAGCGAGGACGCGGTGAAGGCGGCCAAAAAAGCAGCGGCAGAGCTGGGGTTCGAAGCCGAAATTGATTCTGCCGAGCGGGACGGCGAGTACCGGGAAGCAGCGGACGCGGCGCTGAGCGCCCTGGATATGTTTGCGAAATCCCAAGCGGGTCGGGTTGTTTGCCTGGTGATGGGCGGCGAGGTCACTTGCCCGGTGACGGGGCTTGGCTTGGGAGGAAGGAATTCGTCATTCGCGCTCTACGCCGCACAGAAGATTGAAGGCGAGAGGCGGGTTGTGCTCAGCGCCGCCACCGACGGACGCGACGGCAACAGTCCTTCTTGCGGCGCGGTGGCTGACGGCAACACGATTTCGCGCGCGCGGGCTTTAGGGCTTGACCCTGCACAATTCCTCGCAGAGAGCGATGCTTACCATTTCTTCCGCACTTTGGGTGATACGATCGAGACAGGATTCACCGAAAACAACGTACGGGACGTGCGCTTGTTGATGAGCTTCTGAACGCGCCGGCTATGGTTCCGGCATACGGGCGCTGCCTTCCAGGCGCATCCAACAAGCGGATGAGGGTCACAAGGAGGTTACTATGCCGCAAACGATTGGCTTTATCGGTCTGGGTATCATGGGGCAGCCCATGGCGCTGAACTTGATGCAGGCAGGCTACGCATTGCAGGTATTTAACCGTACGGCAAGCAAGGCGGAGACGCTGCAGCAAGCCGGAGCGAAGGTTTGTACGACTCCAGCGGAGGCCGCAAGCGATGCGGACTTTGTCATATCCATCGTGAGTGACACCGCTGCCATGGAGGCGGTGACGCTCGGCCCGCAGGGATTAATGGAGACGCTGGGCAAAGGATCCTTGTTCATCGATTCGAGCACGATCAGTCCCGTTGCGAGCCGCCGTTTCGCCTGCCACGCCGCCGGTCGTGGCGCGCAGATGCTCGACGCTCCGGTCACGGGCAGTAAACATGGAGCGGAAAGGGGCGAGTTGACGTTCATGATTGGAGGAGAGCGCGCCGCCATGGATCGCGCGATGTCTGTGCTTCGCGTTCTCGGCAAGAAGCACATTTACTGCGGAGCCAATGGCGCCGGCTTGTCCGCCAAGCTTGCGCAGAATGCCATTCAGGCCACGATGGTGGAAGTTTTTTGTGAAGGCTTCGTGCTAGCGGCCAAGGCGGGCGTCGCGCCGGCCGTGATGATGGAAATCATTCAGTCCAGCATGGCGCGAGCGGCGCTGACGGATTTCAAGGCGCCTTTCATTTTCAAAGGTGACTTCACTCCCTACTTCCCGCTTAAGCTCATGCACAAAGACCTCGAGCTGGCTATGGAAGCTGCGTATGCACAGAGCGTCGTCATGCCGGCTGCCGCTGCCGTAAAAGAGGTGTATGGCGCGGCGAAGGCTAAAGGACAGGGCGATCGGGATTATGCCGCCGTCATTACTTTCCTCGAAGAAGTGGCCGGCATTGAGGTGCGCAGCAACAGCAAAGCGTGAGCGGCTGCTCGTATGCTCGCGCGTTGACTCTGGCCGGAACCATCTGTTAGATTGAGTTCAGGCAAGACGCTTATCAGAGGTCGGATCAATACTCGCAAAAATTAAAAACGGCGTGGTGATGGTCTTGGCCGCTGCAGGTCTGTTTGGCTGCGCGGTCAACCAAACCACGCACATCCCTCCAGGACTACGCCCGCCGCCTCCGCGAATCGCGTCGCTTCATGACCTGATCGCGGAGATTAACGATCAGAGCGCGGAGATCCAGACGCTTTCGGCGACACTGGAATTACAGCCCAGCGAAGGCTCCGTGTACACCGGAGTGATCAAGCAATATCACGATCTGCGGGGTTACATCCTTCTGAAGCGCCCGGCCTGGATTCGGATGCAAGGCCAGGTCCCGGTGGTGGGGACGGATCTCTTTGACATGGCTTCCGACGGCGAGCGCTTTGACCTTTACGTTCCGTCCAAGAACGTATTCTATGAAGGCTCGAACTCGGTAACCAGTTCGCTGAAGAATTCGTTAAAAGCATTGAGGCCCGAAGACGTCGTGGACGGGCTGCTGCTACAGCCCATCAACGAGGCAACGAGCAGTTATTTTGTGGAGGAGGCAGAACAGGGAATCAACCAGGACTACGTCGTCGGGGTCCTGGGCGCTTCCGGTGAGGGCGCTGTGACGCTCGAGCGCCAGATTTGGTTCGATCGTACCAACATGCAGATCGTGCGGGTGCAGATGTACGGGACTGGTGGAAAATACCTGGAGGACGTGCAATACGGCAATTATGTCAATTTCGGGGGCATTCATTATCCATCGCGGATCACGATCCGGCGTCCGGGCGAAGGGCTCTCGCTCGGGATCACCATTCTTCAGCCAAAGTTCAACCTGCCGATCCCTCAATCAAAGTTCTCGCTCGCCCTGCCACCGGGCGCGCACCGGGTGATGCTGGATTCTCCGCGCGCCCTCCGAGGTTCAGATGACCCGTAGGATCATTTTGGCGAATGTGCTGCACAGGCCGATTCGCAGCATCGTCAGCGTTCTTGCCGTCGCCATTGAAGTGGCGCTGGTTCTGCTCGTAGTTGGGATGACCACGGGAATGCTGCGAGCGGGCGCCGAGCGTGTCCATGGCGTGGGCGCGGACATCATGGTGCAACCGCCCGGAGCTTCACTTTTCCTGGGTGTCACCAGCGCCCCGATGCCGGTGACGATTGGGGATGTTCTGCGAACGTTGCCGCGCGTTCAGGCCGTGACGCCAGTCCTCCTTCAGTTCAATACCGATGGCGGGCTGAACCTGATTTACGGCATTGATATGAAGTCGTGGAATGAGGTGAGCGGAGGGTTTGTCTACGACTCGGGCGGGCCGCTGGTCAACCCCTTCGACATCATCGTCGATAACTATTACGCGCAGGACAATGGCGTCAAGGTGGGACAGACGCTCCAATTGCTCGGCCACGCCTTCCACGTGGCGGGCATCGTCGAGCACGGCAAAGGTGCGCGCCTTTACGTCCCGCTTCCTACTTTGCAGGAGTTACAGGGCGACATGAATCACGCCTCCATTTTCTTCGTCAAGTGCGCCAAGCAGCAGGATACGCCGGACGTTCTTGCGGCCATCAAGAAACTGCTTCCGGACAATAAGGTGCTCTCCGTAGATCAATACATGTCGATGCTCACATCCAGTGACTTGCCCGCGCTGCGCGACTTCGTGAACGTGATGATCACGATCGCGGTGGGAATCGGATTTCTGGTGCTCTTTCTTTCCATGTACACCACCATTACGGAGCGGACGCGGGAAATCGGCATTCTGAAGTCTCTTGGAGCATCCAAGTTGTATGTGATCGATCTCATTCTCGAGGAAGCCGGAGTTTTGTCGCTGGTGGGTATTGTATGCGGGTTTGTGGCCACCCTGATGGTGCAAAAGCTCACCATGGCATACGATCCCACCGTGCCCGTGCACCTAACGACGGGATGGTTTGTGCGGGCGGCCGTGCTGGCCATTGCAGGCTGCGCGATCGGCTCGTTCTATCCGGCCCTGCGGGCTGCCAGCCTCGATCCCGTCGAGGCGCTGGCATACGAGTAGGCATCAATATGGCGCACGCGCAGCCGATCATCGTCACCCTGGACCTGAAGAAGGTCTATCGCACGGGAAAGGTGGAAACGCCGGCGGTGCGAGGGGTCTCGCTGCGGGTATCCGAGGGGGAATTCGTGGCCATCGTCGGACCGTCGGGGTGCGGGAAATCGACTTTGTTGCATCTGCTCGGCGGCCTGGCTTCGCCCACAAGCGGGAAGATTATCGTGGACGGCAACGACTTCAGCGCCATGTCCGATGCCGAGCGCACGCGGTTCCGGCGGCACGAGGTGGGGTTTGTGTTTCAACGCTTCAATTTGCTTCCCACCTTGAACGCCCGGCAGAACATCGCGCTCGCACAATCCATCCAGGGAAACGGGTTCAACCCGCACCGCTTTCAGAAGGTTGTTGAAATGCTGGGAATCGGGGACAAATTGGAGAATCGGCCTTATGCCCTTTCCGGAGGCGAGCAGCAACGGGTCGCCATCGCGCGTGCGGTGATTGCAGAGCCGAAGATTCTGCTGGCGGACGAGCCTACGGGAAACCTGGATACGGAAAACTCTCACGCCGTGCTCAACATGATCAGGTCGCTCAACCGGTCGCTCGGGCAGAGCATCCTGATGATCACTCATAATCTGGAGGCCGCAGCCGTGGCCGATCGCATCATCCACATGCGGGACGGGCAGATCGTTGACGATTGACTTTGTAGTTGGGAGAGAGTATTTTCCGGAATTGGCGTATGGCGCAAAGCGCGGAGATTCCGGAGCAGACGGTCGCAAAGTCAGACTGCGGCGAAGACCCAGCCGAACCAACAAGCCACTGGGCTGTGCTGAAGCAGATGGCCCACCGGTCGATCCTGTGGACCTACGAGCGAGGCTCGTGGCAATACGACGCGATGTGCGCCATCATTCTGGCGTTTATCTTTCTCACGCCGCCCTCCTGGTTCCACGACAAGCCGACGCTGGGGCTCACCAACCTCCGCTATGCGCACGGTGTCATCCAGCTTGGACGCAGCAGGGACGGCTGGCACTTCCTCGTGGATTCCCGCCTGGTCGCCGCCATGGCCCCTCTCAAGCCCGATGACGCCATACGCCAAATCCTGCAAGAACGTTTTCACCGGCCGGTCCAGTTGAAATCCGTTGTGATTCTGTTCGACAAACGTAACGTCATCCTCGGTTACACGGTGGTATTTTCCGCACTGCAGCATTAGCGCTTGAGGACCGGTTTCGGCCGCTTCGAAGAACTCAGTTGTCCGGCCACGCGCGGTGGCTCTACACTGGGGGTGGGCAGCTTTGAGGGCTCGAGGATACGACGCTTTTGGGGTACTGGAGGAAAATACGGCGTGTTGGATTCTCCGTCATGGGGGCGCTGATCGTCGCGGCCTGCGCCGGAAGCGCACGGCCGGCACGAGGACAGGCGAAGCCGGCATCCGTGAAGCAAAGCATGGTGCTGGCCCGGATGGACCAGGCAGCCATCGCGGTCAGGGCAATTTCCGCCAAGCTGGTTAAAACGACGGTGACGGTTCTGGTCAACGACCGATCGACGCAATCGGGGACGATCTATTATAAGAAGGGCAAAAAGCCGAAACTGCTGATTCGGTTTGCGGAGCCGAGCGCCGAGACGATTCTTATCAAGAACGATCGCGCAAGCATCTATTACCCGCGTCTGAATCAAATCCAGGAATTCAACCTCGAGCAACGACGCGACGTCCTGCAACAGTTTTTGCTGCTCGGGTTTGGCACTGAGACCAGCGAGCTCCGGGAATCGTATCACCTAAAGTATTTAGGTGTGGAGAATCTCGACGGCCAAGAAACTCCGGTGTTGGAACTGACCCCGCGCAGCGCGAGCGTTGCCCGCCAACTCAAGAAGGTTGACCTATGGATCAGCGAGCGAAGCTGGCTGCCCGTCCAGCAAGAGTTCTTTGAGCCGAGCGGCGATTATATTATTGCCCGCTACGCCAGCCTGAAGATCAACTCTCCCATGCCGCGCGCCATCTTCAAAATCAAAGCGAAGCCCGGAGTCCAGCGCGTCAAAATGGACTGATGCTCCACCGCCTTCGGTTGGCAACGGAATTCTTATGAGCCGTACGAAACTCCGCAGAAGGATTCGTTTTATCAGCCGGCGGTTGCGCGAGCTTCGAGCCATCGCCAAAGGCATTATCTCGACGCGGCATCCTATCGACGTCCATCTCATACCGATGCGCCGCTGCAATCTCTCTTGCGCGTACTGCAATGAATACGATGATTTTTCGAAGCCCGTGCCGCTGCCCGTGCTGGCGGGTCGAGTGGCTAAGCTGGCGGCTTTGGGCGCCAGCATCATCACCATCAGCGGCGGCGAGCCTCTGCTTCATCCCGAACTCGACGGCCTCATTCGGGCCATTCGGCAGCGTGGCATGCTGGCCGGGCTCATTACCAACGGATATCTGCTGACGCCCGATCGCATCCAGCGGCTGAACGGGGCTGGACTCGACCATCTTCAGATCAGCATCGATAACGTCATGCCCGATGACGTATCGAAAAAAAGTTTGAAGGTACTGGGCCAAAAGCTCAAGAATCTTGCGGACTATGCGGAGTTTCACGTAAACATCAATTCAGTGCTCGGCAGCGCCATTCACAATCCGCAGGACGCCATCGTCGTAGCGCAGCGCGCCCGCGAGCTTGGATTCACCACCACCGTTGGCATCATCCACGACCATTCAGGCCAGCTTGTGCCGCTGAGTGAGGAGCAATCTGCCATCTTCGAACAGATCGCGAGGATGAGCCGGCGCTCCTATTCGCGCTTTTATATTGCTTTTCAGAGGAATATCGCTCGCGGGCAGGAAAACTCATGGCGGTGCCGCGCCGGCAGCCGCTATCTCTACATCTGCGAGGCCGGCCTCGTTCACTATTGTTCCCAGCAGCGCGGCTACCCGGGCATTCCGCTCGAACAGTATTCCCGCGCTCATCTTCAGCGCGAATATCTGACGCGCAAAGCGTGCGCTCCGCGGTGCACCGTCTCCTGCGTCCAAACCATCGGCTTGTTCGATAACTGGCGCGATCCGCAAACACGCGAAGCTTTCGATCGCGTCCCCGCCGCCCAAACCGAGGTCTCCGGCTCGGAATGCTAGTGGCCCGTCCCACGTGATTTTTGAGAATCTCCTGGCACCATTGGGGAAAAGAGCGGTGAGCCCGTTCGCCCTTTTGCTGCGAACGGCCCCAAGCGCAGCGAAGGGACTCAGGATAAACTCCGCGAGCCTTGTGAGGGGGTGGCCAAAGACCGCCCGTGTCAGGACTTAACCGGGACAGCCTGCCGGTGCTGCGGTCTGACGCAAGCTGCGTCTCACAGTCGTCAGACGATATGGAATCTCGAAAATCTTGCGGCTCGTAGCGTGCTTGGAGGCCAGCCGTGCTTGCCGGTCAACGGCACGAACTGGCATGGGTCCAGCCACTTTGTAGACAACTGCTCCGGCGTTTTCTCAAGAAGCTGTAACCACTGGGATTCGAGATCACCCACGGGAATCACCAGCCGGCCGCCGTCGGCCAATTGCTCGATGAGCGCCGGAGGCACTTGAGGCGATCCGGCCGTCACCAGAATGATTTGATAGGGAGCAGCAGGACTGTAACCCTCCGTGCCGTCGGCGCAAATCACGTCAACACCGTCAAAGCCGAGCCGGGAAAGCCGCGCCCGCGCCGCATCGGCAAGCCTCGGATTCAATTCAAGTGAAAAGACGCGCGCGCCCAGAAAGGACAGGATTGCAGCCTGATATCCGGATCCTGTGCCAATTTCCAAGGCTTTGTCGCCCGGCGCGACTCGCGCCACCTGCGTCATCGCAGCAACCATGTAAGGCTGAGAAATGGTTTCGGTCCGGCCAATCGGCAGCGCGCGGTCGTGGTAAGCAGCTTCCAAGTACTCAGGCGGCACGAATTCATGGCGCGGAACGTGGAGCATGGCGTTCAAAACGCGCAGATCGCCTATGCCGCGCCGGCGCAATTGCACGTCAATCATTTGCCTGCGCTCGAGCTCGAACGGCTTGAAATCACTCATGAACTGAATCCAACACCCGCGGGGCAAGCTTTGGGGGAGTACAGTTTCAGTATATTCCCGGCTTGCGGTAGCGTCTACACGGCGATCACGTTTACAGGCTGAGGAAAAAGTCTTTCGGGAGTTGACGTAGCGCCGGCTTCCAGCCGGCAACTCGCTTCAATTCAAGGGAGGCCGGCAAGATGCCGGCGCACCATTCGCGGCGCCGCTGACTTTTTCCGCAGCCTGTTTAGCACCGGCGGCTGCAACGATCATTCGGGATTCCCTCAAACGCCAGTCCGACTGCGCGTGTGATTGGGCGATTGGGTTTTCAAGAATCTCACCTTTCGTGTTGCGCCTATGGTGGTCAATAAATGAGAGAGGCATTGCGGTCCAACATAATTATTTTCAACAACTTACTGGGATATCATTCGGTAAATACTAATAACCAACTTATTTTCAGCAACTTGCCAGGATTGTTGGTTCTTGGCTTCATCGCCGTTCATTGTTTTCAGCAACTTACTGGGATTGTTGGTCATCGATTCTTTGATGATCCGGAGCTTCCTCATTTTCCGACCCAGCGGGGAGATTGCTTCGGCTTTGCCGTACGATGCCGGAGCGGCGGCGGGCCGGCGATGCGCCACACGCCGGTGATGGTTCCCGGCTTCAAAAGCGGCAGCCTGTTAAACGCCATCGAAAATAAAAAAAGGCGAGCCCGGACCGCCAACCGGTTCTTGCACGGTCGCAAGCCGGAGTCCCGCTGGCCGGACCCTCTGGCGGAGAACCGTCCACGGGTAAAAACCATTCGAGACTAGTATACATATATAGCCTATTATTGTCA
>JASHON010000144.1 GCA_030041095.1 Terriglobia bacterium
CGCGAACCGAGCCCGGACGGAAGTCGCCCAGTTGGGTGATCTGGTGCACGACCATAGAGCGGTCCTTCTCCAATGCTGGAAGTGATTCGGCCATAAGACCTCCTTGTCTTAGTGTATACTATACATTAAGAAGAAGCCTTCTGGCAGCCAAACCATTCAAAGCGCCACTTCTATGTCGCGCACCCATCCCTTGCTGGGTGCGCGGTTCCGTGGCATAGTACGTAATATCACTACATCCAGGAGAGACCATGGAGAAGCCAGTTTCTGCCGCAGATGCAAACCGTAAGTTCTCGAAGCTCCTCGGCGCCGTCCGTGAAGGGCAAAGCTACGTCGTGACAGCACACGGGAAAGCGGTGGCTAGAATTATACCTGCCGCAAGGGATGGCGGGGTGGCGCGAGCGGCGCGAGCGACCCTTTTGAAGAGACTCAGGTCAGAACCCGTGGTTACCATCGGCCGCTGGACTCGGGATGAGCTTTATGAGGACGAACCGTGAGGCTGGCTCTTGACACGAACATTCTAGGCTACGCCGAAGGCGTCAATGGCGCTGCCATGAAGGGTGCAGCGCTCCAACTGATCGAGAGGCTTCCCCAGGAGACAGTGTTTGTGCCCGTGCAGTCGCTCGGCGAGCTTTTCAACGTGCTGGTGCGAAAGGCAGGCCGGTCGCCCGGAAAAGCGCGCCGGGCGGTCCTCTCATGGCAGGATGCCTTTCCTCTGATCGAGACTTCCGCTGAAGTCATGCTTGCAGCGACGGACCTCGCAACAGACCATCAGCTCAGTATCTGGGATTCCGTGATCTTTTCTGCGGCCGCCGCCACTGGATGTCGCCTGCTCCTCTCGGAAGATTTGCAGGAGGGGTTCACATGGAGAGGAGTTACCGCCACGAATCCGTTTTCGACCCGGAAGCATCCACTGCTCGCGGCCGTGCTTGCCGGGAGCCCCCAATCCTGACCGCACTTCACGGGGCGGCTGTTTCCCGGCAACTTGGTTTCTGGGAGGGCTTGGGAATCGCCGCCCGTGTCCCTGGGTAAACAGTAGCCCACAAGGAGGGACCAACCTACAAATACTGGGACTCTTCGCTGTACTCAGAAGCACATTCGTTGAAAGCGTCTCTCAGCATCCTGTCAGGGAAGGCCGGTTTCGAAGCGCGGGTCGAGCACCTTCCGGGCGGTCTCAGCCCCGAAAACCGGAAGCGACGCGTCCGTAAGGAGCCCGACTTGCTTAAGCACGGAAGCTTGATCCCAATAGATGTGCTCGTGCGCAAGTTTACCGTCCCGGAACTGCACGATGGCAACCAACGGCACTTCCACGTGGCGATGGGTCGGAGGGACCCCGGGCAACATCCAGGGCATCTCCTGGGTGTGTGTGAAAGAAAAGATCATCTCGTCAACGAGCTGGTTTTCTCCCACGGTCCGCGAGACGGGCGTGAGCACCGTGTCCGGTGGCATGGTGGGGATAAAGCGCCGCGAATAGAAGTCACGCAAGGCAGCTTTTCCGAAGCCGCCGGTCATCACGGGAACATGGTTAACATAAGCGTCGTCCACCATGGTGGCTAGCGTCGCTTCCGTATCACGCGTTCCAAATTCATGGTTGGTGTGCTCTTCCCATAGTTGAGCTAGATCAGTTTTCGGCATGGGAGGATTCTAGCACATCGAAAACAAATGCTGCGATTCTTCGCTGCCCTCATAAGGACATTCGTTGAAAGCGTTTTCAGCATCCTGCTATACAAGCTGCGGAAAAACTCGACGCCGCCGCGAACGTAGCGCCGGCATCTTGCCGGCCACTCCCTTCAATTCAACGGAGGCCGGCAAGATGCCGGCGCTACGCCAACTCCCGAAAGACTTTTTCCGCAGCCTGTATAGCCGTAATTCACCAGAAGCCCGGGATAAGCCGATGCCGGAGTGCTCCGGCGCAGTTCCGAGGGTTTTGATTCACAGCGGATTCACACAGATTCACAAGCGGTTGACGCAAACCAGCGTATATCAGAGAATGAAATCTAGCGGTGTTGGAGTTCGCCCTTAACCGCCCCTTGAGGGGAAGATAACTCCTGCAAGGTTTTCAGGCGGTTGAGGGTTCTTGGTTTCTCCCTCCGTAGTTTTCCCCGCCTGGAATGCCCTGCGGTGCAGAGTTTCAGATACCGATTAAAGGCGGCGAGCGATGGAACCGCACGAAGAGCTGAATTCCAATCACAAACGTCACCTGCTCACCAGCGCGCAATACGTCGATAACCTTCTCGCGGATATCGAAGGCATCCTTGCTTCTTCGCTTTCCAAGTCCCCGTTCCCCAAGTACCGGTTGGACCTGAGTCCCGCGCAGGCCAAGCTAGTCCAGGACTACATCGCCCGCATCCGCGCGCAAATGGTTCAAGTGCTGAAGAGCCAGGGCATTTCGCCTTCAGGTCCCACGATGGGAGCTCGCCATTCCATTCGTGCCACGCTGGAATTTGCGGATATCGCCTTTGACGAATGCCGGCCCCAAGCCATGCGAGGCTACGGCAGGGTTCCACCGTCAGTCGTGCCGGAATTGAACGGCTTGGTGGATGAAATGCGAAGCATTCTGCGTCAGCTCAACAACTACCTGGGCCAGCAAGCCGACGGCGATCTCCAACGTCGTCTTGAACGGTTGAACGGTGCGGCGGGCGGGCTGGAGCTGCTCGGAAAGATCGAGCGGATCGTGCGCGAGCGCGGCCTGGTGGAGTTTCGTCCGGCACTTTCCATCATTGTCGATAAGCTCGAATCCCCGGCTTTTCAGATTGCGGTTTTTGGGCGCGTCAGCTCGGGAAAATCTTCCCTCCTGAACCACATTCTTGGGACTGACGTGCTCCCCGTGGGCGTTACACCCATCACCGCTGTGCCCACGCGGCTCGTCTACGGGCCGGAGGTCAGGCTCACCGTGTCATCGCTGGACCGAAAGACGGAGCAAACGTCGATCGATCGTCTTCCCGAGTTCGTGAGCGAAGAGCACAACCCGGCGAACGGCAAGCACATCACCCGGATTGTAGTCGAAATGCCGTCGGCCCGCCTCGAAGCTGGCGTGGTGCTGGTGGATACACCGGGGCTTGGCTCGCTGGCCACGGCCGGCGCAGCAGAAACCATGGCCTATCTTCCTAACTGTGACCTCGGTGTGGTGTTGATTGATGCAGGTTCCACGCTCACGGAGGAGGATCTTGCCACGATCCGGAATCTCTACGAGGCGGCTATCCCGGCCTTTGTCTTGCTCAGCAAGGCGGATTTGCTGAGCCCGGCGGATCGCGCGCGCGTGGTGAGCTACGTCGCAAGCCACATCAGGTCGCAGGTTGGCATTGACCTTACGGTCTGGCCCGTGAGCTCACAGCGCGAGCAGGCGAGCCTGTTGGACGAGTGGTTCGCGAGTGAGATTCAGCCGCTCTTCAGGCGGCATCAGGAGTTGGCGCGGCAATCCGTGCATCGCAAGATCGCTGCCTTGGGTGATGCCGTCGAAGCAGCGCTGAAAGTGCGGTTGAACGCTTCGGCCAAAGGTCCGATAAAAGACGTGAAGGCCATTCGGGAAGCACAGACGAGGCTTCGGCAAGCCGGAGGGGAATTCGACGGGATCCTGGAGTTTTGCTTTAAGGCCAGCTATGAAGTCGGAGAGCTCGCAGACCTTGCCCTACGCCGTGCGGCAGCGGAGATCGCTCGAAGCTGGTGCGGTCACGACAAGCCGAAGATGGAGGAGAAAGAGTCGTTGACTCGGAACCTGATCGCCACGGCGTCGGAAGGAGCGAATCGGATTTTTGACAAGCTGGTGGGGTTGGCGCGGAGTCTCGAACAGGGCCTCGATGCAACCAGGCAAGCCGTCACCGCCGAGGTGGGAAGCGAGCAGCGAGTCTTCGTCTCTTTGGTGAAGGAGATGCCACTGGTCGATCCCGGCCCATTGGAGATCCGCCTTCGACGCGGTTTCCTGTCGATGCTCGGCGAGCGGGTGACGCGATGGCGAATCCGAAGGAAGCTCGAGGAAGAGGTGGGGCCGCGCGCCGTCGAGGTCTTTCGCGCCTATGGACGGCTGATCGAGGCGTGGTCGAGGAGAACCATTTCCGAGCTTCACCGCAATTTCGACGCTCAGGCCGACGCTCTCCGCGCCCAACTGGAGCAGTTGGCCGAAGGCCGTAAAGCTGGTCCCGAAGAGGCGGAGGCGCTTCAGCAAGACCTGGCCGACCTCTCCAGAATTCAGGGCCAGGAACAGACACCCGCAAGGAGCTTGACCGGCTAACCATGAAGAACACCCCTGCTTCAGATGCGCCTCCTCTGCGTAAGGCGGGCTGGTTCACAGGGCTTGCTTTAGAGGACGCACTGCCCAGGGATGGCTGTGTCATTTGTGAGGCTCTCAACACATCCGTGCGCCAGCACATCTTTAATTTCCTTTACGAAGGCATGATGTCCGGTGATGTGAGGGAAGAATTTCTGCAGGGAGGCGGTTTCTGTGCAGAGCACTTCCGGCAGGCGAAAGCTATAGAACAAGAGAGCTGGACCGATGGTTTCGGCGTGGCTGTTTTGTGCGAAAACCTTTTGGCCAATGTGTTGGAAGAACTCGAGGCTTCCAAACCGACAAATCAGAACGGCTCCATGCGCCGTCTCTTGCGGGGCCAAAGACGGCGGTTACGGGAACCGCTCGCTGCGGCGAGAGATTGCATCGCTTGCGCGGGCGCGCGCGAGTCCGAGCAGCGTTATCTTGAAGGGCTGGAAGAAATGCTTAGCGAGCCTGCCTTCAATGCTCGCTATCAGCAATCCAAAGGGCTTTGTCTCGTGCATCTCCGGCTCGCGGTTCAAGCCTGGACTTCGTTATCCGCGCTGCATGTGGTTCGTGAAGTCGCTAAGGTCAAGACTCAAAAACTCGTCACAGAGCTTCGGGAATTTGAGCGCAAGCACGACCATCGATACAGAAGTGAGCCACGAGGTCAGGAGTCGTCCTCACCCGAGCGCGCCATTGAATTTCTTACGGGGTCAGACTGCCGAGGGCTGGCTCGAACGAAATAGTGGGGTCAGACGACGATGAGACTCAACACGGAACGTGAGGATGAGGCTTCGCTGTCCTCCCGTAGAGCGATCAACTCAGACGGCGCCGAAAGATTGCGACGTCTGGGAGAGCTGGGGGAGGAATTGGGAGCGGACCGCGTAGTCGAACAGGCACAGGAACTGGCCACGCGTGTCGCGGAGGGACGATTCTTCCTTGCCTGCATTGGCCAGTTCAAGCGCGGAAAATCAACTGTGATTAATGCGCTCATCGGCGATTCTATACTCCCCTCAGGCTTCATTCCGGTCACTACGGTGCCGACGGTCGTTCGATTTGGCCCCGAACGTAGAGCCCGTATCCGGCGAGAAAGCGGAACTTGGGACGAGATACCGGTTTCGAATCTGAGCCTCTACGTTTCGGAGGAGCTCAATCCTGAGAACGCGAAACGGATCTCAGGCGTCGAAGTGTTCATGCCGGCGCCGCTCCTCAAGGATGGTATGTGTCTGGTGGATACGCCGGGCCTCGGCTCCGTCTTTGCCGGCAATACGGAGGCAACGCGTCACTTCTTGCCGCGTATCGATGCAGCCTTAGTGGTCATCGGAGCGGATCCGCCGCTTGCCGGAGAAGAGCTGAAGATGGTTGAGGTCGCTGGACGGCAGGTTCGAGACCTAATCCTGGTCCTCAACAAGGCTGACCGGACGACGGACGCCGAGCGCGCTGCTGCGATGGACTTCACCCGGCAACTTCTGAAGAAACGGCTGCAGCGGCCCTTTGGGCCGGTGCTTGAGGTGAGTGCCCTGGAGCGCTTAGAAGGCCGCGGTCCGGAGCGCGACTGGGATAAGCTCGTTGCCGCTCTTGAGCGGCTTGCCCAGGATTCCGGATACCGTCTCATCCGTGAGGCTTGCGAGCGCGGCATCGAGCGGTTCAGCGAGCAATTGCTTGCTATTGTCGATGAGGAGCGTGAGGCTCTTCTCCGCCCCATCGCCGAATCCGAACGACGCGTGGCCGCGATCGGGGATACGATCCGGTCGGCGGAACGTTCGATGCGAGAGCTGGGATTTCTCTTCATGGCCGAGCAGCAGCGCCTCTCCGACATTTTCGTGGAGCGCCATAGGTCATTTGTCAAGGCCGCTTTGCCCAAAGCAAGAGAAGAGCTTGAAAAGGCACTGCGGAATGCTCCCCGCCGAATGGGCCCTGCGTACCGGCGAAACGCCATGCACGCAGCTCAGAAAATTGTGAGCCAGCTCGTGCTGCCTTGGCTGGAGACGGAGCAGGCAGAGGCCGGGCGCGAATACCGCGAAGTCACACGGCGCTTCGTACAAATTGGAAACGATTTTCTCACAAAGCTCACCGACGCCGGCGTCGGCGAACTGGCTCGTATGCCACACGCGCTGGATTCCGAAAGCGGATTTCAAGTGAAATCTCATTTCACCTTTCTCAGCTTAATTGAAGTGGCCGAGCCGGCCTCACCCTTACGATGGCTCGCAGACTTGTTTCTGGGAGCCATCGGGCTCCGCCATGTGATCGACGCCAATGCGTTAGAATTCCTGATTCAACTTCTTGAATCGAACAGCTCTCGGGTTCAAAGCGACATCCTGAACCGAGTTAAGGAGAGCCGCGGCCAGTTGGAGACAGAGATCAGGAAACTCCTGCATGAAGTTTCCCGCGTTGCGGAACAGGCGCTGATTCACGCCCGCGCAACGCGGGAGGCCGGAGCGTCCGCGATTCAGAAGGCTCTGGCGCGCTGTGACGGTCTGGAGGTTGAAATCCGAACACTGAAGCTGGCAAACCCTGAAGGAGCAGGAGAGAATGGTGGCCGTCAATTGGAGCCACTTCCGCCTGATCCTGGATTATCCGTCGCCTAGCGTTAATCGCCACGGGATGCCTGCAGCGCACAGGCGTCCCATGCAGACTGGATCGCTGCGAGTTCCCGGTCTGCCTCTTCGCACACCGCTGTGGCTGACGATGGGCTGCCGCTTTCAGGAGTCCCAGCTTTCTTCGCCGCGACGGCGCGGTCAAGAGCGCTGAGAACCGATTTGCGCGCCTGCTCAGCGTGCTGGTCGAGCGCACGCAGGTAGCGGCTGACACTGTCACTCAGGCGCTCGCGCAAATCAGCCATCAGCCTTCCCGCGTGACGATGGAGTTCATCAATGCAGGCGTCGTGCAGTCTGCCCTCGAGATATCGGAAGAACAACGTGCCGGGCAGAAGGAGAGGAAACTGTCCCAGGCCCCACGTGGTCAGGCGTTCGAGCCGCAGTCCGAATCTCGATTCTACTTTCAGGTGATCGGGAAGTGGAGATGCCGTCCAGGCGAATCCGAATTCCTCCGTGGCAGCCTGCTGGATTTGCCGGATGGTCTCAGCAGCTTCGCTCGAAAAGCGCGAGGTCAGCCGCTGGAACTCTTCGCCAATCCTTTTCTCTTCCTTGGCCTTCCAGTCTTCCGAGACCATCACGATTCTGCCGGCGAGTTCCTCTTCCAGCATTTTCACGTGCCCCTTCCTGGAGCGCTGCCGATTCTGCCGATGTGCCTGAATCATTACTTTGCTGAGGCGCAGCTCTTCAGCCTGAGCGAATTCGTTCAATTCCTTTTCAAGACGGCTTTCGAGCGTCCTGACCTCGCCCCGCAGGATGTATTGTGCTTCGTGGTGACGCCGGTCGAGGGCCTCCCACGCATTCCGGATCCTGCCGATCTTTTCTTCGATGGCGGAGGTGCTGAGCGTGAGGGCACGCCGCTCGAGTTCGAACGCCAGTAACTGGCTTCGAATGATTCGTCGGAGGGAAGCGCAGGTGGCACGGACCAGCAACTCCTTGCCGTGGGAAGCCAGGAAGCTCGAGAGAGTTGCCATCAGGTCCGGAAGTCCGCTCGCTTCAGGCGAAGGCCCTTCTGGGGCTCGGCTATCGGCCAGGCCCTGACGTGCGGAGACCGCGAACAGACGCAGGTCGCTCGTGGCAATTTGTTCTCGAATTGCGCCGCCAGCAAACTCCATGATCTCCTCTCGCTCACCTGCAGAAACTTGATCCACTTTGTTAAACACAAAAAATATTTTGTCGACGTACGCGCGAAGATGACGAAGGAAATCAAGCTCAGACTGGCTCAGCGGCGATTCCGGGGAAAAGACGAAGATCGCAGCGTCCGAGCGGGGTACGAAGTCATAAGCAATACGGGTGTTGTGCTCGAAAATTGAGCCAATTCCGGGCGTGTCCACCAGGCAAAGACCGTCGCGCAAGAGGTCGGCGGGATAGAGCACTTCAACCTCAGCCACCTGTTTCTTGTTCTTCGCATTTCCCTTTTCGGTGACGTAGAGCGGAAGGTCACCCATTCCGATCTCGCAAGTCGAGTTGTCGAGAAATTTAACGTGAACCTTGGGCGTGGCGCCATATCGGACGATGGTCACAATCGAAGTGAGCGGCAAGACTCCGGTGGGCAACAGGCTCGTGCCTACGAAGGCGTTCAGCAAGCTGGTTTTCCCGCGCTTGAATTGGCCGAGGAAGACCAAATAGAAGCGGCTTTCGAGAAATTTGTGGCGCAGAGACTCCAGCTCTTGGATCGTTTCCGGCGATTGGAAAATGTCCGGGTTCGCGTCGAGGCGATCCATGATCTTTACGACCACTTCCTGCAGGCTGGCCGGATGAGTCAACGTCATTCGAACGTGATCGGGCGGAAAGGACTTCGTTTCAGGCGTCATGGCTCAGACAGGGCTCCGTTTCCGATCATTCGAGTTGCGGCTGCTGATCAAACAATCGATATACACAAGCTTTGTCTTGATTCGGCATCCGTACTGATATCGCGGGTCCGACGCAAGCGAGCACATCTTCACAATAGCGCCCGGGACGCAGCGGCTAAGCTCCGGAACCTGTTCTCTGAATTCCTTCAGATCCAGGCTCGCGAGCCTGAAGCGTTCGATACAATCCTCAAGCAGAGCCTGCGCAGCACTCAGCGGCAGCGGACCGAGGCGAAGTTGCTCGCTTTCCCCCCAATAGAAAAAGTGGCTCGCCATCATGACCGCAGTCTGGGGCTCTTCCTCGGTAGGTATCAGGCAAACGGGTGTCTGGCGCATCCAGAAGAGTTCCTTGACAACCCGTGCCATGGCAGAGGTCAGACGAGGGCAGTGGTCAAGAAAGACGCGGCAACCGGCGCCCTCCACGGCACGATAGAGGGTCCCTCTCATCCGGCTTGTCGAAAGCCGTTTCAGCCATGGCTCGAATGTTATCTTGGAAACTCCTGCCAGGTGAAGCTCGCGCCTCAAACTCGGCTCCTCCGTCTCATACAGAGCGCGGATGAGGCGCCGCAACAAGTCCTGCAGGTCTTTAACGGTCCCGATGTAAAGGCAACGGCGGCGGATGGCCGGTGGCAATTCAGCGAGGACCTTTCTCACAAGCGCCGTCTTGCCCACGCCAAGCGGGCCGGTGATCATGAAGCTCTTCTCGCGGAGAATCGCATTGCGCAGGAGATCGCATTCTTTTTCCCGGCCAACGAAGAACTCGTCGCTGCCGGCCGGCAGGCCAAAAGGAGACTCGCCGCCCGATCGAGGACTATGGTTATTGACGCGCATGTCTTCCCAACAGGCCAAGAGCGTGTCTCGCGGCGATTCTAACGCGGAGAGCGCCCTCACGGCTTAAGCGATCGAGACACGGAGCGGCTGCTTCATCACCGAGAGCACCGAGTGCCTTTACCGCGGCCTCCTGCAGGTATGGGTCTTCTGTGCGAGTGGCCGTTTCGATCAGAGCGGGGACCGCGGCCTTTGACTGAAGTTCCCCTAAAATCGTCGCGGCTCGCAGCGGTACGGTCGGTTCGGGATGTCGGAGCGCCCGGATCAGTTTCAGCTCGTACGATTCCCCGGCAAAATCTCGAATATCCGCTCCACACGCGGGACACATTTCTGCATGACCGGCGATTTCCGCCCAACATGAAGGGCAGTAATAAATCATATCTCCGCCTTCAAGAAGCGAAATCCCCTACCGCACCCGAAAGACGACGATCGAACCCGCGCACATCAGGACCGCCGCACAAGTAAACGCTACCACAGGGGAAATCGCCGTCCAGAGCGTTCCCACAAGAACGCTGGCTACCAAATCCGCCACACCATTGACGCTTGCGAGCACTCCATACGCGGTGCCGCGTGCTTTGTCCTCGTCTACCAGATCGGCCGTGAGCACGCCTTCCAGTGCGTCCACCACCGCAATTGAAAAGCCGCTTGCTCCGAAGAGACACAAAAGGGGAAAAATGTCCCTAAGCTTCCACCAAAAAGCGGCGCCAAAGCCAATTGCCGCCACTCCCCCCGCAAAATAACCGATTGAAAGGAGGCCGCGTCTTCCCCAACGATCCGAAAGCGCGCCCACAGGATACGAACAGGCGGCATAAGTCACGTTGTGGCCAACGTAGAGCAGTGCAGCAATCTGGGTTGCGCGTTCAAGACCTTGATTCGGCGCGAGCAACTCGGTGGCCGCCAGAATCATGAGGGTGCGCGCAAAATCCCCCATGCCAAAGATTCCAACACCTGACAGGAACCTCCGGAATGAGCGTGGCAGACCGGCAATGGCTGTCCAGAGCTCAGTCTGGCTCGGATTGTGGCGGGTTTCGGAGATGAGGGATGCGAAAGTGATCCCGGCGCCCAAGCCTGGAACAAGTGTTAGCAGGAAAACGACGCGAAATGGCCCGGACGGCGCCGCCATTCGCGGGTGAAGGTAAGCGAGCACCCAGACTCCGACGACGGGGCCAATAATAGCGCCCACCGTATCGCCGGCGCGATGAAATCCGAACACCTTCCCGCGAGCGTCGGAGGGCACTGAACTGGCGAGCAGCGCATCGCGCAGCGGACCTCGAACTCCTCTTCCGAACCATGCCAGCATGCGCCCCACCAACAGCAGCGGCCATCCGTGGGCGAGCGCAAAGAGCGATTTGGATACTCCTGTCAGGAAATAACCGCCCGCCGCCAGACCTTTTCGATGACCTAAGCGGTCCGAATACCAGCCGGAGAGAAGCTTCGCGAAACTCGACGTGGAATCGGCGATACCCTCAATCGCGCCCAAGACGGCGGGGGAAATGCCGAGCACCGCGAAGAAGCCCGGGAGCACGGCGGTCGCCATCTCATGGGAAGCGTCCGAGAGAAGGCTCGTGAGTCCCATTCCCACGACATTGGGGGTGAGCCATGGAGCTTGGGCTGAAGCGTTCACATCAGTCCGCTGAAGTTCGCTCAACGATTCGCCCCTCGGGCGCTTGTACCCTTGCGGACAACGCGCATGAGGATTGACAGCGTCGTTTCGTGCGGCCAGAAATCCTCAGATTCCCTCATGAGGCGCCGTCGTTGAATTGCCTCCTCGACCACTTCAGGACCAACTTCGAAATGGGAGATCAACAACTCTTCGCAATCGGCTCGCACTGCCTGGCTCTGCGAAGAGGGGAGGAGCTCGATGGCGGCACGAAACGCTTTTCGCCGTTGACCGATACTACCCTTTGTGAGCAAGAGCCGGGCAGCATTGAGCTGGACAGCTTCGTTGGGATCGTCGAGGAGATCGTCCAGGTTTCCGATACTTTCGGGCGGCGCCAGCTCGTAAAGAATTTGCAGGATCCTGGCTCTGCGCCGCTGGCTCGCTCCGCCCTCGCGGCCGTACCGAGTATGTCTCTCTCTCAGAGAGTCAAGAAGGACTGGAATTCCGATGCTGCCACAGGCGAGAATTGCGCGGCTGGCGGCTTCCGCAACAAAGTCGTCTTCTAACCAATAAATAAGGGAAGGGACAGATCGGGGGTCTTTAAGCTTTTCGAGCGCCTCCGCGACGCCCAACAAGGGCTTCTGGTCCAGGAGCTTCAAGAGAGTAGTGCGGACTCGTGGATCATCCGGAAAATCCGCCAAAGCAGAGGCCGCTCGGCTCACGACACTCTCTTCTCCCAGTCGGACCGCTGGGTCCGCGATGCCTGCCAGTTGTTCTTTCGCTGCCTCGATCAAAGCGTTGAGTGCGTCGGCTCCCTTCAGCGTGGAAAGCCCTTCCACCGCCAATAACCTGGCCTGCGGCAAGCTTGACGGCTTCGAGGAGCGGAGAAACCCTGCGAGCAACGGCACGGCTGCTTTTCCTTCGCCGATCAACGCGACAAGCGCCTGATCACACTGGCTAGGGTCACTCAGTTGTTCAATCAGCGTTTCAACTCGCTTTTTCACTTCGGCCATTCAACTCTCGCCTCTTGTTGAGTCCGAATCGCGTAGGAAAGCGTCTGGAATGTTTCTGCCGAGAGCGATTGCGATTTCATCCACCAGCCGTTTGCAGTCTTTCGCAAGCTCGGAGATGTACGTGACGTCTTCGTTCGGCGCATGATCAAGCACCGTGTCGAGAAAATGCAGCCTCTCCTTCATCAATGCCAGCAAGGATTCGGCTTCAAGCCTGCCGTCCTGTTGGATACGCTGCAACTTCAGGCTGCTGGCTGCGGCCGCAATCCTGGAGCGCAGCCGTCCGGTCAACCTCTGAACAAGTTCCGCTTTGTCCTGCGGGAGAGGGCGGCGCCGCGCAAGGACCGAGTCAAAAGGACGAAACAACTCATTCAGGCGCATGGCTGATGCCTCTACCGTTCGAAGCGCATTTGCGACTGCCCGTTTTATATCTGATGGCGCTCCCAATAACGTGGTTCCTGGTTCTTCGTTCATACCAGCGTTCCTCCCAATTTCATCAGCGTCGGAGACCCTGATGTGAACCGGCGGTCGCGCGCATACAAGCGGGGTTGGAACTGCAGTCGGGGAAAAGCACAGGGAGTGGCAGGAAACGAAGCGTCGGCTGAATCGCGGCGACAAACACGAGGTTCCATCTGAGCCTCCACAATCTCGGCTGGCAGGCCATAAAGACGAGCGCCAGCCAACTCAATGCAGGGGTCATTACCTCGCGACCGCGAAGAAACTGTTAGGCGAACCCCATCGCCTGTGCGATTATTTCGCACACGCAGTCAGCGTCAGGCCGATTCTGAACTTCAGGTTTGGGTCCAGGCCAGACGCAATGTAAACAAGGCACGCACTTTCAAACGTCGGGCTAATCTGAGAAGCTGTCTCGCCAGGCTCCAGTGTTGGCACGCCCGCGAAACCCACTCACGCACGCTTAACTCACCACGCGCTCCAGTGTGTACGTCGTTTCTCCGTTACGCGCGGCTGAATGGCATGTGACCTTCCAACGCCTTCCATTCAAACTGTAGACATCCGCGTAAGAATCGTAGAAACCTTGCAGCGTGACCACATGCAGTACACTTCCGGTTGCGGCGTCAATCCCCACCTCGCGATAGTGGCCTTCGATGCGTATGGCCGTCAAGACATGCTCAGGCAGCTCCACCTCGTTAGGCCAGCCGTTCCTGTCCCTGAAGATGAGCGTCTGAGATGAAATGTTCATACGTCATTCACCGCATTTGTCTCTGATGCAGTGACCACAAATTAGGCTGGCCATTTTGCCCAATGGAGAGCACCTACATCGCGCGCTTGGCGACACATGCGAGCCTTGGAGCTCCCATGCATATCAGCACCATTTGGAATGCCGCGAGAAACACGGCCTGGATGTTTGATCTCGACTTTCAGATCAGCCGTTCCACATGCCATGGTGTTCGTAGCCGCTTGTCCCCCGCCAGCAGACTGAGCGCCCGATGGTACGCGACCTTTTCATCCTCGCTTTCCCAGCCGCGGCGAAGGGCATCGTGTTTTAGGGCATAGCGGCGCATATTGTCAGCGAGCCGTTCGAGAATCGCCGCTTCAAAGTTGATCAGATCCGCTGCGCCGTCAGAATCGCGTATCAGTTGGAGTAGTTCGGCCAAATGCCACAAACAAATCACGGGCAGATGTCTCGACGTGTTTCGGTTTGTGCGAACACTTTCCTGCGCCATGTCTTCGAGAACTTGCCGTTCCAAAGCCGATTGCTGCTGGCAAGCGCGGCACTGATCCGCTGGTGGCAGCATCTTACGGACTGACGCTCTCCGGTCTTCCCCACCGCGGTTTGCCTCAGTCAGCCGTCGGAGCTTTTGGCTTATAGCCGCCAGCACGGCCGGATAGGCAGAGGAGATGCCCTGTGGAGAAGCGATTTCGGCGTACTGCCAGGTGTGCAGCGGGCAAAGTCCGCCTCTGGCCGCTACCGTATTTCGCTCGTTTTCGTCCATGATGATTTGGTATTGGAACCTTGCCATATACTTAAACATGCCCTCGGCGACTTTGCTGCACACAGAGCAATTCTTTCGAACGGCAAGCATCAGATCGGCTTCAGCAACGGGGCAGGCTTCAACCCGGGTGCGTGGTGGAACGACATTCGCGCCCTCTCCCAATTGGCCCCGAATTTCTTTCAAGCTCGTGATGACACGATTCCATTCGCTGGATTTGTCCCTAAGAACGATAGGCGGGTCCATCTCGGCGATCGAGGCAATGGCCCGCTCGCAAACCCGCGCGAGAAACTCCGAGGTTTTTTCGCCCGTGAGGAAATCAACCAGTGCGTCTTCAAGCGGCCCCACACCGCTTCTCGCGAGCTCCCCGGCAGAACTGGAGAGTTTGGCCCCCAACGCCTGGCTCGCAGAAACCGCAAAGAGCCTCGGAACTTCAATTCCCGCTTCCTTGGCAAGAAGGTCGTGAATGAAGGCAAGGACGCGATTCTGCTCGCCCGAAGGAATCAGGTCAACTTTGTTAACCACCAGGAAGATTTTTCTCACATGCTCCCTGACTTCCCGCAGAAATTCGATTTCCTCCCGTCCTAGAGGGGAATCGAACGCCGTAACGAAAACTACGGCGTCCGCTTCGGGAAGGAATTGCTTCGTGGTCTGCGTATTCTCGCGGATTGCGGAACCGATTCCTGGCGTGTCGACAAAGTAGATTCCCCTGCGCAGAAACTCCGAAGGAAGCTGGACCTCGGCAGCGACAATCTGGCGCCGATTGCCCGGATTGCCGCTTTCCGTCACAAACTCAGGTAGCTTATGGAGTGGAATTTCGCTCTTCAAGGCGCTATTCGGATATTCAATCAGGACCCTTTCGGGATTGCCATAACAGACCTTCGTGACTACGGACGTAAGCGGAACAATTCCTACCGGGAGCCGGTCCATCCCCATCAGCGCGTTCATCAGCGAGCTTTTTCCCCGGCTGAACTGGCCCACTACAGCCAGAACGAAACGGTCTTCAGCCAGCTTGGTAAGCAACGACCGCAGCTTGTTGTGGCTTTCTCGCTCAGCTTGTTGGTCGAGCAATCGCAGGCCACGCTGGATAGCCTCTGCCAAATCGAGCTTGAGAGCGTCATAATTCCGCAACTGCCCTCCCGCCGAAATATCGGGGCTATCCTCGATCTGTGCCGTCATGGCTCGATCTCCTCAACTCGCTGAGGCTGCAATAGGCCGCCACCGCTCGTAAACCGTGCGCCCGGCATAGTGGCTGCTGGACCCCAGTTCTTTCTCAATTTCAAGTAACCGGTTGTATTTGGCAATCCGTTCTCCCCGGCAGGCAGAACCCGATTTGATCTGGCCGGCGCCGGCGGCCACCGCCAAGTCAGCGATGGTGGAATCGTCAGTTTCGCCTGAACGGTGAGATACGACCGTGGTGTATCCATTCCGCCGAGCGAGTTCCATGCAGGCTAAGGTTTCCGTCACCGTGCCGATCTGGTTGAGCTTGATGAGAATTGAGTTCGCAACGCGCTTGCGAATTCCTTCCTGGAAGATTTGAGTGTTCGTAACGAAGATATCGTCGCCGACCAGTTGTACTCTGCCGCCCAGTCGTTCGGTCATCTTTTCCCAGCCCTTCCAATCGTCTTCCGCCAGGCCGTCCTCTAACGAGTAGATCTCCGGATACCGGTTAAGCCAGCCCTCCCACAAGGCGATCATCGCTTCGGATGTGCGCTTCGTATGGTCGGATTTGTCGAAGACGTAGGCGTTGCCGTCGTAGAATTCGCTGGCGGCCGGATCCAGATTTACGGCAATATCCTTACCCGGCTGGTATCCAGCTTTCTCGATGGCAGCACGCAACACCTCCATGGCTTCTTCGTTCGACTTTAGTCTTGGAGCGAAGCCGCCTTCGTCTCCGACGCTGGTTTCGTAGCCTTTACTCCTCAGAATGCTCTTGAGAGAATGGAAGATTTCAGAGGCGGCTCGCAGCGCCTCTGCGAAATTGACGGCCCCCGCTGGCGCGATCATGAATTCCTGAAAGTCCACGTTATTATCGGCGTGCCTGCCTCCGTTCAGCACATTGAAGCCGGGCACGGGTAACAGGTAAGTTTCGCGAGAGACAAGATGCCGGTAGAGAGGCACTCTCTCCTCGGCGGCGCAGGCCTTGGCAAAGCCGACGGAAACGCCAAGCAACGCGTTGGCGCCGAGGCGCCCTTTGTTGGGCGTGCCGTCTAAGGCGATCAGCTTGCTATCGAGGGCGGTTTGGTCGCCCTCGAATCCGGCAAGAGCTTGCTGAAGCTCGCCGACAACGTTTTCGACAGCCTTCCGAACTCCTTTGCCTCCGTACCGCTTGGTATCTCCGTCGCGCAGCTCCACGGCTTCGCGCTTTCCCGTGGACGCTCCGGAGGGCACTTTGGCTACGCCCACCGCTCTGCTTGCGAGCTCAACCATAACCTGTATGGTCGGATTACCTCGAGAATCGAGTATTTCCATTGCGTCAAGCTTCTTAATTTTTCCCATTACTGTGCCTCCTGGTTGTTCCGCATAGGTGGTATTTCTCCCTTGCGCAAGATCATGCAAAGCTCATCGCGCAGAGCCGATTGAATCGGGAGAGCCTGAACCTTCTCCGCCGTAGCTTCGAAATTGTAAGGATAGGATTTCAACTCGATCCTGCCATTCTCCCACACGGCATACCGGGCGTTGGGACTGCCCGTCTTCGGCTGGCCGAGACTGCCAGGGTTCACCAACATCCGATTGCCAACGGCGCGAACCACCGGAACGTGTGTGTGTCCCACCAGCACAATATCGGACCGAAGATCCCCGAGTTCCTGGATCCAGCGGTGTGACTCTGCTTCGCAATAACCGAACAAAGGATCGGACGGAATGGCATGGCAAAGATAGAAACGTGTTCCGCCGCGCTCGAGCTCTTCATGCAAAGGCAGACTCCGCAAGAAGTGCTTATGCCCGAAAGTGAGCGTGGAATCCGAATAACGGCCCGTCGCCTCGGCCAACAATCGGAAGGGCGGAGAGCACCTTGGGCCTTCGTGGTAACCGACGGAATGGTCGTGATTGCCGCGCACAATGACGGCAGCGCTTGATTTGAGATGATCGATTACCGGTCCGGGCTCCGGACCGTAATTGACGAGATCTCCCAGCACCCACAATTCGTCATAGGACTCCGGTAGCGCAGAAAGGGCGTCAAAGTTGCCGTGAATATCAGAGATGATCACGATTTTCATTGCAGCAGCTCACTTTCCCGCCTCATTTTGCGCTCCGTGTTGCCAGCTCACGTTCAGTCCATTGAAATTTCTTTAGAGTCCCTTTCTGGCCATATTCCTTGCGCTCTTTAGCCCGCAGGTCACGTGTGAGCAAACCTTGATGCCGCAACAACGGAGGTAGCACCGCTCCATCACCTGGCCGCACATAGACTCGCACGATCACGCTCTTTCGGCGGCCGGTTGCCAGCGAAACTGCGAAGCCAGTATTCGGCATCGTCGGAGGTGACCCTTCGAGCTGTGACCTGGCAGTTACGTCACACCGTTCCGGCATTACGCACCCTGCTTATCGAGGCGATGCAACCGCGGGCAGTCAAGTAGGGCTTAGTCTGTAACCCGGGCACATGTCGGCAACTAACGCTAACTGCGGAGATCCCATTTTTCCAGGATTTTTCCGAACCGCAACGCAGGAAATCACCTTGCTGGAAAGGCGACGGCCCCAACGGGGCCGCAATCGGGGTAGCGCTCGAGGGTTGCCGATGAAGCTCCAAGGCGATGACTCCGCGGTCGCAAACTTTCGAAGCCAGGAGTCATCACCTCGGGTTATTACGAGGGCTCTTCGGTGAACTCCATCACCTCTTTTATACTATCACAACCGCAGAGTTTAAGTGTCACCCATCTCGGCGAAGTGGTCGCTGCTGCCGGGGTTCTGCCCGCGAGGCGATAGGGTTCATCGATCAGTTCAGCGCCTTGCCGAAATTCGACGGAGTGCTGTATTCTGGTTCGTCGAGCGGTGGAGTTCGCTTAAAGCTGCTGTAAGTGGCCAATGACTCCTGCGGCGGAGCCGTCGTGGGAGCGTTGCGTGTTCCTGTCCCCTGCGGTTCTCCCAATCACAACAGAACGGAAAATAAAACGCGTTGTTGAAATTCGCTCGACGCCGCACAACCGGCGAATGCTGACGTTGGGCTCAAGCAACCGCAATCCTGAACTGCCCGTTCGCCGGAGAAGGAGTACTTCGCGTGTCCAAGACGAATCCTCATTTCTTTTTCACCTCCGAGTCAGTTACGGAAGGTCATCCTGACAAAATGTGCGATCAGATCGCGGACGCTGTCCTAGACGCTGTGCTTGCCAGCGATCGAGACGGACGCGTAGCGTGCGAAGCCATGGTCAAGGATTATTCCGTCTATGTGGCTGGCGAACTGACCACATCGGCTGTCGTGCAGGTGAACCAAATCGTTCGGAGCACGGTTTCAGACATCGGCTATACGGACGAAGGCGGCTTCACTGCCGATTCTTGCAGGATCTTAGTCAATCTTACGCAACAGAGCCACGATATTCACATTGGAGTGGAAACGGGCGGAGCGGGCGACCAAGGCCTGATGTTCGGGTACGCGTGCAACGAAACTGACGAACTCATGCCTTTCACGTTGATGGCAGCCCACAAACTCTGTCAACGCCTGGCCGAGGCGCGGCGGCAGGGTGTCGTTGATTTCCTGCGTCCCGACGGAAAGGCGCAGATAACGGTTGAATATATCGAGGGACGGCCGGCTCGCATTGAGAGCATCGTCGTATCCGCACAGCACAAACCCACCGTATCCATCGATTCCCTTCGGGAGGCCATTCGGGAGTACGTGATTAAGCCGGTGCTGCCCGCCCACATGCTCGATGGGAAAACAAAATTCCACATCAACCCAACTGGCCGATTCGTTATTGGAGGGCCGATCGGTGACGCCGGCCTGAGTGGACGGAAGATCATCGTGGACACCTATGGCGGTGCCGCACACCACGGCGGCGGTTCCTTTTCTGGCAAAGATCCTACCAAGGTGGACAGATCAGCCAGTTACATGGCGCGGTATATCGCGAAGAACATCGTGGCTGCGGGACTTGCCGACCGGGCGGAGGTGCAGTTGGCGTACGCAATTGGCGTCGCTGAGCCTGTTTCGGTAGCGGTCGATACTTTCGGTACCGGGCGTCTCGACGACGCAGAGTTGGTTAAACTGATTCGGAAGGAGTTTCAATTGACTCCCCGGGGAATCATTCAGACTCTGAACCTCCTGCGACCGATCTACAGGAAAACCGCCGCTTATGGCCATTTTGGGCGTACCGACCCTGATTTCACCTGGGAGAGGACTGACCGGGCCGAGAGCCTCAGGCGGTAATTGACCTTTCGGACGACAATCGTCCGCCGCGCTCGACGAACGACCAAAAGAGGCCGGTCAGGGGTTACTGACGGCAGCGAGGTTGCACCGTTGGCGGCCCAACTGACATCAGCCCGAAAGTAGCAATTCTGAACTGCGTGCCACCCCGGGCTTTTATATGCGCTGATCGCATCAGAGGCCAGCAGCGCACCCCACATCGAATGGACACGCGCCATGGAACACGGACCACCGCAGATGGGTCTTCCGGGCATCGGAGGCAAGGCGGGAGGCTTCGACTCGTTTGTCGGTAACGCGCAGGCGGTCGCGGTGCTACGCAATTTTCTGGTCACTCGAAACGTGCCACACGCGCTTCTGTTTGCTGGACCGGACGGGGTGGGGAAAAAGACTCTTGCCATCATGTTTGCCAAGGCTCTCAACTGCGATCAGCTTCGAGACAACTTTTGTGGAGCGTGCGCTCGATGCCGAAGAGCTCAGGAAATGCTTGACGCGGCCCGCCAGGACCATGAGGCCCGGCGCAGCCTGAAGGATCCCGCAAAACGCACAGAAGGTTTAACCTACTTCGATCTGGAGCTCGTCGAACCACTGACCCGGCACATCCTCATCGAGCAAATCCGCGAGCTCCGCAATGTAGCCTATACATTCCCGTTCGAACTCCGCCGGCGTGTGCTCATCATCGATCAAGCGCAGGCGGTGCATTGGCAAGCAATCGACCTCCTTCTTAAAGTTCTGGAAGAACCTCCTGAAACTACAACGCTGATCCTGATTTGCCCAAACCGTGGAGAGCTGCGCGTGACCATCCGATCGCGCTGTCACGCGATACGGTTCTCCCCGGTCGACGAGTCCGTCATCCTGAGAGTTCTGGCTGAAGATTCGACGGTTGCGCGAGCGCAACAACCGCTGGTTGCCCGGTTGGCGGCGGGCAGCGTCGGCCGGGCGAAGGGCTTCCATCTTGAAGAATTCCAGCGGAAGCGGCGCCCTTGGTTAGACTTTTTCTCAAGTCTTCTGGATCAGCCGGCCGCTTCTCCGAACTGGAAGCTGCTCTTCGATGCAACGCGGTCCCTCACCGAAAATCGGGCTGAGTTCCAAGAGGCACTGACGATAGGGTATACGTTGGCCAGCGACATGCTGCGATTAACGGAAGGGTCGCCGGATTCCGAGGTCATAAACGTTGACATGGTGGCCCATCTGAAAAGGTGGGCTCCAAGGCTACAATTGAAGGGTATCGAAGCGCTTACTCGAGGACTGGATGAGGTTTACCGGTTTTATTCCCGCAACGTCAACCTACAACTGAGCTTGGACGCCTTGGCAGTTGAGCTACAGTCCATTGTGGGGCAGGTCATGCGGAACTCGGCGCGGTTGCCTCAAGACTTCGCGGCAAAGGACCGCTAGCCGTGGCTTTACCGGGAAGTTCCCGCCAGAGCTTCTCGGCTGCACTTCCGCCATTCCGGGAAGCCTTCATGTACTTACCGAAAGTCTATGACCCGGGAGCGCATGCTTACCGCGTGCGATACGCCACCGCAAACATTCTGCGCGACCGTGTCGTGAATGAAGGCGCATTCAACGCATGCTTTGAAATGGACGATGCGGAGGAGGTGATCTGCGCAATCCTGCGCCGTGGCCTAAAGAACCCCAAGCTGCGTGAGGCACTCGAGAGGAGTCACCTCATCAATCTTACCCAATGGCTTGCTCCCCGCCCTGAATTTTCGGAGGCATACTACGCGACAGAGTCGAAGCCTACTGCCGGAAAGGCCCCAAGGGTTGGGGGCAGGAAGTCGCGGCGTAGCACCCATCCGTAGCGCCCATCCGGATTGACACAGACTCTTACGTCCTGCTATGTTTTAGGCGTTAGGTGTTGGAGTCCGCCAGTAATCCCCCTTCACTCGGGGAAGATGACTCCTGTGAGTCTCAAAGCTCGTCAGGAGTTGATGATGCCAGCTCGAACATCAAAACCCCACCTTGCTTTATCCGGCAACTTCAGACCCGATCGGGGAATGTGCCTCGGTATCCTGACGCGCCTGCCTCTGTGAAGACGAGGGCTCTTATCGGATCGTCTCGGCGTATGAACCCGGCTCTTTGCGGGTCGGCGAGCCGGCGAATGATTTGCCTCGAAGGGCCGCGATGACGGAAGCGCCAAACCAAATCGAGCAGGCCAGCAGGTACACGGCTTTTCGCAGCATTCTGTTTGACGAATCCCAGACCAATATGCAAAGCGACCGGCAAGATACAGCCGAGTTTTTCGCGGACCTTCACCTCGATCAGATTGTCGCGACTATAACGGCTGGCCGTGATGAATACAATCTGGATTCATTTTTCCATATGCCCTTGCGCGATTCCCGGGCCGTCCATTATCGCCAGGATGTCTTCCGCGACCTCGAAAATGAATCTTTGCGCGAATGCATCCGGTCGTTTTCAAATGAAATGCGAACGATGCGCATGTTTCTATCCCGGGCCGAAAAGTCTTATTACAAGCTCCAGAAGCAACGCTGGTTCCTGGATGCTGTGGAGATGTACTGCGGCGCAGCACGGCGCTTAGGGAATTTTCTCGCGAACGCGGACCTGCACGCACGCGGTCTCCTGGATCTTTGCGACTTTCTGACAAACTATCTCGCTTCCGATGATTTCATCTCTCTCATCGGCGAAACTGAGAAATTGAAAACAGCCCTGTCCACCATCACATATTCTCTCCACATTGACGGCAAATGCATCGAGGTCGGCAGGCACAATTCAGAACCGGACTACGGCGCGGACGTGCTCGGAACGTTCGAGAAGTTCAGGCAGGGCGCAGTCAAGGCGTACGATTTCAACGTCCGGACTACGCCAGAAATGAACCCTATCGAAGCCGCAGTGCTGGAACTGGTGGGTCGGCTTTATCCCGAAATTTTCTCTGAACTTGATGCGTACTGCATCCGCCATAACCAATACGTCGACGCGACGATTGCCACTTTCGACCGGGAAGTGCAGTTTTACATGGCATGGATCGAGCACGTCGATGGGCTAAAACGCGGAGGATTGCCATTCTGCTATCCTGGCGTGAATTCGCGGTCGAAGGACGTGAAAGGGTGCGAGGTATTCGATCTCGCCCTGGCGAATGAGCTCATTCGCGAAAATAGACGGGTCGTGACGAATGACTTCTACCTCACGAGTCCAGAACGGATCCTTGTAGTTACGGGGCCTAATCAGGGCGGGAAAACAACTTTCGCCCGTACCTTCGGGCAACTTCACTATTTAGCCAGCCTCGGCTGTCCCGTGCCGGGCACAGAAGCCAGGCTTTTCCTCTTCGACCGATTGTTTACGCACTTTGAAAGGGAAGAGGATATTCAAAACCTCAGCGGCAAATTGGAGGATGATTTGCGGCGAATCCGCAGGATCCTCGAAGCTGCAACCGGAAACAGCATCCTGATTATGAATGAGAGTTTCCTGTCTACAACCCTGGACGACGCTCTGTTTCTCAGCAAGCAGATCATGCAACGGGTTATCGAACGTGAAATGCTCTGTGTGTGCGTAACTTTCCTTGACGAGCTCGCCTCGTTAACTCAAAACACCGTCAGCATGGCCAGCACCGTGAGTCCTGCGGACCCGGCACAGCGAATGTTCAAGATCGTCCGGAAGCCTGCCGACGGACTTGCTTACGCCATGGCAATCGCGGAGAAACACCAACTCACTTACGAGAAGGTGAAACAGCGTATCTCCGAGAACACGCAGAGGCGCAGTGCGTCATGAAGGCTTTTCTGATGTATCAAAATCGGGACTTCAATCTGATGGCCGTGTTGCCGCCGGGCGCGGCTGAATTAATACAGGACCTGGAACTCGAGACACTCTTCGCCGCGATGGCGGCCCGCGATCCCTTCCTGCTCGAAGTAGCGAAGAGGGCCGTTCTGAACAGTCTTGAGGATCCGGAGACGATTCTTTATCGTCAGCAGATACTTGCCGATTGCCTGGCAGGCCCCGCAATGGTCCACGACATCTATCGCATTGCAGTTGATGCGATCGAGCACGAGAGGAAGGCCTGGGGTTGGATGTCCCCGACGTACCCCGAGGGAACGCTGCATCGATCGGTCGAGCTGCTCCGGACCTTTATTGCTCTGCTCAGGAGTCTGAGGCAGATTGCTGACGCTCATCGTTCGGAAGTTCGTTCCGATGGTTTTCGGCAATTGTTCGGCATGTTGACTACGGAACTCAGTGACGATTACCTGCGGATCGTCGACGAGCATATTCGCCGACTTGCCTTTCGCCATGGAGTTTTGATGAGCGCCGAACTGGGTGAGGGCAACCGGGGGACTCGCTATATACTCCGCAAGCCGCTGGATGAAGGACAGAGCTGGATCGGTCGGGTCCAGGACTGGCTTGGGCAAGTAACTCACCGGCGCCGCTCGAGCTATGTGTACGAAGTCGACGATCGGGATGAAAGCGGCCTCCAGGCGCTTTCGGAGTTGCGAGGTCAAGGAATCGCTCAGGTTGCCTCCGCGCTTGCCCAGTCAGCGGATCATATCCTGAGTTTCTTCAAAATGTTGCGATTGGAATTGGGATTTTACGTCGGTTGCCTGAACCTGCGTGAGTCGCTGGCGCGGAAGGGCGGGCACGTTTGCTTCCCTGAGCCCGCGCGCGCGGACGCGAGGGCGTTCTCCAGCCGCGGACTATACGATGCCTGCCTGTGTCTGAGCATGGAGGAAAAAGTCATCCCCAACGATGTGGCCGCCGATGGCAAGACGCTGGTGATGATCACTGGCGCCAACCGAGGCGGCAAGTCTACGTTCCTACGCAGCGCGGGCCTTTCGCAACTGATGATGCAGTGCGGCATGTTCGTGCCGGCGCATTCGTTCCTCGCCAATGTCTGCTCCGGTATTTTTACGCACTTTAAGCGAGAGGAGGACGCAGGCATGAAGAGTGGGAAGCTTGACGAGGAGCTCTTCAGAATGAGCTCCATCGTCGAAAATTTGACTCCGAACGCCATGGTCTTGCTCAATGAGTCGTTCGCCTCAACCAATGAAAGAGAAGGCTCAGAGATTGCAAGACAGATTGTACGAGCCTTGCTGGAAAGCGGCGCTAAGGTTTTTTACGTAACCCACATGTTCGATTTAGCCAATGGGTTCTGCGGCGCGAAGATGGACACTGCCCTGTTCCTTCGGGCCGAACGGCTTGCCGACGGCCGGCGGACGTTCCGACTGGCCGAAGCCGAACCACTGCCTACGAGCTACGGCAAAGACCTTTACTGGCGGATCTTTGGCGAGTCGGAACGAGATACCGGAATTACCTCTCTGGAAGGGAGACACGATTTAGGCGAGAGCAATCTTCCGGCGATCAAATCCGGACAGCTTGCATAAGAAAACCGACAGTCTTTACAAGCTGCGGAAAAACTCAACGACGCCACGAACGTAGCGCCGGCATCTTGCCGGCCTCCGTTGAGTTGAAGGGAGTTGCCGGCTGGAAGCCGGCGCTACGTCAACTCCCGAAAGAGTTTTTCCGCAGCCCGTTTCGCCCGACACGGGAGGTCATTGTGGAGGAGACATTCCATCGGCATCGAGTGCGGCCCGCAGATGCAGGATTCCGTCGAACCGAGAGTGTGGCGAAGAAGGGCCGCACGGTCTGCGAGCGAGCCTCGACAGGATATCGTGCAAATCGTCTCTGCGCTTGCGGCTTTTGAGCAGTGGGTACGAGGCTAAAGTTAGAGGATTTTGACGAAGCTTTGAAGTATCACTTCGCTCGGAGCCCAAACTGATCCTGGGATTCGGAGGCCCTAAGATTGGGGTTGCGGAAAAGTTCTCCTCTCATTTAAACTGTTTATTTATATCGGCGATGGAGCGCCGCCCTAAATAATCCCAGAATGCGCGGGACTGATGGCTCCTACCCTGTGGGGTAGGGGCCTTTTTTGTTTATTGGAGCCGAAATGACTTCCCACATTCTCTTCAACCTTTTGCAGGTTGCCGTGGTGATGGCTTTTGCGCCACTCCTTGCGGGGGTTACAAATCGCCTCAAGGAAGTGATCCAGTCTAAGCATGGGCCGAACATCCTGCAACCTTATTGGGATATATGGAAGCTATTTCATAAGGACGAGGTGATTTCCGACCAGAGCTCATGGATATTTCGCTTCACGCCTTACTTGGTGTTTATAACTCCCCTATTCGTCACTTTGCTGATTCCGGTTCTCACCAGCTACCCACTCTTCTTCGCCTTTATGGGCGACATGTTAGGGGCTGGATTCGTCCTCGCACTGGGCGGTTTTTTCTTTACGCTGGCGGCGGTGGATACAGCAAATCCTTACGGTCCTATGGGGGCAAGCCGGACGCGGCTGGTGGGCTTCCTGGCAGAGCCCGTGTTCATGATTGTTTTCTTCACGGTTTCCTTTATTGCCGGCTCAACCATCCCCTACATCGTGCAGCAACAATGGGTGCAGCCCCTGTCCCGCTTCTTTGAGCCTGCTCACGTTCTGATCATACTCGCCTTCTTCATTTTGATCCTTGCGGAGGGCGGACGCATTCCGGTGGACAATCCCTCCGGTCACTTTGAGTTGGCGATGATCGACGAGTCCAAGGGACTCGAGTATTCCGGCCCTGCTGCGGCGCTCATGAAGTGGGGCGGTGAAATGAAGCTCTTTGTTTTGATCTGCGTTTTTCTCAATGTGCTGTTTACGCCATGGGGACTGGCTTCCACGACGGCAGTCAGTGACGTGCTGCTGGCCATTCCGCTGGTTCTTTTCAAGATTCTGATTTTCGTGGTGGTTTTAGTGATCGTGGAGAGCTCGCTGGCTAAGCTGCGATTGTTCCGCATCAGCGAGTTTCTAGGCGTGGCCTTCATCACGTCAGTTGCAGCGATGATTATGTGGCTGTTTGCGATGTAGGCGCCGGTCGCGAATATCCGGCCGCCAGTGATGGGCCGGCGCCACAGGGCTTGAAAGGAGATTGAATGGCAGGCGAATCATTTCTCTATCAGTTCAACGCTCTAACCGGAGGGCTGTTTCTCCTGTGCACGTTTGGCATGGTAGCGACCCGACAGGTTCAGGGCTGCATGCGATTTTTCATCTTACAGTCGCTCTTCCTGGCGGCCTCGGCGTTCCTGCTCGGGATCCATCCCGTTTTGTGGGGCCTGCTCGCAGTGGCAGCCATCAATGTCGTCAACAAGCCCATCCTGGTACCGTGGCTTCTTCGCCGCACCATTCCGGAGGAAATCCACACGCGGCGAGAAATCTCGCAGGTTCTCAACATACCGGCTGCGCTCCTGCTGGCGCTGGCGATTGCGGTGGGCGCCTACTTTCTCACGTTGCCGTGGGTTAACCTGGCTGGAACTTCGGCCGCGGGAGTGAACATTCCTATCGGACTGGCCGCTTTGCTGCTCGGCGCCTTCACGCTCACGGTGCGGCGGGAGGCGGTGCCACAGTTGCTCGGTCTGCTCGCCATGGAAAATGGCGCTTTCTTTACCAGCATTGCCATCGCTCCGGAGTTACACCTTCTCGTTGAGCTCATCGTCGCGTTCGACGTCTTGATTGCAGTGTTTGTGATCGGCGTGCTCACTCGGGCGATTCACAAGCAGATTGGCACTACCCAAGTTGGCGCACTCGCCGCACTGCGAGAGGAGTCTTCCCGATGACGGTCTTCGCAATCGTATTGTTGCCGCTCCTTGCGGCCGTCTTGTGCTGGATACCCGCTGTCGGCAAGCGAGCCGCTGCTCCCGTTACATTCGTCTCTTCCGCAGGACTCCTGGCGCTTACGATTCATGTAACCGCGCGCGTCGTCGTTCTCGGTAAAGTGGTGGCGCTCGCCAACTGGGTGGAAGTGGACTCTTTCGGCGCCCTGATTCTCCTTCTGGTCAGTAGTGTGGGCGTGCTGGCGTGCATCTACTCGCTGGGTTACATGCCAAAGATGACGCACGATTCGTCGATCCTTCACCACTATTACGGGAACTTTAATCTCTTCATCTTCTCCATGGTGCTTGTTCCAGTCGTGGTCAGTCCGAGCATTGAGTGGTTGGCCGTGGAGTTCACAACGCTCCTGTCTGTCCTCTTGGTGGGTTTCGAGAGCAATTCAGAGGCCCTCGAGGCGGCGTGGAAATACGCAGTTCTGACCTTGACGGGCGCGGCGATCGCGCTATTTGGCTTTCTCCTGCTCTTTTGGGCGATGCAAAAGGGCGGAGGAGGCAGTTACACCTGGGCTGGCTTGGCTGCTGTTGCCGCGAAAATGCCGCCGGTAGTTTTGAAGACTGCGTTCTTAATGATCCTGGTTGGATTCGGAGCCAAAGTCGGCCTGGTACCACTACATACCTGGTTGCCGGACGCCCACAGCCAGGCTCCCACTCCCATCTGCGCACTCCTTTCGGGCGTTGAAACCACGGCGGTCCTCTATGTGATCTTGCGTCTCATGCCGATCGTGCGCCCTGCACTCGGTGGTGCCATCGAGCGATGGGCCTTGATTTTTGGCCTTCTCTCGGTTGGAGTGGCGGCGTTCCTGCTGATTCAGGTGCATGACTACAAGCGCCTTTTCGCCTACTCGACCGTCGAACACATGGGGATCATTCTCACGGCTGCCGGCTTTGGAGGCGCTGCAGCCCACTACGGCGCTATGTATCAGATACTGGCCCACGCCGCGACCAAGTCTTTTTGCTTCTTTGCGGCAGGCGCCGTTCTTCTCTTAACAGGAGAGCGCGATATCGCCTCCATCAGGGGACTAATGCAGCGCTCGCGCGTAGCCGGCTCTGCGCTGCTGGTGGGAGCGCTGGCGATCGCTGGAGCACCGCCCTTTGTCGTGTTTCTGGGGGAGTTTTTGATTCTCAGGGCAGGACTCAGCGAGGGCCGTTACGTTGCCGTTGGGCTGCTTGCGGTGTTTCTGGTCGTCGCCTTTTTCGGCATCCTTCTGCACGTCAATCGTATGGTCTTCAGCCGAGTTGCGGGCGAGGCTCGGGTTTTGACCGAGCCGGAACCGCCCACGGGTGAGGAGATTGAGGGAGAAGAGCGACTGGGAAGCCCTCCTTGGATATCGGTCTCACTAACGCCGGTGGAACGTCCGACGGGGACCGCGTCCGCGCACTTGGCCGAGGCTCTCGAGGCCATGCCCAGCCCGACCGCGAGTCAGGTTGTGCGTGCTGAGGGCCACAGCTCCGGGCCGGGAGCGTCGGAAGCGCATCCTGCATCGCTCGAAGCGTCCAGCGCGTCCTCATCCCCAAGCTCTGTCCGTACGCGCACGGATGGACTGTCTGCACCTCCAGTCGTCGCGGATCCAAAGTTTCCGTCCGGATTTGCTGGCGGGCTGCCGTGGCCCTGCGTGCTGACGCTCCTGCTGGCCGCGATTCCAGTAGTCGTATTTGGTGTTTACGTCCCGCACCCATTGTACGAGCTCTTGAGCCGGGCGGCGGCGGTCATCGGAGGATGAAATGCTCAACTTGGCGGGAATGGCGGCAGAGGCGGAGCAAAACTGGCCCGGACTGGTTCAAGCGTGGGTAGACCGGCGAACACCGCTCTGCGAGCTTCGTTGCCCTCCCTCGGAAATCTTGCCCGAGGTCGTGCATTGGGTTGTGGATGAACTCCTTTTCCGATTCGCCGGTCTAATTGTGGAGCAGGAACCGCAAGAGTGGGATCTCCGGTACCTTTTTTACTCAATCCAAGGCCCTCCGCGATGGGCCCGCCTTCGGGTGCGTCAACCTCTCGACACGCCAAAGTTTCCGAGCATCAGCCCTCAGGTTCATGCGGCAGACTGGTATGAACGGGAAGCGGAAGACCTTTATGGTGTCACCTTTGAGGGACATCCCCGTCTAGGCGACTTTGTGTTGCACGACGACTTGTGGCAGGAAGCCGTTGCTCCCATGCGGCGCGATTTCGACGAAAAAGCCGCCCTCGCCGAACGGAGACCGGACCTGGACTGGAAGTTCCGACGTATTGTACACGATCCTGGCGCGTTTGCGATGCCGGTGGGCCCCATCTATTCCGGGGTGACAGAGTCGGTTCAGTTTCTTCTTGAAACCGTTGGTGAGGATGTGATCCGCGCCTTTCCGAGGCTTTTTTACAAGTACCGGGCTATCGAGAAGATTGCAGAGGGGCGGAACGTTGATGGATGCCTGCTTCTCGCGGAACGCTTTGCTGCGACGACTGCCTTTGCCCACGCTCTGGCCTACTGCCAAGCCGTCGAGACGATCTGCCGCGTGAAACTTCCTCCGCGAGCTCACGCCCTGCGGGTCCTCGTGAGCGAGCTGGAGAGATTCCGACATCATGTTGGAGTGATTCACGACATTTGCGAATCGACCGGGCTGTCCGTGGCGGCCAGCCAGGCAGCGATCCTCGAGGAAGACTTGCTGAGGCTGAGCGGTGATTTAACGGGGCACCGCTACCTTTTTGGCCTCGCGATTCCCGGCGGTCTCAGCCGCAATTTGAAAGACGCTGACTGCATCGATGCCGTCGAAATGGCTGTGAAGATATTAAAAAGGCTTCAGGAACTTGACGACGGCTTGCGCTATTCCAGCAGTTTCCTCGATCGGTTGGAAGGGGTTGGGATTATATCGCCCGGAAAGGCCTGGGAGTTTGGTCTGGTGGGGCCTATGGGCCGAGCCTCGGGCTTGGGAGGTGACTTGCGCAAGGCTCAGCCTTACGCGAGCTACGAGCATTTTGAATTCGATGTGCCTTTGGAGTCCGAAGGAGACGGCTTCGCACGCTTGCGGGTGCTGATGGCGGAAGCCGCTCAGTCAGTTCGCATCTTGTGCCAAGTTCCAGTCCGGCTTGAGGCCGGAGACGTCGCAGTGGGCGTCAGTTTGCAGTCAGGCCGCGCTCTCGGGTGGGTAGAAGCTCCTCGCGGCGCCACCTTCCACGGCTTGCACTTAGACGAGTCTGGTGTGGTTCTCCGATACCGTATGATCACGCCGTCCTTCGTTAACTGGCACGGCTTCCATCTGGCGGCCGAAAATTTCGCTTTTCAGGATTTTCCCATCATCTTGGCGACAGTCGGACTGTCGGCGACCGAGAACGACCGGTAGAGAGGTCCAATAACATGAGTCGGTGGGTTATAAGCGGCTTGCGCCAGGGAGTGGTGACGACCTGTTATCCCACGCGCATGGAGACGGCAAAGGGAACGTCGCCTGGCTTGCCAGCGCGTTTAACTCCCATGGCCGACGAGTTTGGCCAGGAACTGGTGGACGTTTGTCCCACTGGAGCGATCCACTTCGAGCGTGGAGAGGCGCGCGTGGATTACGGCCGATGCATTCATTGCTTCCGGTGTTCTCGTTCGGCGCGCTACGTCCTGGAGTGGGAGTCCGGATTCGAGTGGGCGCGGTTCGCAAGTGACGGGTCGAATTTTGTAAAGGGCGCCGCCTCCTGGCCAAAGGCGTTCCGGAAGTCGATGCACATCCGAGTGGTGGACGCGGGCGACTGTGGCGCGTGCTTGAACGAGGTCAAGCAGCTCAACAATCCGTACTACAACATGCATCGTTTGGGCTTTTTCATCACTCCCACACCACGCAAGGCGGATATTCTCCTGGTCGTGGGACCCGTCAACGACCATACGCGGTTGCCCTTGCAAGCAGCGTACGACGCAATGCCTACGCCGAAGCTGGTGATGGCGGTGGGGGCATGCGCGCTCTCTGGCGGGGTTTTTGGCCCCAGTTTTGTCACGGGCACAGGTGTGAAAGATGTTTTGCCGGTAGATATCGAGGTGCCGGGATCTCCGCCTCCGCCCTTGGCAATCCTGCACGGTTTGCTGGTCGCCGCTGGTCGCAAGCCACCGATGCCCGGGCAGGATGGGCGGTAGTTAAAAGTTGACCATGTTCTTTACAGTGTTCGCAGTGCTCTTCCTGGCTTTCAGCGTCGCAGGAATAGTGTGTGCACTGCTTTCGCCCGAACGCGGGGTGGCTCTAAGCCTGGGTTGCTTCGGCGGGGTTGCGTCCGTTGCCATGGGAGCGGTCGGCGTCTGTGCCCTTATCTCCGACACCCCGTTTGAAGTACGGTTGTGGTCCGTTCCCACGGTCGGGCCTTTGATGTTGTCCGTGGACAAGCTGTCTGGGTTGTTTCTCCTTGTCTCCGCGTTTGTGTTCCTTGCCACGTCTATTTATTCAGTGGAGTATCTCCAGGCCTATCTGAAGCACTTCAATCTTCGAACGTTGAGTGTGTGCTACTTCGCAATCATGCTCGCGGTGGGTCTGGTTCTGAGCGCGGCTGACGCGTTGACATTTCTAGTGAGCTGGGAGCTGATGTCGCTATTTGGCTACGCTCTGGTCAACTATCAAAAGCGTGATGAGCAATCGACGCGCCCCGGTTACCTGATGTTGGTTATGGGAGAAGCGGGCTTCGTCGCGGTGGTATTGGCATTCCTTGTGATCGGAGGTCGGGGGCCGGGCAACCTTCTTTTCAGCAGCCTGCGCTTGCATTCGGCCTCGCTGGGATGGCATGCGCGGTGGGCGGTTTTTTTGCTTTCCTTCTTTGGATTTGGCGTGAAAACGGGCTTGGCGCCGTTCAATCGTTGGCTGCCGCAGGCCCATCCGATCGCACCAGCGAACGTTTCCGCCGTGCTTTCGGGCGTATTACTGAATTTAGGGATCTATGGCATCATCCGAGTCAACGCTGACCTCACGCCCCTGGCAACCGCCGGTCCAGGCTTGGTGGTTCTTCTCGTTGGAGCTTTTTCCGCTCTGATGGGCATCATGTACGCCAACCGCGATAACGACATGAAAGCAATGCTGGCGAACAGCTCCATCGAAAATATGGGGATCATCACGACCGCGCTGGGCGCCGGGCTGGTGTTCATGACCTTTCACCAGCCTCTCTTGGCAGGAATAGCGTGGATCGCCGCCTTCTATCAGATGACCAATCATTCTGTCTACAAGTCTCTCCTCTTTTTTGGCGCAGGAGCAATTGACCGCAACAGTGGGACGCGCCTGATGGACCGTCTCGGTGGGCTTAGCAAACATATGCCGCTGCTGGCTGCGCTTTTTCTCGCGGGCGCGCTATCCATCTGTGCGTTACCTCCCACGAACGGTTTCGTGAGCGAATGGCTCACGCTGCAGTGCCTGCTGCAAAGCTCCGTGCTGGCATCGCGCTCAGTAAAAGTGCTCTTCGCCCTTGCCGGCGCCGGCTTGGCGCTCACGGCCGGACTCGCCGTAACGTGCTTTGTCAAAGCATATGCCATGACGTTTCTCGGTATCCCCCGCTCCAATCAGGCTCGACAGCGCGCGCGCGTGCGCTTCCCGATTCGGCTGGCGATGGGGCTGGGCGCTGTTTCATGCCTGCTGCTGGGAGTGCTTCCAACTTACGTCATTCCCATCCTTGGCCGAGTTTCGGAACTCTTGACCGGAGTGAACGCTGCCGCTGCGCTCGTGCCGCCATTCTTTAACGGTGCACCAGGACATTCCCGTCTTCCTCATTCTTTCCTGAGTGACTTTCACAACCTGGGGGCCCAGGTCGGGCAAAATCTTCTTCCGGCCCCGGGGCTTGTCGTGCTGCATCGCGGGCACGCGCAAAACCCTGTTGTCTTTGCCATGTCCACCTCCTACATGCTTCCGGTGCTCATTTTGCTTGCGTCAACGCTCTTCCTCGCGGTGCGGTTTGTCCTGGCGCGGCGCTCCAAGACCGTACGCAAGCCTGTCTGGGCCGGGGGGCTTGCATCGCTTTTCCCGGAGCTAACGTATACAGCAACCGGGTTCTCTAGTCCCGTGCGCGTGACATTCAACGCAGTGTTTCATCCTCAAATGTCTGAGGAACGGCTTGAACTCATTGCCGGCCATTTTCGGAACAGCATCACTCGGGTCGTTGGCGAAGTTCATGTTTTCGATAGAGTCCTCTTCCAACCCCTCGTCAACCGCGCGTCTCATATTGCCCGAACACTCTCGCGGATGCACCATGGCCGGTTGAATGCCTATTCCGCTTATGTGCTCGGTACGCTCTTTGTCGTTTTGTTGCTGAGCCGGACGCAAGTGGAAGAGCACGTGGTTCTGAGTCCAGCTCTGATTCTGATCGTCGCCTTGATTCTCGATCGCTTGCTGTGAGTTTCGCGCGATCCCTGCATTTCACGAGCGACAGCCGTATGCATTTGAAACGATCAGGCCGCATACCCTGTTGGCTTATGGCGTCGAGAGCGGCCAGCCTGGAAAGAATCAGCTCCGAAGAGGTTAATTCATTTACGTATGAACACGGTCCATAGTCTGCTCGTATGTTTTTTCGCTTTGTGCTGCGTCGGAATCGTGCTTCCGGTGTTTGTTCCGACACGGAGGGGCCCCCGCGTCGTCGCGTGGGTCGGCTCCGTGGCGTCGCTGGCGCTGTGCGCCATCGGCGGAGCAACACTGGTCTCCTCCACAGTGTTTCAAGCGCAACTCTGGGTGTTGCCGGTGCTCGGACCTCTGACATTCAGCGTCGATTCTCTTTCAGCTTTGTTCTTGTTGGTGGCGGGAGTAGTCTTTTTCGCTACCAGCATCTTCACCGCTCGCTTTCTCGATCAATATGCCGGTGACTTCAACCTCCGGGCCTTCGCCGTCACCTATCATGGCTTGCTCGTCTCAGTGGCTGTCATTCTTCTGGCAGGTGATGCAGTGCTGTTCTTGATGGGATGGGAGGCGATGTCGATACTTGCTTTCCTTCTCGTCAATTGCCAGGGCAGCTACGGCAGAAACCCCGTCGCCGGTTATTCGATGCTGACCATGGGCGAAGCGGGTTTCGTCGCAGTGGCGCTAGCGTTTTTGCTGCTCGGGAACCATTCCGGTGGATTGTCGTTCGCGTCGATCCGCACAGCGTCGGTGGTAACAGGTTCGGGCTTACGGTGGTCAGTTTTTCTTCTCTCCTTTTTCGGATTCAGTGTGAAAGCTGGCTTGGTACCGTTTAACCGGTGGATGGCCAGGGTGTACGCCGCTGCGCCCGCGAACGTGTGTGCGCTCCTTTCGGGGGCTCTCCTGAATCTAGGGATTTATGGGATCGTCCGAGTTGACGGCGACTTGCTGCGCCCCTCCTCAGTTCTTCCCGGCTTGATCGTGCTGGGCATTGGAGCTATCTCTGCCCTTGTCGGCATCCTCTATGCCAATCGGGAACGGGACATGAAGACCATGCTTTCGGAAAGCTCCATCGAGAATATGGGCGTTGTGGCAGCCGGCTTGGGGGCTGGCTTCATCTTCCGGGCTTCCCATGTTCCGGTGCTCGCAGGGATCGCTTTCATTGCTGCCTTGTATCAGATGCTGAACCACTCGGTCTATAAATCTCTGCTGTTCTTTGGGGCGGGAGCCGTCGAGTCAAGCACCGGAACTTGCGACATGGATCGGCTTGGCGGCTTGATCAAGTCGATTCCCTGGATTTCCGCCTTCTTCCTCGTCGGAGCCATCTCTATCGCTGCTCTCCCGCCGTTGAACGGTTTCGTCAGCGAGTGGCTGACGCTCCAGTCACTGTTGCTGAGCGCCAGTCTGAAGTCCACCGGAGTGAAAGTGGCTTTCGCCATCAGCGGCGCTGCACTTGCCCTGACTGCCGGACTTGCCGTCACGTGCTTCGTAAAGGCCTACGCAATGAGCTTCCTTGGAATGTCTCGATCCGAAGGCGCGCCCCGCAGCGGGAGCATTCACCGTTCGATGCGTGTTGCAGCCGCCTTCCTCGCCGTGCTTTGCGTGGCTCTCGGTGTGCTTCCGACTTATGTCATCTCGGCTCTCGATGGACCGGTCCAACGGTTGGCAGGATCGAGTGCCGCAGGAGCGCTTGCTCCGCCGTTCTTCGCGACGAGCCCGCAGCACGCCCAACTGCCACCAGCTTTTGTCTCCGACTTTCATAACCTCGGCGCTCAGATCGGCCAGAACATCCTGCCGGGACCAGGCTTGGTCGTCCTGCATCGGGGCGCTGCCCGAAATCCGGTGGTGTTTGCCATGTCCACCAGCTACATGATGGTCGTGCTCCTGCTTCTAGTGCTGGGCGCATTTCTCCTGGCCCGTAAGCTTGTTGGCCGGAAACGAAGCGCCGTGCGGAAAGCCGTGTGGGCGGGCGGATCTCGGCAATTGCTACCTGAGCTCACCTATACGGCTACGGGCTTTTCGAGTCCGGTGCGGGTGACGTTTAGCGCCGTCTTTCACCCCACAGAAATTGAAGACAGCAGCCAGATGGTGGGCCAGCACTTTCGCATCGCGATTCGAAGACAAGTGGAGGAAGTACACGTGCTCGATCGGTTGTTTTATCGGCCTATCGAATCGGCCGCAACCTGGTTCGCTCGCGCACTCGCCCGGATGCATCACGGAAGGCTGAACGCTTACGTCGCTTACGTATTGCTTGCATTGATTGTGCTGCTGCTTTTGGGCCGCTGATCGTGATGAATCGAGATTTCCGTTTACGTCGAACTGCGAGGTGCGGGTCCGAGACCAGCACAGTTTTCTACGGCATCGGAGATATACTGCGGAAAACCCGGTGAAGGTGGGGCTGGTCGAGCCGCATGAGGAGTATCCGTACGGCTTCAGCTACTTGGCAAAGCGAAAAGCCGCAGGGGCTAAACAGGCTGCGGAGAAACTTGGCGCCACCGCGAATGGTGCGCCGGCATCTTGCCGGCATGCGTTGAATTGAAGGGAGTTGCCGGCTGGAAGCCGGCGCTACGTCAAGTCCCGGAAGAGTCTTCCGGCAACCTGTAAAGCCCGGCCATCGGCGGGCCTGAGTCGGCATGACTGAAGTCATACCCTGTCTTGAAAATGTGACGGTATTCCGTCACTGGGGCGCCGTGGAGATCGGAACGTCACATTTTCATAGCTTCGTGACTGTCGCGAAGCGACATGACCAACTGATACAGGGGTACGAAGCGGCTGCCGGAGCGCCCGGGAAACAGCGTACGAAGTGTAGAAACTCCAGGCTCATATAGGCCGCGGTCCAGGTCGCCGTGCCAGTCCATTCGGGCCTGCCAGTCATCTCAATCACTTTCCTCGTCCCTGAACCTTGTGTTCGTGCGGTATAGTTCCAGTTCCACCGGCGAGCGACTGGCCGAAGCGGGCGTGAACGTCCTCGATGAGGCCGGCAGCATACATATTCAAGCTGGGCCGAATTAGCATACACTTGTTCTCGGAAAGCCCGAACCTAAGTGTAGGTTGCGCTTTGTTAAAACGTCGCGGAATGCTCTGCCCGTCTTCGTTGTGTTCGATGAAGAGACACGCCGCGTGCCATGGTGAACAATGCCTGCAGCCTTTTTTTTGAAGGGAGGAAGGTATTCATGTACTTTTCATATGAATCGGACCAAACGCTGGCTTCGCAGTGTAGCCCTTTTTGGAAGCTTGCTTGTGGCGTCGGCATGCACCGCATCCGCATCGCCTCGCGCCAGTCTCGACGGTTTCTGGCGATTTAGGACAGACCCGTCAGGTAAGGGCAAAGCTGCAGGATGGGCTGAAAAAATGCCGGACGGAACCCAAATGGTTCGCGTGCCCGGCACGTGGAGCACCATTCGTAAGTACTACTTCTATGTAGGCACGGCTTGGTATTTCCGGACGTTCACATTTCCGCAGCCTGAACCCGGCGAAAGGATCGAGCTGCATTTTGGCGCGACGTTTTACAGGTCAAGAGTGTGGCTCAACGGAAAGGAACTGGGAAGCCACGAGGGAGGTTACACGGCCTATTTCTTCGACGCGACGCCTTATCTTAAACCCGTCAATTACCTCGCCGTGGAAATCAACACACAGCCGAGCATGGAGACGATTCCCGGCTGGTCCGGCCGGGACTCTCCCAAGCCTGGCCGCTGGTACGACTGGTGGCCGGACGGCGGAATCGTTCGCGATGTCTGGCTGAAGATCGGCGCTCCTCAGGTATTGAGGTGGCAGCAAATCCTTTCCGTCGTTTCAGGAGACGCCGCCACGGTGACCGATCATGTGCATATTGAAAACTACGCTTCCCGCAAAACTTATGTGCGGCTCACCCTGCACATCGGCGGCCCGGACGGTGCGGAGGTAGCCTCTTCGAATCAACCCCTGACTTTGGCGCCGGGTCCGACCGTCATTACGGTGAAACTCCAGTTGCACTCGGTCAAGCTTTGGAGTTTTGACAATCCGAACCTGTACCGGCTGCAAGCCGTGCTCTCTGGCAGGCATGGGGAATCTCTCGACTCGCTCGCCAACAACTTTGGCGTGCGCACGATCGAAATTCGCAACCGTCAACTCTATCTGAACGGCCAGGTGGTTCGCTTAACAGGGATCGATCGGCACGAAGACTCGCCCTGGGAAGGCCTGGCCGAAACCGAAGGCACCATCCTGCACGACTACGACGATCTGAAAAATCTGCAGGTCACCATGACGCGTCCCGTTCACTATCCGCAGAATCCCAGGATTTACGACTTTTGCGACCGGCACGGCATTTTGCTGATCCCTGAAATACCGCTGTGGCATTTTGGCGCGAGCCAGTTTGCCGATCCGAAAGTCATTGCGCTGGCAAAACAGATGATGCACGAAGTTATCGAGCAGGACGGGAACCATCCGAGTATTTTCGCCTGGAGCGTTTGCAACGAAAGCGCCACCAACACGCCGCAGGGCGTCGCCTATGTTAAAACAATGCATCAATTCATCAAGTCCCTGGATCCAAGCCGTTATGTCACTTACGCGGATGATTTGTTGCCGCTGATTAAGAACCCTCGCGACGCCGCCGCCAGCTATGTGGACTTTGTGATGTGGAATGAATATTACGGCTCCGGACACGGACCCATCAGCGCTCTTCCGGGCCTCATTGAAAAAATTGGCAAAGATTATTCGGACAAGATGGTCATCATCTCGGAGACGGCTCCTTACAGCCCTCTGACCGCTGAACCCAGGCAAGCGCAACGATTCCGCGACGCCAGTATTGGACAGGAGTTGAACCTTTTCGGCAAATACCCTTGGATCGCGGGCGTGCTCTACTGGTGCTATCAGCCGTATCGCTCACATGCGTTCTTCGCCCGTACCAAGCTCACCGTGCCGGTGCCGGCGCCACGCTCCGCATTTGGCAGCTTCGGGTTTGTGGACCAAAACCGGCAGCGCCAGCCAATCTACTATGCGTTCAAGAAGTACAACTCACCAGCCAAGCTGAATCTCAGCCTGACCTGGCCGGAAGGCGACAATTCCGTCGCCCCTCCCGGCGGCTTCAGCGTGACAATCGAACGGCGCAGGCCGGACCAGATTCCTTCTTATCCGCTGGACCGCTATCAGGCCGTGTGGCAGGCCGTGGACAAGCGGGGAATGGAGGTGGCTTCAGGAGAAGAAACTCTACCCGACATCGGTCCTCCTTATACGCTTCGCGAGAACTGGCAGCCGCTCACAGCAAGGATCGGGGGACTGACCGTTCGCTTTTGGCTCTACAGGCCGACCGGATTCTTGGCGGCACAAGGAACCTGCTGGTGGCGCCCGCCCATCTGGAGATCAGGCATTTGGCGGTGCAGCAACACTCAATGAAAGTGCCCGTCGTTTGAATCAGATTTTTGCGAGGGGAGAAGGCAGCGAACTTGAGATCAGTATTCTCAGAGCCTACAGTGGTCCTGCATTATGGTGTATCGCAGGGCCGCTCGCGGACTCGATGTCGCAATGAGAGCCTTGCCGGCGGTGGTACAATGCTTTGCTTTCAGAGATCACATTGAATCTTCGAGGAGGCGTCCATGAAGCTGAGATTCGCGTTGGGGCTACTCGCCGTGGCTTTCACCGGAACGAGCTGGGCGGCGGGTAACTTCTATCTTCATGATGGCGACCGCGTACTTTTTTACGGCGACAGTATCACCGAGCAACGGTACTACCCCGTAGCGGTTGAAACTTACGTCCGCACACGGTTCCCTAATCTCAGGGTGTCGTTCATCGACTCGGCCGTAGGCGGAGCGCGCGTCACAGGAAACTGGGCGGTGCAGTCTGAAGACGAAAGTCTGGAGCGCGACGTATTCCCGTTCAAGCCGACCGTCGTCACCATCATGCTCGGCATGAACGACGGTTTGTATCAGCCGCTCACCCCAGCCATCTTCAATACTTACCGAACCGGGTACGAAGCCATCGTCGGGTCCCTGCAGACGCACCTTCCAGGAGTCAGAATCGTGCCGATCGAGCCGTCGCCCTGGGACGACGTCACCGTGACTTCAGGTTACAGCTTTCACCCGGAGACCTGGCCTCCTCCCCATACACCCGGCGGATATAACCAGACGATGATCCGCTTTTCGCAATTCGTGAAGCAGCTCGGTGAGGAGCACCATTTGCTAGTCGTCGATTTCAATATGCCTCTGGTGAAGCTGATGAAAGAGGCAATCAGGACGGAGCCGGCGCTCGCAGGGAAAATCATTCCGGGCCGGATTCATCCGGGCGCCAGCGGCGAGCTCGCTATGGCGCAGGTTCTATTGAAGGCCTGGGGAGCGCCGGCAACTGTAACCCGAGTGGAGATCAATGCAGTAGACCGCCGCGTCGAACAATCCGTCAGGACGAACGTCAGCGATCTCGCAGCAAATTCAGGTATCGTTAGTTGGGCCCAGACCGATCAGTGCCTGCCTTATCCCATCATGACGCTTCACGCTGACGACTGGCCGCAATTTCCTCCTGATCCCTTTGGCCGCGGTGCGACGCGGATCTTCTGGCATTTGCCGCCGCTTAAAGGCGCCACGATTAACCCGGTCGCACTAATGATCGTCAAATTCATGAAGATGTATCAGCAACTCGATACTGAGATTCTCAAGGTGGGCGGCCTTCAGGCGTCGTCGTATTCGCTTGCCATTGACGGAGAATCCGTCGGTACGTTCACGCGGGAGCAGTTGGCTGCGGGCGTGAATCTAGCTGAGTACGAAACTCCAATGATGAACCAAGCCGATAAGGTGCTAGCGCTGGTGTGGAAAGAGGAAGACGTGCGGTTCTTCGGCTGGCGGGCAGTCCAGGTGCCCCTTTGGAATGATGCAACGCCTGGTATGAGGGAAGCCGTCGATCAACTGCTCGCAAAACTCGGCGAGGAACAAACCGCACTGGCCGCTCAGGCGAGCGCTGACGCGCAGCCCCGAACTTGGCGATACGAACTGCGGCCAATGTGAGGGCCGAGTGTAGCGAGCCATTCGCGTTGGAGCTTCCGGTTAGTTCGCTTGGTTGCCCATATGCGGCAGTTCTTGTTCCGTCAGATTTTCCGCGCTACGATCCGGAGTCGCCGGTAGTCAACATACCATCCGCCGTCACGAAAAAGCGAAGGCTGGAGGAGCTGTTCCACCCGGCGCACGAAGGCATCTCGCCGCTCTGGTGGGATGGCCGCACAGAAAGCGCCGGCGAACATCGTGATCCAATTGCGCATCCCTTCCTGTCCCTGATCCAGGGGCGTCGGGCGGTCGAACAACGTGGCAAAAACAACCTCGAATCCGTGGCTCTCCAAGAGGGAGCTGTATTCCGCAATGCCGGGAAAATACCAAGGATTCTTCACCTCGGTGGATGCGCGGCCGAGGAGCTGGAGAGAATCGTAAAACGCCTGCACGAGCGCCTGGACGTTGCCCTTTCCTCCGAACTCGGCCACAAAGCGTCCTCCCGGCTTCAGGGCTTCATGAACAGATTCAACGACACGCTCGGGCTCGGTGATCCAATGCAGGGCGGCGTTAGAAAAAATCGCATCGAACGGGCGGTCAAACCAGAAGTCGCGAGCGTCAGCCACTTCGAAGTGCAAGGCGGGGTAGTTGCGGCTCGCCTCCGCAATCATGGCAGGCGAGCTGTCAATTCCAATAGTCTCCGAGTCAAAGGCAGCTATTTTCGCAGTGAGGTGGCCCGTGCCGCATCCAAGATCGAGAATGCGCTCGCCGGCTGCTGGAGCAAGGAGATCGATGAGCTCTGCGCCTCTCTCCCAGACGAACGAATGCTTTGTGTCGTATAGATTGGGGTCCCAGAACATAGACGACTTGGTGAGTTTGACACAATAATGCGGGTTCGTCAGATATTTCAAGCATCCCAGTTCGGCCGAAGGCTGCGTCTCCAGCGCCCTCACTGGTTCGGTTAGAGTGTCGCGACCCTCGTATCGAAAGTCCAGGCACTCTTAGCGAACGCGCACCTTTTGTAAGAATCTAATCTCAATGAGCAGTGGAGTTGAAACAATCCACCTTGGGCAACTCAGGCAGCCAGCCGGCCAGAGCTCCCTGAATCCAGCCACCAGAACTGGGAGATTGATGTTTGCAGGTCTCAATCCGGGTGTTTATGAGCTTACCGTTCGGATCGCAACACTACTGCCGCGTATTCGGCGCGGCTTGCCAGATCCAATGGCCCTTTTGGGCCGCAACTTTTTGCTGCTCCATCTCAGAGTTGACCGGCAGCTTCACGTAATAAT
>JASHON010000011.1 GCA_030041095.1 Terriglobia bacterium
CCACCCTCTCCCCCCCCTGTGGCTTCAATGGGGCCGCGCTTGATTGAGCGCGGAAACACCGCCGTGACGATTGCTCCCGCGCCAGCGGTCCACAGCTTCAATGGGGCCGCGCTTGATTGAGCGCGGAAACGCCAAGGGGAATTCGAAAGCTCTGGGCGATCTGCTGCCGGCTTCAATGGGGCCGCGCTTGATTGAGCGCGGAAACGCCAAGGGGAATTCGAAAGCTCTGGGCGATCTGCTGCCGGCTTCAATGGGGCCGCGCTTGATTGAGCGCGGAAACGGGGTAACTCCCCATCCGATGAAGGGTCTGTCCCACCGCTTCAATGGGGCCGCGCTTGATTGAGCGCGGAAACTTCCTGTCTCCTTTCTTCAGACTCCCTTCCAGCATAGCTTCAATGGGGCCGCGCTTGATTGAGCGCGGAAACTTGCTCCACCAATTCCATCAGGCCGAGGAACACGTCGCTTCAATGGGGCCGCGCTTGATTGAGCGCGGAAACGCTCGATTTTACGACGGAGGACGTTTCGGCCAAGAGCTTCAATGGGGCCGCGCTTGATTGAGCGCGGAAACACCTTATGGGCCTGCAATCCAAGTCGTGTGGAATGGGGCTTCAATGGGGCCGCGCTTGATTGAGCGCGGAAACGCGAGGGGGCGGCGACAGAGTATCTCGCGTATCGTAGCTTCAATGGGGCCGCGCTTGATTGAGCGCGGAAACAAAGTTTCCCCAATAGCTTAAAACAGAATATCTAATAGCTTCAATGGGGCCGCGCTTGATTGAGCGCGGAAACACATCGCCTTCGACCTCGGCTCAAAATCTGCCTCAAGCTTCAATGGGGCCGCGCTTGATTGAGCGCGGAAACACCATGGGCCATGCTCACCGCCGGATTACTCCCAGTGCTTCAATGGGGCCGCGCTTGATTGAGCGCGGAAACTCGGCAGCTTCGAATTGTGGTGCAATGAATACCGGTTGCTTCAATGGGGCCGCGCTTGATTGAGCGCGGAAACCGCCGCCTCGGGATTCTCATTGACGGCGAATTGGACGCTTCAATGGGGCCGCGCTTGATTGAGCGCGGAAACGGGGCTCTCCCCAAAATACCCGTGAGTGTGCGCACCGCTTCAATGGGGCCGCGCTTGATTGAGCGCGGAAACACCGCGAAGTCGGCCAAGCTGGTAGCCGCTATTTCCCGCTTCAATGGGGCCGCGCTTGATTGAGCGCGGAAACAACGAATGGGAAAGGTAGCACATAAGCCGGGCTCGGACTGCTTCAATGGGGCCGCGCTTGATTGAGCGCGGAAACAGCCGGTGCGCTATACCTGGAAGCCTCGTGCGCCCAAGCTTCAATGGGGCCGCGCTTGATTGAGCGCGGAAACTGCTTGGCATCGTGGTACTGAGCATGCGGTAGTCGTAGCTTCAATGGGGCCGCGCTTGATTGAGCGCGGAAACGGGTGTGGATGAATCCCGCGCGGGGAGTGAAGTTAGAGCTTCAATGGGGCCGCGCTTGATTGAGCGCGGAAACGTTGCATACACTGCAACTCACAATTCTACTCCTATGCTTCAATGGGGCCGCGCTTGATTGAGCGCGGAAACACCTGGCCCACAATAGAATCCTCGTTTTCGATTGCGCTTCAATGGGGCCGCGCTTGATTGAGCGCGGAAACAGCCCGGAACCTAACCTGGGAGTTTTCAAAGAGCTGGCGCCCTGTTTGCGAGCGGCTGGGCCCTCGCGACGGGCACTGACCCAACCTGTGCGAGCTTACCACAACCAATTCTCCGTACCAAAAGGGTTTACTGCTTGCGAGCGCCGACCGGAAAATACGGGGCAGGCAGCCGCTCGCGGGCACTAACGCGTGACGAACACAGGGTACTCACTGATCTCGCCTTCCAGGTAACGGGCCAGGAGCCGCGCTTGAATCTCCAGCAGGCGGCGATAGCTGACGCGATACTCGAAGATCGGATGGGTCGCCAAGGCGTCCATCCTAAGCTCATAAGCGCGAAAGAACGCTTTTCGACCGCTGGGAGTGAGCGCGACGTCCGGACCAGCCTGCACGAAATCCTCCGGAGTGACCATGCCGGTGTTGATGGCAGTCAGCACCGCCGAATCTGCAATGAGGGCGCGAAAAGGCTCCATAAGGTCGAGCGCCAGCGCCGGCCGGCCGAAGCGCGGCTGATGGTAAAACCCGATATAGGGGTCGAACCCGACCGCGTAGCAGGCGATGGTGAGGTCCTTGGCGAGCAAGCTGTAGCCAAGGGACAGGAGAGCGTTGACGGCATCGCGCGGCGGGCGCCGATTTCGTCCTGAAAAGTCGAAGCGAAATGGCGAGGCATCCTGGCCGCTGTCCTGCTCCAGCTTGATCATTCCCGCGAAGTCTCCAAAATACACACGCGCCGCGTTGCCTTCGATACCCAAGAGCTGTTGGAGGCTCCCGGCGCGTTCGGCTTGCTCCATCATTTGCTTCAGGCTCAGCAAGGATTGCGGGCTCGGCTCCAGGTGATTGCGCTGAAGCATGGTGCGCTGGTTTCTGACTTTCCCCGCCACCAGCTTGCGGGCCAAAGCGAGCTGGAACCAATCTTCCTCCGCCAAGCGGAATTGCGCTCGTCTGAGAAAGACGTTCTTCTGGTTGAGCCCGGTGGTGATACCGTAGAACCACCCTCCCTGCGAAAAGTAGCAGACGGGTTTGCCGGCCTCGCAGAGCGCCTGAATCGCCTGCGTCGAAACCTGGATGTTGCCCATCAGGTTCACCTGGCAAATCTCGCCGATCCGCACTTCCTGCTTGAGATCGTCCTTATCCCGCATTTGCAGTACACCGCCGGATTTGCCGACGCGCAGCCCCTGAGCGTTCAAGTAGAGTGGCCGGAGATCATCACGCGGCGCAACCAGAAGCCTGGGTTCGGGAGTCGGAAGCGGGGACTCGAAAGCCTCCGGGAAAAGAGACAGTTGAACTGCGCCCCTGACGAGCACAGGCCCCGCTCCTGGGGCAAGGCGCAGAGAATTGGTTTCATCGGGCAGGCAGATGCCCACCAGCGAGCAGCGAGGGCACTTGGGCGAATCCACCAATGGAGGAGGCATCTCTCCGCCGCGGGCCAGCGCCCAAGCCTGTGCGATGGCAGCTCCGGTCTCCGTCATCAGCTCGTCGGTGAACTTCACCCGCACGCGCTGCTTGGTCTGAGCGTAGTACCCGACTCCTTCCTCGCAGCGGTAGCCGCTCTCACGCAGCACGAGGCCCTGCGCCGCCAACTGCACGCGGTCAGCAGGCCACAGCTCCAGGCCAGCATCCGTCTGCCGGGGGCGGCCGTGCTTGTAATCAACCGGGGTGACGACACCATCGGCGCCTTCCAAAAGATCGATCTTTGCAATGATCTTGTGCGGTTCGCTTGAAAGCGTGACTGACCGCGACTCAATCCGCTCTTCGCCGATCTCCCCGGGCTTGGCCATCTCCGCTCCTTTTCCTCGTACTCCCGGAGCGTCCACACGCTTGTGTTGGAATTGCCCCTCCACCGTATCAACGCTCTCGCGAAAGACGCCTTCCACCCATTCGTAGAAGAAAAGGCGCGGGCAGTAGACGAACTCGTTCACCATGCGCGCCGGGAGATAATCCGGCAGCTCACGCTCAACGGGCTTCCTGACGCGGCCCGCGGGGCTGGATTGCGGCGAAACAGATAAGGCTCCCATTGTCCCTCTCTCACCTCACACAACAATACACGGCGCATCGATCGCAGTGTAGGGCTTGCCCAGCGCCGTAATCACCCGGTCGCCGCGTCCCTCCGCCGGACCGAGGTCCACGAAGAGCACCTGGTCCTCAGTATGATGAATGATTGCCGAAAGCGCATCACGGCAACGCGCGAGGTCGGTTGGAGTCAATTGGCATTCGAAGACGGAGAACTGCAAGTGATCGCCATAGCTTCGCATCGCCTTGAAGACCTTGCGCAGGCGCTTTTCGTCCGAGATGTCGTAACAGATCAGGTAGCTATTGCGCATGGGCTACTCCAGGCCTCTGGCAATTGGCTCGACTTGGCCGATCAGCTCCGGCAAGTCCTGTGTTACGGTTTCCCACACGATATCGAGATTGATATCGAAGTAGCCATGGATCAGGCGGTCCCGCATCCCAGCCATCTTGCTCCATGCAACTTCGGTATGAGCTTCCCGAACTGCCGGTGAGATTCCGCGGGCCGCCTCGCCGATCACTTCGAGGAGGCGTACCAGGGCCAGGCTTAGCATGCTGTCGGCCTCGAGTTCGGCGCGAGATCGCCCTCGGACGAAGGCCACAGCCTGGCGCGCCGCGTCAATGATGTGCTGGAGCCGGACCGCGTCACTCGCGGGCATACTGAACCTCGGCTTGGGCGACGACTTCGTCGCGGAAATAGCGGCTCAGGTCTTCCGGGGTGCGAAGATCGATTTTCCGCCCCCCGAAAAATCCAGAGAGTTCCTGCTCGAGATCAAACAGGCGGAAGAACCCCGGCACGTGCCCGGGCTCGAACTCCACTAGCACATCGATATCGCTATCTGGACGAAACTCCTTCCGCAACACCGATCCGAATAACGACAGCTTGCGAATGTGGTTGCGCCGGCAGAAGTCGGCGATATGTTGTTTCGGTGGCTGTAGTTCGCTCTGCATCGTCACCTCAGCCATATAGCAGGAGCTTCCCTCCCGGCCATGCCGCAAAAAGCCCGACTCCGTAAAAACGGCCGCCGCCGACACAGATGGGCCCAGGAACGTCGACTGGTTCTCCGTGTGCGTCGCGCCATTGAATCCTGACGTGAAGGCGCGGGAAGCGCCTCAGATGATCGGGCACGCCGTAGCGCTCCGCCAACTCGGTACCGGGCCAAAAACCGGCTTTCCGCCAGTCGATTTGGGCATGATCCGCCAGTTCCTGTGAGAAGCCCGCTTGCACGATCGCTTTTCGGAGAAGACCTTCGATCCGCTTTGAAAGGTGGTCCAAAATCCGACGGTTCTGTTCCTGCGACAAGCTGCCGTTGCGGGCCCGACGCCTGAGGTGCTCCGGGTCATCATATCCTGGCAACACAACCGGTGTGACCGTAGCCCAGTCGCTTGCCGCTTCCGTATAGCACCGGACGACCCTGTCACTTTCCGGAATCAGCGAGAGCATAGCCGCCGGCTGCTGGGTCCTCCCGTCGACGAGGTCCCGGCCTGACAGCGTCCGCCGCGCCCAGGCAATCTCCTCTTTGCGGCCGTGAGCGAAACAGCAGAGCGCCACGCGGCGGATGCTGCCAACCACGCGGGCTCTGTGTCCGCCCCGCCATTCGATGGTGGGCAAGGGCAAGTAGGAGAACCGTTCTGGACCGACCGGGACGTGCCGGCCGTCGTGCTGGGCCCCGCCGCAGCCGGCCCCATGGCCCAAGATGAACGCATCGATCTTATCGTCAGTCCAGGTGCCGCCCGAACGTTGCGCTGCGAGCTTGGCGGCGCAGCGCATCATCCCCGCAACAGTGAGCGCCCTGCGAGCCGCGTCGAAAGGCCGGAACCCACTAGCGTCCGGCCTGAGCAACGAAAAGGCCGCGATCGGGCGCCCTGGCGAATGCGCCGCGCGGCGGTAACTAACCGCCTGGTAGGCTGACAACGCTGGCGGCGGGACAAAGCCGTCAGGACGAATTCGCGTCAAGAACCCCTGGTGGCGGAGGGTCAAGTTGTCAAGCGTCCCTTTGATCGGCGCACGCAGACCACCGTTGTCTACGTCGCCCGTTGGTAACCACCGCTCCCCTTTCAAGCTCCAGACCTCCGCTGCGGAGAGCGTCGAGCTGTGCCCAACGGCCATGTCGATCCCCCAGCCCAAGGCGACGACGCTTCGGGCTGCCCAAGAGAGGGTTTGTATGTGTCCACGAATCTCATCACTGGGCGAATCGGGAAGGGCCCATATGAACCGCACTGCGCCGTCCGACAGCAGTCTCGGCCGCACGGGCTTCATGGTGCGGTGAGTGGCAGGGCTAGAATCTCCAGAATTGGAGTAATTGCCCCTGCACCACGCCTTGGCAACAATATCCATGCTATTGTTCGGCACCGAGAGGCAGAAGCCAGACCCTTCCACGGCGGAGGGAGCCAGAATAGTCGGCGGGGGCTGGGCCTCCAGCCATTGCAGTGCCTCCCGAGAGTTGCGATCGAGCGTGCCACCTCGCCGCCTAGCCGCAGCCGCGACCAGTGACTGGAAGGCGCGCAGTGGAGACGGCGGCCACTCGCAGTTACCGCCATCGGCTCGTCCGTGAAAAGTCGGGTCGAGGAAGCGGAACGTGAGGCAGAAGTACAGAGCCATTGACGTCCTCAGTTCCTACCTTGCCGCGCCTTGGGCGGCTTAGGCTTTCTGGCCTCACCGTTCTCGCCGCCGATGTCCCTCGCAGCCCGTTCAGTCTCGAAGGAGACTTCGCGATCCGGAAGGGCATCGAAGTTAATCGTCCGCTCAGGGTCGATGCCGAACGCCCTCGCGGCGGCCTTTGCGTACGCGAAGGCGTTGTCGTGCTTCAGGGCCAGCTCCCTGCGCTGACCGTCGCGGTGTACCTCCCAGGACTCGCGAGTCCTGTCGGGATCGAGCACGAGATTGCAGCCCTGCCGAAGGTAAGAGGACGGGAGGTACGTGAATGCGGTCAGAGCAAGGCCGAGGATATACCTCCGGAGGGCCAGCGTTTTGTGCTCGTCCGTCCCTGCGGCAACGAGGCGTAGTGCAGCAAGGTGAAGAGAAGCATCGCGCCGAATGCCGCCGCCAGCGATCACTCCACCGTGGGAACCAGAAGCGGGAACGTGCACGAAGCCGCGCTCTGCATAGGCGTCCTTCATCTGCTTGTCAGCAGGCTCTGCCAGCAAGCCTTCCGTGACGTACTCTGTTGCCGGTATGTACTGCGCCGATCGAGTTAACCTGCGAACGTCAAGGGCGCGAATCGTCGAAGAAACCAGGCGAGGCAGTTTAGCCTGGGTGTCGCGCGAGTCCCAGACCCCGAAGACAACAGAGGTCGGCGCGATCCTGGCTAGCGGTTCGACATCGCCGTCTTGTACCGCTTTGAATGCTTTCTGAAGCTCTTCCTTTGCGGCCGAGCAACGGACAATTGCATCGCCAGCTCGGTGCCCTGCCTCTAAAAGGTTGACTCTCTTGATTCCCGCTTTAATGATGATCTGCGGCACCAGCCCGACGTACTTGCCTTTTGCGAACAGCGGCTCCATGCGATTGGCCTGGGAACCGACGCTGTCAACGAGGCAGACGTTCTTGCCGTCAGGAAACTCATCGATATTGTAGCCGCCCTTGAATGTGCCGTCCTGGCTGGCGGCGAATGTCGCGGGGAACAACACTCCATCATGACCATCGGCGGGAATGAGGTACTCGCGGATGACCAGCGCTGCGGGTCCTTCGCCGTTGAGCCAATTATCGAAACTCGTCGGATCGTCGCTCATAATCGCTCCTTTACAGTTCTGCTGCTGCCGTGAAACCTTTGTGCTTTCTCTGGTCTGTTCGAAACGCATTCTCGAAATGGAAGCGGCGGCCACGCGCTGGGCCGAGCAGCCCGAGCGCTGCCAGCGGCGCTATCTCGGTTGGCAGCGGTTGCTCCCACGTGGAATATTCAAACACCCGCTTCGAGGAGGAGGGCTTAGGTCTAAAACGCTGTAGCCCCACAAGACACAAGAACTCCACCGCTGGATACGCCACCGTTGTCATCTGGACGCTGTCTGTCGAGAAGCCGATGTCGATGGGCCGCGCGTTAGAACCTCGGCGGGCGTCGAAGTAAAAAGGTTCGACCTTTTTTTCTGGCTCGCTTGCTTCGTAGACGATCGTCCCGTAGTCGAATAACCTTTCGTGTTGGATGCTGGGTCTCGCCAGAACGGCCTGCATCGCGCGTGCGATGCGGGCGTTACGCATGCTTCCGGCCCAAACCTTGAGCCTGTCGCCCCCTGCGTGGTTGTCCTTCCACCAATCAAGACGGAATTCGAGGGGGCCTAATAGCTCCAGCGGAGACGAAAAGTCGTCCTCCATGTCAGTCTGACGCAGAGGAGTCCTGGCAATTGCACATATTGCATCACTCAGCGTCGGCGCCCTTTCGGCGGGAGACGCTGGCCGCAACGAAAACGAGCGGTCGGCGAACGCGCCCTCGGCTCCGCCCCACAGCCGGCCCGCAAGCTCCAGCAGCCCGCAGCAGGCGAAGAACTGGCCAGGATTGGCTGGATCAACGCTGACATGGATGCTCATCGCTCAGCCTCATAGTACGCCGACGGCGCCGCGCTGGCGGCGTAATCGGCGGCGCGCAGCAATGACTCCAGGTACGCTAAGCCCCAGCGGCCGTATTTCCGTTGTAGCCGTGCAAAGCGTCTCGGCACCTCGGCGGCGGTCGTGAAGGGATCTTTGCCATTGGGCTCCGGGTCAAACGCCTCTCCGACGGGGAAGTGTGGCCGGCCGCGCCCGTGGTGTGCAGCGATAAGGTGCAAGACCAGGTTCTTCATCGCATCGCCCAGATTCTTAAACTCCGGTTCGTCCAGGACATCCAGTAACGAGCCAAATTCGTGCCGGTAGTCTTCTTGCAGGCCCAGGGCCTGCGTTCTCTTCCCCGACTTCGCCAGCACGACGGCGGCATTCATGTTACCCAGGATTCGCTGGAAACGCTCCCTTTTCTTGCCGAGGTCGTGGAAACGCGCTGCGAGAGTGATTGCGTTCTGAAGCTCTTCGCAGAGTCGCAACCTCCGAACGATCTGCGTCGCGTTTTCGAGAACGTCGTCCGTGTGAACCTGCCACGTCACTGCTTTTTGCGCGGCTTTGGAGCCGTCGGTGTCGCCGGTTTTCGGCAGCTCGTACCAGCGCCAATAACGGTGGCCGGTGTCGCTGGGCTCCCCTTCTTCTTCCTCCGCGTGAGGGTCTGTATCAATAGTGCGGATCAGGCGCAGGCCGTTGGTTTTTTGATCAAATCCCGGATCGCCGTCCCAGACGCGAATTCGGCGGCGGTTGCCGTTCTCGTCCCACAACTCGTCGGCAACGTCGTATAGGTCCCGGTACTCCTTCTGGAACCCCTCATTTCCGTCCAGGAGGCCTGACGAGCGTCCCCCGTCAATTTTGAGCCCGCCAGCTTCAGGCGGTAAGAGCACGGTTCGGCTTACCAGCGAGAGGCCAGGCAGATTACCGAGCGTAGTCACTCGAACGGTGTCGTCAGGCTCCTGAACCCACACTGGCAGGTCCTCTTTGCCCTCGGCCAGCTTAGCTAGCGCATCACGGACGCCACTGTTCTTGCGGAAGGTGGATTCGCGGAGTAACTCATGCGGCTTCAGAGGATAGTCCTCAAGAAGATCGGCGGCGCACTTCTCTAGTTGCCGCACGTCTTCAAAAGTCTTCCTGAGCTCCCAGACTTCGCCTCGCCACGCGACCGCAGTTTCCGCCCGCCTTTCGTCTTCGATCCCGTGCAAATACGGCTCGACTGGCGGCCGGCCGGGCAGCTTGCCCCGAATAGTTGTCAGTGCCCATGAATCGAAGAGAATGTCGGAGGTGGGCAGGACCACGGGATCAGGAGTGAAGGCTGCTCTGCGCTCCTCTTCATTCAGGTTCAAATGCTGGAGGGCGAGCGGCGAGGCGTCCTGCCGGTCGTCAGTCCAATCGCACGACGGTAGCCCCCGCAGGATCTCGAGAGTCTTCCAGCGTGCCCGCTCCATCGGGTCATTCTCTTTCTTCTTGTCAGGGCTGGCCTCGTGAACGACGTCTATCTCCGCTTTGCCGTTGCCGAAGCGGTTCACGCGTCCCAACCTCTGTGCTATCCGTTCGAACGTGGTGAGGTCGCAAATCATGTGATCAGCGGAAAGGTCGATGCCCACTTCCCCGGCCGAGGTACAAACGAGATACACGGTGCCTGTTGCCGGCGTGATTTTCCACCGTTCGCTTTCGTCGGAGTCGGGCCCAGGTGGCTTCAGGAATCGGGCAAAGATGGGACAGCCCGTTTCTTTGCGGGGGTCGACCATCCGGTCCCGTTCCAACCCTCGAAGCGTGCCCGTCAGCACCCGAACCTGTTCACGCCTGAGGGCCTTGCAGATAATCGCGTGATCTTCGAGCGAATTCACAAACACTAGGACCGCGCTTCCGGGATGCGATGCCGAGCGTTGCTTGGCGAGCTCGCCGATTCGGTCGGCCACCTTTTCCGTATCCTTTTGGGCCGCGTGGAATCTGATGCCCTTCTTCGCAGTCAGCCTTCGCCAGACGGTGTGCACCGGTTCCGTTGGTGGATTGGGGACATCTCGCGGCTTCTTTTCCTCTTCGGTGAGCTCAAACGGCTCCTCGTGTTCCCGTGAGGTGGCTGTCAGCGCCATCACTCGGAAGGGACGGAACTCGCGGCAGCGAGCCTGCTCGTTCCCGATGGACAGTAGCAGTTTCTGAAACGCCGACTCTAGGTGGGCTTCGTCGTGAACGAGCAGGGTATCCTGGCCGAGGAACCCGGCATGCAACGGCTTGAGCTTGAATCCAACGCCGTAGCCGCTAAAGAGCAACCGGCTGCCAATCATATCGACGGTGCCGACGATCGCTGCTGGGCGTGTCGGGTCCGCAGACCATTCGCGGTTGTCCGCAAACTGGCCGCGGAGGGTGCTGACGGCGAGCGGCGCATCGTCGTCCTTGAGGCGGAGAGCGCATAACCGGGTGAGAGGTTGGATCAAGCCGGCAGCCGGAAGATTAGCCCGCAGCTTCTCTACTTCGTTCGTCGTTTGATCCACGACCGTCCGGCGGTTAACAAGGTAGACCAGCCGCCGTGGCAGTTTCTCAGGATGATTCGCAAGGGCGATTAGCCAGATCGCGACGACCGACGTCTTCCCAAGGCCTGTTGGTAGATTGCATGAGGACGGAAATTTCCCCTGAGAAAACCATTCCGCGTACAAATCCTCCTGCCAGGGAAAGGGTCGATCGCCTGTCAGCGCCCTGAAAGTCTCTCGAAACTGACTGAGTTCTTCCACGTCAGACGCTTCCCTCATTTTGCGCCTTTGTTTCGGTGTCTGTATCCCACCAGCACTCGCGTGGGCAGGCAATAGACCAAGCGGCGTGGCGTCGAGCTGCGCACGGACGGATCAGGGTGAAACCTGCGTCGCCACAACCACGCCAGGATCACTGCCGCTGTCTTGCCGCAGCCTGTGGGCACGTGGATCAAGCGGCTCTCGACGGGCTCGTTCGCGAGGCGGCGTTGATATGGGTAGGGGTGGTTGCCGGTGGCTTGGGAAAAGAGTTCGGGAAAGTCGTTGAATGGCACTGCGAGGCTATCCCCTCTCTCGCGCAGAAGGGTAATTATAGACCATCCAGAAGAGAAAAGGTCTACGGGAAACGCGTCCGAGTGGGGCCGAAGAGGAGCCGGAAAGCTACTGAATCTCGCGTTTGAGCGTGGCGCACGAGCGCGACCGTCCCGGCGGCATTTTTCCAG
>JASHON010000145.1 GCA_030041095.1 Terriglobia bacterium
TTGGCTTCGAGATGCTGGATGTTCTCACGGCTGCCGGTGGAAAGGTTGTCAATGCAGAGGACAGAATGGCCGCGACCCAGCAGCTTTTCGCAAAGATGACTGCCGAGAAAACCTGCTCCTCCGGTGATAACAATGCGCATGATGAAGACGGTGTTTAGTGGCTGGCGAGGAGTGGGCACCCGCGAAGCCAAGATCGCAAACTCAGAATTCCGGGAAAAGAGAGCTTAACCACAGAGGGCACAGAGATCACAGAGAAAGCAGATTCAAGGCACTGCAAGAGCCCAAGATTAACCGCGGAGGGCACAGAGATCACGGAGAGAGCAGATTCACGGCACTGCAAGAGCTCAAGATTGACCACAGAGCGCACAGAGAGCACAGAGAAAGCAGATTCACGGTGCCGGGACAGCTCAAGCCTAACCACGGAGGGCACAGAGAGCACGGAGAAAGCGGATTCACGGGACTGCGAGAGCTCAAGATTTACCACGGAGGGCGCAAAGAGGAGTACCGGACTAGTTGGGGCCACCGTTGCGCTTGACGAGGCTGTCGACGATGTGGATGAGCGCACTGAGACGCTGGTCCATGTCAAGATGGGATTCTCTGAGCTCGTGAATGCGCCGGTCCGTCTCTTCCCCATGGCGCGCCAGGGACATGCACACATCAACTAGCTGAGCGATGCGCTGGCGATTCTCGGCAACGTGTTGTCGATCTTTCTCAAGGAGCCTGGCAGTTTCGGCTTGCGTGGACTCGATAGCGCGGAGGTCAGCCCAGAATTGGGCTTGCTGCTCCGCCATGAATTCCTTCCAGGCTTCAAAGTCTAACGGCATAAGAGGATTTTACCACGGAGGACACAGAGATCACGGAGAAGGCAGATTCACGGCGCCGGGAGAGTTCGAGATTAACCACAGAGGGCACAGAGAGCACGGAGAAGGCAGATTCAAGACACCGCGAGAGCTCGAGATTAATCACAGAGGGCACGGAGAACTGCGGCGCGATGCGCACTCCAATGAAGACATCAGCTCGGACTCTCGCAGGGACGCCAACGGGCAAGGAAGCGCAAAGCGAGACACCATTGATTTCTCTGCGGAGCTTAGCGACTTTGCGTCTTCGCGTGAGGCTTCTTCCTTCCATTCGATTTTTCTTGCAGCTTCCCAGGGACTCTCTCGGCAATCTGCTATGGCCGAACGGGAGCCGGAGCGGAAGAATGAGTGCTCTGGCCGACGCCAACATAATCGAAACCGTGCCGGACCACTTCTCCGCGCTTGAACATGTTTCGGCCATCTACCAGCAGCGGGCGCTCCATGAGGGATCGCACTCGATCCAAATCCGCATCGCGGAATTCCTCCCATTCCGTCAGCACGAGCAGAGCGTCCGTCCCGCGAACTGCATCGTAAGCATCGTCGCAGTATCGAACGCCAGGCAAGACGGCTCGCGCCTTTGCCATGGCTTGCGGATCGTAGGCGGAAACTTCAGCGCCTTCGGCAAGCAGGCGACGAATGATTTCGAGCGCCGGGGCGAAGCGAACATCATCCGTCTCTGGCTTGAACGCTAATCCCCAGACGCCGATCTTCTTGCCTCGCAAAACCCAAAGCTCTTGCTTCACCGCCTCAACAAACCGGCTGGGCCGGCTCAGGTTGATTTTTTCGGCTTCGCGCAAAAGCGAGAAGTCCACGCCGAATTTTTCCGCAATGCGCACAAAGGCCTGAAGGTCTTTGGGAAAGCAAAATCCTCCAAAGCCGATACCGGGCTTTAGAAACTGAGGGCCGATGCGACGATCCAGGCCGATTCCTTCTGCGACGCGGTCGATATCCGCGCCTGCAGCCTCGCAAAGATCCGCAATAGCGTTGATGAACGAAATTTTCATTGCCAGGAACGAATTCGAGGCGTGCTTGATGATTTCCGCGCTGTTCACGTCTGTAAGCAGCAGGCGCGGCCTCTTCCGATTTTCACAGGGTTGATGGACCGGGCAGGTGAACTGGTCTTCGACAATGGGACGATAAATCTCTTCAATCTGCTTTGCGGCTCTTTCGCTTGCGACGCCGGCAACGATGCGGTCGGGATGGAAGAAATCCTCAATGGCACTTCCTTCGCGCAGGAATTCGGGGTTTGACGCGACGTCGTAGGAGAGCCCGTTGCGGCCATAGAGGCTTAAGTGCCGCTCGAGCTGACGGCCGGTCTGGACGGGTACTGTGCTCTTTTCGATCACCAGCCGGTAACTTTGCGCCTGGGTGGCGATGGCACGCGCCAGAGCTTCGATGGCGGAAAGATCAGCCTCACCGTTTTCAAGCGGTGGTGTGCCGACGCAGATGAAGATGGCCTGGGATTCCTGGATGGCGTGTGGGGTCTCGCAGAACTGCACTCGGCCCGATTGCCGGTTTTTCTCAATCAGCGGCGCGAGATGCGGCTCGAAGAATGGAACGCCGCCGCGTTCGAGCGTCGCCAACTTCTCAGCGTTGCTCTCCGCGCACAGCACTTCATGGCCGATTTCCGCGAGGCAGGCCGCACTCGTGAGGCCAACGTATCCGGCTCCGATGACGGCAAGGCGCATGAGGGAAGTGATGAGAAATCAGAGATTAGAAATCAGACGTCAGAGAACAGAAACAAGAAACAAGAGACGAGAGACAAGAGACAAGAGACAAGAGACCAAGCCACAGGCAACAAGAAAACAGTGGTCAGAGATTAGGCGTCAGAGACCAGAGACAAGAGACCAGAGACGAGAGACCAAGCCACAGGCGATAGGCAACAGACGAGAGGCAGCGGGCGAAAACGGGAAAGCACAAGCTGGATACTCGGGTTGACCACAGAGGCCACGGAGGGCGGCGCTGCAAATTGGAAAAATGCAAAGCTACCGCTTTGTGAGTCACAACTCACACAAATCCGTGGCTAGCTTCCGCCCGATCGGGCACAACCCAAACTGCCGATGAAAAAAGCAACCGGTCATGCTGAGTGAAGCGAGGCATCTCTGTATTGTCCTGAAACGAGACACCGAGATTCTTCGCTCCGCTCAGAATGACATGCTGAAGAATACCCGAAGGGATGCCCTAGCACAGCGCCGAGCATCACTGACGTTGTCTATAGCCTGTTGCCTGTGGCCTAACCACCGTCCGTTTAAGGCTACAGTTCCTTGCCGGCCGAAGCGCCGCTCTCGCCGCCGTTCCGCTGGCCATAACCGTAGGCGCCGTAGCCATAACCGTAGTTCCCGCCCTGATAGCCGTAGCCATAGTGGCCAAGGTCGACGTCGTTGAGCGCAATGCCGAGGATGCGGGCGTTGGCGCTATAGAGAAGGGAACGGGCGCGGCGGACCACGTCAAACGGTGTGGAATGCGCGCGAGTGACGAGAACGGTGGCGTCCGTAAGCGTCGCGAGGATGCGGCTATCGGCCACGCTCAGAATAGGCGGGGAATCGACGAGCACGAACTCGAAATCGTGTTTCAGGCGCAGCAGTAATTCTGCCGTCATCCGCGAAGAAAGAATCTCCGCGGGGTTGGGAGGAATGGGGCCGCAGGGAATCACGCTGAGCGACGGCACGCCCGGAACCGGCAAAATCGCCTGCGATAAATCGACTCTTCCAGTCAAGCACTGCACGAAGCCTGGCTTGTTCTCAACGCCTGCAGAGCGGTGGCAAGCAGGGCGCCGCATGTCACAATCCACCAGCACAACTTTGGCGTTCAAAGCGGCCAATGCTGCACCGAGATTTACCGCCGTCGACGTTTTGCCTTCGCTCGGCAGCGCGCTGGTAATGAGCAAAAGCTTGGGAACGGGGCTCGCCGAGAGCAGTATCGATGTCCGCAACGATCGAAACGCCTCCGTCACCTCCGCCGTGGTTTGAATGGCGGGTGCAAGGTGGCCGTTGCCATTCGCATGAACCGGGACCAAGCCGGCGGGCTGGCCGTCTTCGCCTTCTTCCAACTCCTCATGATGATGCCCGTTCAAAGCAAACCGGGGAAGAATGCCCAGCGAAGGCAAGCGCACGAGCCGCTCCACATCGTCAGCCGTCTTCATGGTCTTATCAAGATATTCCTGGAAGAAAGCGAGTCCGGTCCCTAGGCAAAGCCCTAGGAAGAGGCCGCCGGCGAGGTTCAGATAAACGCGCGGCTTGACGGGAGCCTCGGGGATAACAGCGGGATCTACAATGCGGATGTTGCTGGCGTTCAAGCCGGCTGAAACCTGCGCTTCCTTCATGCGCTGCAGAATTCCCTGGTAGAGCTGCTGGTTGGAATCGACCTGTCGCTTGAGGATATCGTAATTCACCGACTTCCTCGCCAGGTCGTTCATGGCTTGCTTTTCTTTGTCGATCGCCTTGGCGAGCAGGTCCTCGCGGTGTTTCGCGGATTTATATTCCTGTACAATGTTTTGAATGATGTGTTCCTTTTGCTCGTCGATCATTGTGTTGAGAGCATCAATTTGATTCCTCGCTTCGCGCATCTCAGGAAAGGCCGGCTTCACTCGCGTGAGCATCATGGCATAGTCACTCTGCTCAGTCGCCAGTTTTTCTTCCAGGTTTTGGATGAGCGCGTTGTTCAGCACTCCCGGTAGGTCCTGCACCTTCCCTTTTTTCACAAGGCTGTAAAGCCCTTGCTTGACGAACATGTCTGCCTGCGCCTGCGAGTATTCATCCATCAGGTGCTGCATCTCCGCGCTGGCGAAGGTCTCCTTGGTGTCGACGTAAAGAATACCGTGGGATTGCGCGTAAGCCTGGAGGGCCCGCTGGGAATCCGCCAATTTCTGTTGCAGCCCGACCAACCGTTTTTGTAGCCATTCTGCCGCCGACGTCGTTTCCTGCCACTTAATGTCAAAATTCTGGTTCATGTATTCGTTCGCAACTTTATTGGCAACCTGATATGCGGTCTGCGGGCTGTAGGATTCGAATGAGACCTCAACGAGATTGCTTCGTCGGACCGGGCTGACATCAATGAGGTTTTGGACGTTGGCGACAGCATTCACGTCATAAGCCGCGCTCGTGTCCGGGTTCGGATCGGAGGGCGACGGCAAAACCCTTGGACAGTGTTTGAAGAGACGGAACAGGCTGTAGCCGCAATAGAATTCCGGTGAGCGGTACAATTGCAGATCATTCACCACAGCTTGCGCCAGAGACCGGCTTTTCAGGATGCGGTATTGCGTTTCAAGATAGGCGTCTACGTCCACCGGACTGACGTTGACAACTTCTTTGAAGTTCACGACGTCCGGAGCCCTGGGATCGATCTCAAGCAACACTTCGCCCTGATAAAGCGGGCGCTCTTTGAATGTTGCAATCGCAACCGTGGCAAAGACGACCACTAAAACAGAGATCACCACCCAGCGCCGCTTGACAATGATGGCCCAATAATCGAGGAGGTGCGGAGTTTCCTCGGAGCTAACGTCTACAATTGGCTGCTGCTCGGCAGGCAGGCCATCAAATGCCTGCGGAGGCTCGGCGGGAAATGCCGGCCGACGTCTTTCGATTTCATCCATTGAGAGTCCTTGAAGAGTTATCAGCCGTCAGAAATCAGCACTTAGTAGGGGCGGGTTTGAAACCCGTTCCTACCCAGCCATGGGCATCGCCCAGGGTCGTCGTGCCTTCTTCACCGAGTTCCAAGCCCTGACTGGGCGCCCCATTTACGTCTCACCGACCGGGTTCTCGATTCCACGTGGGCCACGCCGTGGGAGTTTATTGCCTGTAGCCTATTGCCTTTTGCCTCTGTTTTTCACAGGCCGCGCCAAATGATCAATCCGCTCAGCGTTGCCAACCCTGTGCCCCAGCCATACCCGAGAAGTCCCTTCCCGAAGCTGCCCGGCACAACGAGCATGTCGTCCGCCGAGAGTATCGGATCTTTTGCCTTGCCCTTCATGATCTTTCCAAGGTTGATGTGCGTCATCTGGCGCGCTCCGTTGGGTAGGGAATGAATGATGATGTCGCTTTTCATATTGCAATTTTGGGCGCATCCCTGCGCGAGCGACAACGCCTGTAAAGCAGTCAGACTATCGACATTCTCCAGGGTGAAACCACCGGATTTTTGCACATCTCCGACCACATACACGATGCCGGCTTTGCTGATTGTAATCGTATCGAAAGGCTTAACGGGAATATCCAGCGCGGCATCCTGTGAGTACATCAGCTTGCCCAGATCAACCTTCACCTGGTCGGGCGCAGTCTGCTGCAGTCCAGGGATCGGCGTTACGTGCCCAAAGCCGTCTCTTCGCGTGACGAAAGCCCAGCGGCCTGCAGGCGCGCCACCCGACATTTCCGAGCCTGATTTTCCCGGCAAATTCACGCCGCCTGCCATCGCAATCACCTGGATAAGAGTCCGCGGCCCGGGCAATTGATAAACGCCCGGCTTCGCTACGGCGCCCACAACGGAAACAGGACTCGAATGATATTGCTTGACAAAAATACTCACCACGGGATCTTCAAGAAACTGCCGGCCCCAATCCTGCTCGAGCTCTTTTTTCAACTCGACGGTTGTCAGCCCAGCCGCCGGCACGCGCCCCAGTAGCTTCACGGTGACGCTGCCGTCGTTTTCCACGCGCACCGTCTGCGTCATTTGTGGCAGATCGAGCACCGTGATGGTGAGCACGTCTTCCGGCCCGAGGAGGTAGTCCGGACCCATCATGCCGCCGCCGTTGACCACTTGATTCGCACCAGCCTGGGAGTTCGGCTGCGTCGGCTGCGCGCTGGCGCCGGCATCCTCCGTGCTTTGCGCCGCGCTCTCGTCTTGCTGATACGGATTATCCACCACCTGCGCCAGCACAAACCCGCTCAGAATGAAAAGACAGACGACAGGGCCTGCTACCGACCATAGACTTTTCCAATATCTATTCATGCAAGTCTCATTCCATCCTGAAGTGTTAGTATGGCCAACTGGTCAGCCGGCCGTTCTCGCGTAGAAATTTCCTGTGTTATCCGTAATTTACCCAACTTATAAAGGCTAAACGAGGCTTACCTCATTGTCAAGGCGCGATGTTCTAACGTATGATCAGAAAGCCGTCAGCCATCAGACCTCAGCGGTCAGCAGGATTTGCTGCAGCGCGGCAACTCACATCTGGCGCGATCGTCGCCCGCCTCTCGTGAGGGTGCGGGCGCGATGAAGCATGCCTCAGAACGCAAAAGCGTTGCCGAGCCACGGCGCGCCAAACAGCCGCAAAAGCGAAGTGGCTTGGCATTTCTGACCGGCGGTCACTAGGCCTAGCGACGTTTGCTGATCGCTGGTCGCTGATTTCTGATAGCTTTTTAGGAGCACACGTGGAAAAGAACAGCTCAACTTCAGCTCCCGCAAGCGCCCTCGCCGTTGTGGAACGATTCTCAAAGAAGGACGTGCAGGTGGGTGTGATCGGCCTGGGTTATGTTGGCCTGCCGCTGGCGCTGCTGTTTGCGCGCAAGGGCTTCCAGACAACCGGCTTTGACACTGATCCGCTGAAAGTGGAAAAGATCGATGCGGGCGAGACTTACATCAAGCACATCCCGGCGGCAGCCATTGCCGCACAAAGGGAGCAGAACCGTTTTCACGCAACGTGTGACTTTGAGGTTCTGCGGCAAATGGATGCCATCATTATCTGCGTTCCCACACCGCTCGACCACCACCGCGAGCCGGATTTATCCTACGTCGAGAACACCGCGGAAACCATCCAGCCGCGCCTGCGGGCCGGTCAGTTGGTGGTGCTCGAAAGCACAACTTATCCCGGAACCACAGACGAGTTGGTACTCTCCATTCTGGAGCGCTCCGGCCTGCATTCGCCAATCCGGCCTTACACAGTGGACAACCAGAAAGTTGCGTGCGCGCCGGCAAGCGGCATTGATTTTTATTTGGCCTTTTCTCCGGAGCGGGAAGATCCCGGAAATCGTGACTTCCAAACCCATCAGATTCCCAAAGTGATTGGCGGGATTAACGGCCCAAGCGCGCAAGCGACACAAGCTCTTTACGGCCAGGTTTTCGACCGCACGGTCGTCCTGAGTTCTTCACGAGCCGCCGAGATGACCAAAATCCTGGAAAATACCTATCGCTCGGTCAATATCGCGCTCGTCAATGAGTTGAAGCTCTTGTGCCTGCGCATGGGAATTGACGTTTGGGAAGTGATCGAGGCTGCCAAAACGAAGCCGTTTGGCTATACCGCCTTCTATCCGGGCCCCGGCCTCGGCGGGCATTGCATTCCCATTGACCCGTTTTATCTCACCTGGAAGGCGCGCGAGTACGATTTTCCCACGCGCTTCATCGAGTTGGCCGGCGAAATCAATTCCGCCATGCCGGAGCACGTGGTTCTTTCGTTGGCCGATGCTCTAGGCCGGAGGAAGCAATCGTTGATGGACGCGCGCGTTCTGGTTCTCGGCATCGCCTATAAAAAGGACATTGACGACTTGCGCGAGTCGCCTTCTTTGCGCATCATGAAACTGCTCCAGGCGCGCGGCGCCCGCGTAGATTACCACGATCCGTATTTCCCTCAGCTTCATCCGATGCGTCACTACGACTTCAGCGAAATGACATCCATCGAGCTGACGGCGGAGGCGCTAGCGAGCTATGACGCCGCGATCGTTGCCACGGACCATTCAAACTTCGATTACCAATTCATTGCCTGCCATTCCCGCCTTTTGATCGACACAAGAAACGCCACCCGCAACGTCCGCGAGCATCGTGACAAAATCGTCCGTTGCTGAGAAAAGCCAGCCGCCAGAGAGCCGCAAGCGGCGAATAGCAACAGAGCAGCGGGTGTGGGCCGCTGACTCGCCACTGACCACCTCTTTATTTCCCGTTCACTTTTCCTCGCTCCCTGCGGGAGCAACAAGTTCTCGCGGAGCCGCTTCAATTGGGCTCGCTTCCACAATATCCTCTCCGGTCGCCGCTCCCAGCTCTTTGAACCGGCGAGCCTGGGCGAGCACGCGGCTTTCGAGCGAACCGGTGGCGCTGTTGTACGCGCTGACCGCGCGCGAAAGCGCCACGCCTACGCCCACAAAATGCCCCGTGAAGGTCTTGAGCCGGTCGTAAAGCTGGCGTCCCAGCTCGCTGATTTCCTGCGCGTTTTGCGCAATTCGCTCCTGCCGCCAACCATAGGCAACAGCTCGAAGCAACGCGATCAGCGTGGTCGGCGTCGCCAGGATGACGCGTTTTTCGATGCCGTCTTCAATCAACGACCGGTCCTGCTCGAGCGCAGCGCTAAAGAATGATTCGCCGGGAAGAAACAGTACCACGATTTCCGGCGCCTGATCGAATTGTTCCCAGTAAGACTTGGCTGCGAGCTTCAACATGTGGTCGCGCACGAGCTGGCTGTGCCGCGCCAGCAGATTGCGGCGATCCTCCTCGTTCTCAGCCGACGCCGCATCCAGAAAGGCTTGCAGCGGCGCCTTGGCATCCACGGCAATGCGCCGCCCTCCCGGCAGATTGACGATCATATCCGGCCGAAAGCGGCCCGCTTCGCTGGCCAGTGTCTCCTGCTCCACAAAATCGCAATGCTCGGACATGCCCGCTATTTCCGCAGCACGGCGCAGCGTCATTTCGCCCCAGCGCCCGCGCACCTGCGGCCCGCCCTTCAGCGCACTGGCGAGCGTGCCCGCTTCTTTCTGGAGCTGCTGGTTGACGCTCGATAGATTGCGAAGTTGCTCCTTCAGGCCGCCGTAAGCATCCTGTCGCACGCGCTCCATTTCCTGAATTTCCCGTTCGTAGCGATCGAGCGATTCTTTGAGCGGCGCCACGAGCGCGTGGATTTCCTTCTGCCTCGCTTCCAAATCCCCTTGCGCCTGGGCCTGCATGGTTTCGAAGGCGCTCTTGGCCAGCGTCATAAAATCCTGGCTGCTGCTTTTGAGTGAATCGGCGGAGAGAGCCCGAAAGGTATCCGCAAGCTTCGCTCGCGCCTCGTCCAGCAGCCGCCGTTGCGCTTCCAGGTTGGTTTGCGTTTCCGCCAGGCGCGTTTCCGCCACAGCTCGCGCAAGCTCCTCCGCGCTCAACTTTTCCCGCACGGCGTGTAAATCCTTGAGCTGCGCTCGCAGCTCCGAGATGCTGCCCTGCGCGCTCTGGAACTTTCCTTCTGCCTCCACGCGATACGCGGCAAACCGGCTCTGGGCGCGGGCTTTCGACAGAAGCCACGCGATGATGGCGCCAGCGATCGCGCCAACGGCAAGTGCAAGCCAGGCATTCATAGGTCACCTCAACTTGATGCATTATGAATGACCCACTGCGAATTGTGAATTGCTCTCTCACCGCCAAACGCAAACTCTGGTTGACACGCTCGGAATCCGTCTGATATTCAGTGATGTGGCAATCCGGGAGCTGGCTTGTGGCACTTGAATCCGAAAAGGTCATGTTTGAGATTTATCGGGAAAGCACCTACCAGGGGCGGTACAAGGTGGTGTATTTCACCGAACTGCAGGATCACAATCGCGAATACGAGATCAATCGCGCCATGGCAGGAGACCATTTCTTCGACGGCTTCATCCGCGGATTCCGCAAAGATGAGGCCAAGAAGGCGATCGATGAGGTCTTGCAGCGCCTGAACGCGGGCGAATCGATGGCTCCGGCGGACGTTCAGCAGGAGCTGCAGACATTCTTGACATCCTGAGCCTCTCGAGCCGGCGGTTGATCGCCTACACCATGCCTAGCGATTGGGAGACGCGGATCGGTTTCCCGGGCCAATACCCGTACACGCGCGGCATTCATCCCACCTTATATCGCAGCCGCCTCTGGACCATGCGCCAGTACGCGGGATATGGAACGGCGGCGGAATCTAACGCGCGTTTCCGCTATCTGCTCGATCGTGGCACAACTGGCCTGTCTGTCGCGTTCGATTTACCCACGCAAATTGGCCTTGATTCAGACCACGCGCTGGCTCGCGGAGAGGTGGGACGCGTTGGCGTCGCCATCGATTCCATCGAGGACATGGAGACGCTGTTCGCCGGCATTCCCCTCAACTGCGTATCAACTTCGATGACCATCAACGCGACGGCGGCTATTCTTCTCTCCTTGTACCTCGCTGTCGCGGAAAAGCAGGGCGTTGCGCCCAGCCAGGTTTCAGGCACCGTCCAGAACGACATTCTCAAGGAATACATCGCTCGGGGGACGTACATCTATCCGCCGGGCTCCGCGTTAAGGCTGGTGACGGATGTGTTTGAGTTTTGCCGTGACTGTGTGCCGCGTTGGAATACGATTTCCGTGAGCGGCTATCACATCCGCGAAGCAGGCTCGACCGCGGTTCAGGAAGTTGCCTTCACGCTTGCCAACGCCGTGGCATACCTTGCCTCCGCGCGCGCGCGGGGTCTGGCGGTGGATGAGGTCGCGCCGCGCATCTCATTTTTTCTTAGCGCGCATAACAATCTCCTGGAAGAAGTCTGCAAGTTCCGCGCGGCGCGCCGCTTGTGGGCGCGAATCGCGCGTGAAAAGTTCAAGGCGCAAAATCCGCGCTCCTGGATGTTTCGCTTTCACACGCAAACCGCGGGCAGCACCCTTTCCGCGCAACAGCCGGATGTGAACATCGTCCGCGTCACGCTGCAGGCGCTGGCGGCCGTGCTGGGAGGCACACAGTCCCTGCACACCTGTGCTCGCGACGAGGCTCTCGCCTTGCCGACAGAAAGTTCCGCGCTCATCGCTTTGCGAACCCAGCAGATTCTGGCCAATGAGAGCGGAGTGACCAACACCGTCGATCCACTCGGAGGCTCATATGCCGTCGAGAAGATGACTGATGAGATCGAGCAGGCTGCGGAAGCGTACCTTGCAAAGATCGAATCAATGGGCGGCGTGGTGCATGCCATCGAGAGCGGTTACATCCAACGCGAAATCCAGCAGTCTGCCTTCGAATATCAGACGAGAATTGAAAGCGGAGAGCGGGTGGTGGTGGGCGTGAACCGGTACGCCTCGGGTGACGCCGCTTCAATTCCCACATTGCGAGTGGATCCGCGAATGGAGGAAGCCCAGGTCGAGCATTTGCAGCAATTCCGCGCCAGGCGGGATGCGGGGCAGGTGCGGGCCTCGCTCGATGCCGTCGAAGCTGCGGCGCGCGGCAATCGCAATTTGATGCCGCTGCTGCTTCATTCGGTCAAGGTGGGCGCTACCGTCGGGGAAATATCGAACGCTCTTCGCGCGGTCTTCGGCGAATACCACGAAGCCGTCGTCATCTGACGGATTACCCTGCCGATCGTCTCTTGTCGCGGACAAGGGGAGCCACAATGGTTCTAAAGCACGTCTGAGGCGTTATCGTTTTGATCCCGCGAAACGAGAGAAGAATCGCGGCATTTGCTTCGAAAGGAATGCAGAGAGGCTGATCTCGCACCGCGGGATCGGCGTGATACCTTGACATAGACAGCAGGCAGTTGAAGAACGGGCTTCCACGATGAGGAAACTAATAGACGCAGGTGTGCTCGGAGTGAGTGCCATGATTCTGGCAGCATCGACTTTGGGATCGAACCGCGCGCCGTCCGTGTTGGGCCGCGCCCAGGCGCGTTCTATGGTGATTACGAGAGAAGGGATTGTTGCGGCGGAGCAGCCGTTGGCTGCGCAAGCGGGAGCGCAAATCCTGGCGCGCGGCGGCACCGCTGCGGACGCTGCGATTGCCGCCAACGCCGTGATTGGCGTCGTTGAGCCGATGATGAACGGCATGGGCGGCGACCTTTTCGTTATGGACTGGAACGCTCAAACCGGAAAGCTTTCCGGCTTGAACTCGAGCGGCTGGGCGCCGGAAAAGTTGACGCCGGCGCTCATTCGCAGCAAGGGTTTCGAGCAAATGCCCAGCGAAGGCATTTACAGCGTCACCGTGCCCGGAGTGGTTCGAGGGTGGTGGGCGTTGCACAAGAAGTTCGGCCGCCTGCCGTGGGCGGAGTTGTTCCAGCCGGCCATTTATATCGCACAACACGGTTTTCCTGTGACCGAGTGGGTCTCCGCTTATTGGAGCCGCTCCACCGAGAAACTGGAGAAGAACGCGAATGCCCGGCAGGTTTACCTGATTGACGGCCACGCGCCACGCGTAGGCGAGATTTTTCGCAATCTGGAATACGCTCGTGCATTATCACTGGTGGCCCAGCGCGGACCTGACGCCTTTTATGCTGGCCCAATCGGCGCCGCTATTTTGAAGACCTCCGCGGCCCTTGACGGCGTCATGACGGCTGCTGACTTGCGCGATTTTCAGCCGCAATGGGTACAGCCGATCTCCACGACTTATCGCGGCTGGACCGTCTACGAGATGCCTCCCAATTCTCAAGGCATCGCGGCACTCGAGATGCTGAACATTATCGAGCGCTTTCCGCTGGGCGAATTTGGATTCGATAGCGCCGGCGCCTTCCACGTAAAGATCGAGGCGCAAAAGCTGGCGTACCAGGACTTGCGCCGCTACGTTGGCGATCCGCGGTTTGCTGAGATTCCCGTCGCCGGAATGATCTCGCAACGTTATGCTGCGAAGCGCGCCGCCGAAATCAACATGAATCGTGCCAACTGCCAAGCCTCGCCCGGAATGCCGGGCCGGGCGGACAGCGATACGATGTACCTGGCCGTCGTCGATCGCAATGGTAACATCGTATCGCTTATTCAAAGTCTTTATGAGGCGTTTGGATCAGGTGTGGTGGTGGATGACTACGGTTTCGCCCTTCAGGACCGAGGCGCGGGATTTTCGCTCGACCCAAACAGCCCGGACGTGCTGGTGCCTCACAAGCGCCCGTTTCATACCATCATTCCGGCGTTCCTGGAGAAAGGCGGCGTCCACATCGGCTTTGGCATCATGGGCGGCCTGAATCAGGCACAGGCTCACGCGCAGTTTGTTTCAGACATCGCTGATTACGGCATGAACCTGCAGCAGGCGCTCGAAGCTCCGCGCTTCACGAAAATGGATTTCGGCGGCTGCGACGTGATGATTGAAGACCGCGTGCCGCGAGCCGTGAGGCGGGAATTGCGGGCGAAAGGACATGCGCTTCGAGTGCTCGGGCCGTTCGCGGCGCCGATGGGCGGCGGGCAAGCCGTGATGCACGACTCGGCGACAGGCGTGAATTACGGCGCTTCGGACCCACGCAAGGACGGAGAGGCAGTCCCGGAGCCGGCGCCGTATTTCAAGCGGAAGTGACTGTCTGGAAGCGAACCGCAGCCAGAGCCTGCGATAGAATGCGCCTATGAACGAAGAGAAATCCAAACCCAGCTTCGGCGGCCTCGCCGTGGCCGCGTTCGAAAGCCGCCATGCTCCGGAAATAGCCTCGCTGATCGAGCACTATGGGGGCCGGCCGCGCGTGGCGGCGTCATTGCGCGAGGTTCCGATCGAGCAGAACGGTGCAGCGCTTGATTTCGGTGAGAAGTTGCTGGCTGGTGAAGTCGACGCGGTCGTCTTTACTACGGGAGTGGGCGCGCGAACGCTTTTGGAGCTTCTGGAAACACGCCATTCTCGCGATTCACTGGCCCGCGCCCTCGCTCGGATTCTCGTTCTGGCTCGTGGGCCGAAACCCGCGCGCGTCCTCGATGGCTACCACATTTCTGCCATCACAGTTCCCCAGCCTTTTACATGGCCTATGATTCTCCAAGCACTTGACGGGCACCCGCGCGGCTTTTCGCTCGCGGGCAGCCGGATTGCTGTCCAGGAGTATGGAAGAGCGAATGAAGATTTTCTCGGGGAATTGGCGGCGCGTGGCGCACAAGTGCTTCGAGTTCCTGTTTATCGCTGGGCGTTGCCCGAGGATACCGGTCCTTTGCGAATCCTGCTTGATGAAATCAGGGCAGGGAAGGTGCGGGTGATCATTTTCACCAGTGCGGTTCAGGTGGACCATGTGTTTCAAGTGGCGCGCGAGGCCCACGGGGAAGATAGCTTGCAGCGTGCTTTGGCGCGGGCGGTTGTAACGTCGGTCGGTCCCACGTGCAGCGCTGCAATCCGGCGCCACGGCGTCACCGTTGATATTGAGCCGCAGCAAAACAAGATGGGAATGCTCATTTATGAATCGGCCCGGATCGCGCCGGACTTGCTGGCCACGAAGGATTCGCCTTGAGTTTTCCGCCCTGGCATAATTCGCGCTTCATGAGGGCTTGCCGCAAGGAGCCAGTCGATGCAACACCTGTCTGGCTGATGCGCCAGGCGGGCCGATACTTGAAGGAGTATCGCGCGCTTCGCGCCCAAGTGCCTTTTCTGGAGTTGTGTAAGAGTCCGGATCTGGTGGCCGAGATTACCGTGGGCGCTACAGACCGCATCGGCGCCGATGCCGCCATTCTCTTCGCCGACCTTCTGCTTATTGCCGAGCCGATGGGATTCACGGTGGAGTACGACCGCTCACCCGGCCCGCGGATTCACCCCGCTCTACGCTCAGCCAATGAGGTTGACAAACTCAGGGAGATTGAGCCGCGCGACTCACTTGCTTATGTCTTTGAAGCCGTTCGCCGCAGCCGCGCCGCGCTCGACTCCAGCAAGCCGCTCATTGGATTTGCCGGCGCGCCGTTCACGCTGGCGTCTTATTTGATTGAAGGTGGGCCCTCCCGGTCGTTTCGCCACACCAAGACCCTCATGTTTCGGGATTCCGGCGCGTGGCACGCCTTGATGGAGTATCTCGTCCGCAGCTTAGCCGCTTTTGTTTGCGGGCAAATTGAGGCCGGCGTGCAAGCGATTCAGATTTTTGATTCCTGGGTGGGGTGTCTTGGTCCGAGCGATTATCGCGAGTTCGTGCAGCCGCACATGGCCGCCTTTTTTCGCGCGCTCCCGCGGGACGTACCCGCGATTCACTTCGCAACGGGCTCGGGGCTCCTGCTCGAATCCATGCGCGACGGTGGGGGAAGCATCATCGGGCTGGATTACCGGGTGGATCTGGACGAAGCGTGGAAGCGGCTTGGGCCCGACGTGGGCGTGCAAGGCAATTTGGATCCCGTCGCACTATTTTCGAATCTGCCTTTCATCCGCCAGCGGGTTCGCAAGATTCTCTCCCAGGCGGCGGGCAGATCCGGGCACATTTTTAATCTCGGCCACGGCGTTCTGCCAGAAACCCCGGTCGAGCACGTTGTCGATTTGGTGAAATTGGTTCACGAAGAAAGCCGCCGGTGCAAAGAGTCGCGATGATGTCACTCATACGGCGCCCTCGCGCAGCGCGCGCTCTCGATTGTTCCGAAGACTTTCGACGGGGTCAAAGGTAGGCAAGTATTCCATGGCGACGTAGCGGTCATATTTCAATTGGCCGAGCTTCTTGAAGATGTTTCGGTAATCGATTTCTCCCGTTCCGGGCTCATGCCTGCCCGGGACGTCGGCAATGTGGACGACACCGGTGAAGTCGATGTTTTTCTCCAACTTCTCGATCAAGTTCCCTTCGGCTACCTGCTCGTGGTAGATGTCGTAGAGAAACTTCACGTGTGGATGACCGACGGCCCGAATGATTTCAAACCCCTCAGCCGCGGAGGTAAGGTAATACCGGGGATTTTCTTCCGGGTCGATGTTTTCAACCAGCAAGCGCAGATTTTTTCCTTCAATGATTTCGGCGGCCTGTTTCAGGCCGTCGATGCAACTCTGGCGCTGGTCCGAGCGGCTTAAGCCGGGAACGCGGTTTCCGCTCAGCGCAATCAATGTGGCGCATTCGAGCTTTTCAAGGACTGGAATCATGGCTCGGACCTCGGCAAGAAAAGCCGGCCGCTGGCCGGGATCCGCGATGCCATGGGTAAGACCCGACGTTGCATCGAATCCCAATCCGAGGGAGCGTTTTTTACGGTTTACATTTTGAAATTCCTCTGGCGACCAATGTTTGAACTCGCCAACCAGCTCGAGGCTATGGTAACCGGCTTGCGCCACTCTCTCGAGCCGCTCTTCAAACGGCAAATGTTGAAAAACGGTCCAGAGCATCACGGAGATTTTGAACGGCGCGCGCGGACCGGACGCGGGCTCCTTAGCAAGCAGGGTCGGGCTTCCAAGGCCGGCAAGACCGGCGGCGCCTGCAAGGGTACGTCCGAAACGGCGGCGATTCATAATTTATGTTCCTGACAGGCTGCGGAAAGACTCGGCGCCACCGCGAAGGTAGCGCCGGCATCTTGCCGGCCTCCGTTGAATTGGAGGGAGCTGCCGGCTGGAAGCCGGCGCTACGTCAACTCTCCAAAAGACTTTTTCCGCATCCTCCTGAGTGATTTCGAGAATCTGTAGTGTAATAATTCAAGGCTGCGGTTTCAATGAGGATAAACGAGGATAAACGGACGATGGCAAATGATAACAGGCTCAGCGGTCAGGTGGCGTTGATCACAGGCTCAACCCAGGGGATTGGCGCGGGCATCGCCAAATCGTTCTCGGCGGCGGGGGCCCGTGTCGTCATTCACGGACTGCCGCAAGGAACGGCTTCCGCGAACAACCAGCGAGCTACAGGAGAATTAGAAATTCTGGGTGACGTTGCCGATGTCGATTTTTGCCGCAGGCTCGTGAGGCAGGTGGTAGAGGAATTGGGCCGGCTGGATATTCTGGTGAATAATGCGGCCAGCACGCAACGGTCGACCATTGAAGAAAACCCTGTCGAGCTGTGGGATAGGATCATGGCCATCAATCTCCGCGCGCCGTTTATCCTCTGCCAGGAAGCTGTGCGCCATATGAAGGCACGCCGAACAGGATGCATCATTAACATCGGATCGGTCAATGCTTATGTAGGCCAGGTCAACCTGATGGCGTATTCTGTTTCGAAGGGCGGCCTGATGACGTTAACCAAAAACCTGGCAAACGCTCTGGCGCCGGACGGCATACGCGTGAACCAAATCAACCCGGGATGGACGCTGACAGAGGGCGAGCATCAGGTGCAATCGGTCACTGAAGGGAAAGGCGAAAACTGGCTGTCGGATGCCGTCAAGACTCAGCCTTTCGGCCGCCTCCTCTCGCCTGAGGATATCGCCTCTGCCGCGCTATTCCTTGTCGGCGCGAGCCTCATCACCGGCGCCGTGCTCGATTACGATCAAGTACTGGCGGGCGCTCCGAGAAAATTGTAACTGAATTGGAATTTTTTGCGGGCTGGCGTTGCGGCTGCTTACGGCATCGTTCCGTCAGCGAGGTGGTCTTCGACGAGCCGGGCAAACTGACGTGTCTTCGCAGGCAGTTCATCGACCGCATGTACGGCGGCTTGTTTGATGTCCTCAAGGCCGGTCAGCAGGCCGGTTACCGATTCCAACTCGGCCTCAAACGGATAGGCGATTCCGATCAAGCGAGTCGGGTTAAACCGAATTTCGCCCGCCAGTTCTCTTTGAATCTTATCTGCCGTGGCCACCACTTGCCGTTGTTTGTGCAAGAAGTCGGATGCCTCGAGGCGGTCGTTGCCACACCCGAGCAGACTCATTTCCGCCCCAAGCCGTTCGAGGTCTTGAACAAGCTGCATGAGCCTCACTTCCCCCATACCGGCCTCCCGTTCTTCGCCTATATGATGATTGTGAGGTCCGAAAGGATGTGTCAAGAATAGTTGAAGAACCCGCGTCCGGATTTGCGTCCGAGACGGCCGGCGTAAACCATCTTCTCGAGTAGAGGGCAGGGGCGATATTTGGCGTCATGGAAGCCGTCGTAGAGCACTCGCATGATGTCCAGGCAAACGTCGAGTCCGATGAAATCAGCAAGTTCCAGCGGACCCATGGGATGGTTCATGCCGAGCTTCATCACGTCATCCACCGCGTTTGCCTCCGCGACGCCTTCCATCACGGCGAACGCGGCTTCGTTGATCATCGGCATCAGCAGGCGATTCGAGACGAATCCCGGAAAATCATTCACGCGAATCGGAGTCTTGCCCACCGACCGCGCCAAATCCGCCGCGGCTTCGAAAGTTTCAGGCAGGGTTTCAACGCCCGCCACCACTTCCACCAGTTTCATCACCGGAACCGGATTGAAAAAATGCAGGCCAAGAAAGCGTCCCGGCCGGCCTGTGATTGCCGCCAGCCGAGTGATGGAAATGGAAGAAGTATTCGTTGCAAATATCGTCGTGGACGGACAGTACAATTCCAGCTTGCGGAACACTTCAGCTTTCGCCTCAAATCGTTCCGTGACCGCTTCAATGATGAAGCTTGCCTGTGAGACGGCATCCGTCTCCGCGGAAATCTGCAGCCGCGCGAATGCCTGCTGGCGAGTCTCCGCATTCAGACGGCCCTTTTCGACATCATGCGCCAGGCCGGAGGAAATGGCCTGCTGGGCGCCTCCGAGCGCCTCGGGCAATGAGTCCACTAACGAGACCGCGTAGTTGGCTCGCAGCAGCGTATGGGCTATGCCTCGCCCCATCGTCCCTGCGCCCACCACCCCAATTAACTTGGTCATCGGTCAATCAATCTGCCGCCGATTCCACGGCCAGCGCCACGGCATTGCCTCCGCCCAGACAAAGGGCGGCCACACCTCGTGGGGCTTTTCTCAGCGCCATTTCGTAAAGCAGCGTCACCAGAATTCTCGCTCCCGAAGCTCCGATCGGATGACCCAGCGCTACGGCGCCGCCGTTGACGTTCGTCTTCTCCGGGTCCAGACTGAGTTGCGCCATCACCGCGACGGCTTGAACCGCAAACGCTTCGTTCAACTCAACCAGGTCCACTTCCTGAAGCTTCCAGCCTACTTTCTTCATAAGAAACTGAACTGCACTGACCGGGGCCATCATCACCCAGCGCGGATCGACGCCGCTCACCGACTGGCCCACGATGCGCGCCAAGGGTTTGAGCTTCAGCTCCTTGGCGCGCTCGTCCGAAGTGATCAGGAGCGCGGCAGCCCCATCGTTGGTGCCGGGGGCATTCCCTGCCGTAACCGTTCCATCGGGCTTGAAGGCTGGCTTCAGCTTCGCTAACGCTTCAAGCGACGTATCGGCGCGCGGCGATTCATCCACAGCAAACTGCGCCGGTTCGCCCTTCTTCTGCGGGATGGAAACAGGGACAATCTGATCTTTGAAGCGGCACTCTCGAATCGCCCGAGCCGCGCGGCGATGGCTCTCGAGCGCGTACTCGTCCTGGCGCTGGCGGGAAATGTTGTACTTTTCCGCCACCAGCTCTGCCGTCATGCCCATGTGAAAATCTTCGAAGGCGTCCCAGAGGCCGTCGTGTACCATTGCATCGATCGCTGCTGCGTTGCCAATCCGGTGGCCTTGGCGAAATTCGGGCAGCAGGAACGGGGCGTTGGTCATTGATTCCATCCCACCTGCCACAACGATCTCGGCATTCCCTGTCTGAATGCCCTGGGCGGCGAGCGCTACCGCTTTTAAGCCCGAGCCGCAGACTTTGTTGATGGTCATGGCTGCCACTCTGCTGTCCAGCCCGCCTTTCAACCCTGCCTGCCGTGCCGGGTTCTGTCCAAGACCCGCCGAGATCACATTACCCAGGATGATCTCATCCACTTGCGCGGGCTCGATGCCCGCTCGCCGCACCACTTCACGCGTGACGCAGGCTCCAAGATCAACCGCCGAAAGCGCACTCAAGGCTCCCTGGAATCTTCCGATGGCCGTTCTCGCGGCGCTGACGATGACCGCATCGCGCATGGCTCCTGCCCTTTTTCCCACTGCAAGTATACACCGCGGTCCATTCAGGTCAAGGGAGCCAGCAAGTGCTGGGGAGCCGCTTTTTTCGGACACGCGCTGGCGGTACAATCAGGGAAGCGGTGGTTGAGCCACCAGATAGCTACTCCCGGCTGGCAGAGGTAGCCATGAGAGACGCTTCCGGTTTTTCCGGCTGTTTGCGAGCTTTCGCTTGCGCGCTCGCTTGCGGAGCTGTGGTTTCCTGTTCGGCTGTCCTCGTCGCCGGCGGAAAGATCAGCTCTAACGACCGGCTGCTCCTCGTGCGCGGCTTGGACTACGATGTGGCTGTTGCCAAGATCCCGCTGCCGTGGGGAAAGCGCGGCATCCACATTGACCCGAACGGAAACATCGATCAGGCGGCAGCGGTGAAGGAACTCGAAAGCAAGGGGGAATCGGTGAAGCCCGGAACGCCGGTGGAGATCACCGATATCAAATTCAAACGCGGCAAATTGCTGCTTGCCATCAATGGGGGAGGGAACATGGGCGGACATTGGTACGATCATTTACAGATCATGGGATCGATCACCACGTCTGTGGTCCCCGCACAACGCACGACGCCCAATAACGGTTCTTATATCACCGTTTCTCTTCCGTCCCATGACTCGACTCCTACGGTGGGCCAAGTGAAAAAACTCCTCAGCGAGGTCCTGGATTTTCACCGCCGATCACCGACCGTTTTGTATTCGCCTACCGTGCCGCCGGTGTTCAAGAGGGCGATCAAGCATCATCAAGTTGTTGTGGGCATGGATCGCTCGGAAGTCCTTTCCGCCAAAGGCGTGCCCGACCGGAAAATCCGCAAGGATTTGCCGGATGGCTCCGAAGAGGAAGACTGGCTCTACGGAAATCCGCCGCACGTCCTTTTTGTGGTGATGAACGACGGCACCGTCACCAAGGTCAAACAGTATTGATGGTTGCGGCAGAGCCCATGAATGGGCCGTCGGTCAAGGCGCTTGGAGCCCTGATGCCGGGAGTCCGATTGGATCGAGGGGGACGCTTCAAGGCCCAGCCGGGGAAGGAGCACTGGCGGACTTCTCAGATTACCGGCGCGCGCTTTTTTCTCGCCGGATCAAGTACTGTGGCGCGTCAGTCAATTCCACATTCAACGTTCCGTGCCTCGCCCGCAGGGCAGGTTCTCTCATTCCTTCCACATTCCAGGCTGAGAAGACACCGCGCACGTTGGGTATGGACACGAGATGAGGTGTTTTGTCGATGGTCCACGCCACGATTCGCGCGCGCTGATGCCCAGTGAACAACAGCAAATAATCCGAAGAGTCACCCGCAATGATCTGCTTTTGAAATCGGGTTCCGGCCAGCAGGCGCGTCAACGTCCGCGCTGCCCGATAAGACGGCTTAGGCACAAAGACTTCTCGCGGGCCCGGATGGTAGCCGAAACGCACTAATCCAAAGTGCACGAGATAATCCTTCGGATCAGTTCCGTCGTCCTGCCAGTCGTACCAGATAGAAATGGGAATGCCGTTCGACAAATTTGTGAGCCACTCACGCGCCAGCATCACGGCCTGAAGGCGCTCCGTCATGCCCCACCAGGAAGGAATGCTCGGGTATCCCCATTCACCTGAAAGGATAGGTATTTTTTTTCCTTTCGGAGCATATCGGGCGATCATCGAGCGAAGTTGGGCATAAAGGGGAGTGACGCTTTCGGGAATTCGCTGACGATACGGATGCACCGAGACTCCATCCCAATAATTCAAGAGACCGGCTCGGAAGCATTCCGCCAGGAATGGAAAATCCACCACGGCCCCCGCCGGGCCTATGTAAGTTGTGCCCGCCGCCTCTTCCCGTAGCGCCTCGCCCACGGCGAGCGCCAGCAGAATATAATCACCATCGTTGCGCTTCGGCGTCCACGTTTGCCAATTCGGCTCGTTCCACATCTCCCAGACGACGCCCTCGCCGCGGAAATGCCGCGCGGCGGCCACGGCCCAGCGGGCAAAGGCCTGTCTCCCCTCACTCGTATAAGGCGCCAGCCCGCGATCGTACAGTTTGTTCTCGTATCCCAGGATGAACATTGCACGAATGTGATAAGGCCGAAGGGCGGCGATCAGCCGGTCATAGGCCGAAAAATCGTAACGTCCTCTCGCGCGCTCCGTCTCACTCCATTGGAAGTCCATGCGAACCCAGCGAATGCCTGCCGCCGCCATTTCCTTGATCTCACCCTGGCGAGGAGCCGTGAAATGAATATTGACGCCGAGGCTGGTGGGAACGGAGGGATAGGGAGGAACACCCTGTGCTCGAAACGCAGGAATGCGGAGAAGCGGGAGGAAAATCAGCCAGGAAACACGGCGGGCCATTTTACGCACGATCTCAGCCTTCGTGCCCGCCGCCACTCAACTCTCTCACAATGGAGCCGACGAAAGCCTTGGCGTCACCAAACAACATCAACGTCTTGTCCAAGTAATAGAGTGGATTGTCGATGCCGGCAAATCCGGGATTCAGACTCCGCTTGATCACCATCACCGTTCGTGCGTTATCCACTTCGATGATCGGCATGCCGTAGATGGGGCTGCCCTGATCGGTCTTTGCGGCTGGATTCGTCACATCGTTTGCGCCAATGACGAGCGCAACATCGGTTTGAGGCATTTCGCTATTGGCGTTTTCCATGTCGATGAGCTTGTCGTAGGGGATATCGGCTTCGGCCAGCAGCACGTTCATGTGTCCCGGCATGCGGCCGGCAACCGGGTGAATGGCGAATTTCACGTCAACGCCGCGGCGTGTGAGTATGTCGAACAGTTCCCGCACCCGGTGTTGTGCCTGAGCCACTGCCATGCCATATCCGGGAACCACCACCACGGAGTTCGCCGAGGCGAGGATCGACGCCGCCTCTTCAGGCGTTGCGCTGCGCACCGTCCGTTCCTCTTGCTTGCCGGCAGCGGAGACTTGCAACTGGCCAAAAGCCCCGAACATCACGTTGGTGAACGAGCGGTTCATGGCTTTGCACATGATCACCGAGAGAATGAAGCCGGAAGAGCCGTCGAGAGCGCCGGCCACCACCAGCACCTTGGCGTTCAGCACAAAGCCCAGCAACGCGGCAGAAAGGCCGACGTAAGAATTCAGCAGCGAGATCACCGTCGGCATGTCTGCGCCGCCAATCGGCGTCACCAGCATGACGCCGAAGACCAGCGAGATGACCACCATCGCGGGAAACAGGAGTGGGAACGTTGGGCGGACGATGAGAATGAGCGCAATCACCACCGCCGCTCCCAGCACGGAGAGGCTGACGACATTCTGTCCTTTATACGTAATAGGCCGCTGCGGCAAAAGCTCCTGCAGCTTACCGGCGGCAATCAAGCTGCCCGTAAAGCTGAGCGACCCGATAATCACTTCGAGCGCGATTTCGGTCATCTCAAACCGGGTCACATGCGGAATGCGCGTGTAATATTCGGAGATGCCGATCACGGCGGCCGCGAGCGCGCCGAAGGCATGGCTCATGGCGGTTCGCTGCGGCACCGCGGTCATGGGAACCAGGCCGAGCGGGACGCCGATGATTGCGCCCACCACCAGCCCCACGGCAATCCATCGGAACTGGACGAGAGACGGATTGAAGAACGTGGTGACGACGGCAACCGCCGCGCCAATTTCGCCCGCCAGGACGCCGTGCCGCGCCGTAGCCGGCGAACTGAGCCATCTCAGCGCCAGGATGAAAAGAGCGATCGCCGCAATGTAGGCAAAATCGATCAGTTGCTGGGTCGCAAGGGGTGTCATTGTTTTTTACGTCCGCTGATTTTGAACATCCGCAGCATGCGGTCCGTGATGAGGAAGCCACCCACCATATTGCTGAAAGCGGCAGCCACGGCAAGCGCGCCCAGCACGGTGGAAAGCCTGGTCTCGTGCCTTCCGGCGATGATCATGGCCGCGACCACCACCACGGCGTCGAGCGCGTTGGTCAGCGACATGAGCGGGGTATGGAGCAGAGGCGACACGCGCTTGATCACCTCGAACCCCAGGAACGCCGCGAGTACGAATACATACAAATTCGTTGTAAAACCTGCAGGCATCGTCATCCTCCCTGAAGTTAGGAAGTCTGGCCTTGGGCGCCGGCCGAAGGCAAGGAAAAGAATTTCTGAACCATGGCGTTCACGATTTCGCCGGAGCGCGTGACGAGCGTATCGCGCGTGATCTCGTCCTCGAGGTTGATGGTAAGCTTGCCCTGTTTCACAAGGTGCGTAAGGAACGCCGTAAGGTTGCGGGCGTACATCTGGCTGGCATGGTAAGGAACGCGACTGGCCAGGTTGAAGTATCCGACGATGGTGACGCCGTGCTCCACCACAGCCTCGCCGGACTGCGTGAGCTCGCAGTTCCCGCCGCGCTCGGCAGCCAGGTCGACGATCACCGAACCAGGCGCCATCTTCGTCACCATATCGCGCGTCACCAGCAGCGGTGACTTTTTGCCCGGAATCACCGCTGCGGTGATGACCACGTCGCTTTCCGAGACGACGCGCCCCAGCAACTCGCGCTGGCGCTCATAAAAAGCCTCGTCCTGGGCCCGCGCATAGCCGCGCGCGTCCTGGGCGTCCTGCGCCTCAATCGGCAGCTCGATGAAGCGCCCGCCCAGGCTTTGCACCTGGTCTTTCACGACGGGCCGCAAGTCGTAAGCGGACGCGACCGCGCCCAGCCGGCGCGCCGTCGCGATGGCCTGCAATCCCGCCACTCCGCAGCCAATAATGAACACTCGCGCCGGCGAGATCGTCCCGGCCGCGGTGGTCATCATCGGAAACAGCCGCGGCACCAAGTCCGCGGCGATCAGCACAGCCTTATATCCGCAAATCGTGGCCATCGAGGAGAGCGCGTCCATGCTCTGCGCCCGGGTGATGCGCGGCATCAGCTCGACGGCAAAAGACGTCGTTCCTGTGGCCGCCAGCTCCTTGACCGTAGCAAGCGATCCCATCGGACGGATGAAGCCAACCAGGATCTGCTCCTTGCGAAGGAGAGGCAAGTCAGCGTTCCCTGTTTTGTCGTTGGAGCCGTGGCAGAGGACTTGGGTGATGATGTCGGCTTTCTGGAAAACTTCGGCGCGTCCGGGAAGGACCTGAGCGCCCTTAGCCGCAAATTCGGCATCAAGATAGCCAGCGGCCTCGCCCGCTCCTGCTTCAATCACAACTTCCATGCCCGCCTTCGCGAGAACCGGAACCACCAGCGGCACAAGCGCCACGCGCCGCTCTCCCGGAAAACTCTCTTTGGGCACGCCGACAATCATAGATTTCCTCCCGCACGGTCCTGCGCGACTGGCTTAAACAAGTTCAGGAACAAGTTGGCGCTATGGCGGCCTGTTGATGAGAAGTCCGGCATCTCCTCGAACGGTGGTCATAACTGGCGTTTGGCGCGCATCCTGGGGGAGGCACGCGCAACGCTCCTTGCAGACCTTGAGAAATGCTCTGGGAGTAATCCGCCGCGATTGGGCGAACTGTGGCCGGATGGCTTTCCCGAGCCTCGACCCTGGTACGGGCCGCTATGCCGTGCATATCAGGATGCCTGGAAGTCCGGGTCTTGTCAAGGAGCGCATTGTTCTCCAATACCCTTCGCTTACCCGCGAGCGAGCGCGTCAACTGGTGGATTGCGCGGCCTGAAGCGTGCAGAGCTGGCCAGGCCGGACGACACTTGTGAACGGCGCAGTGCGGCACTCACCACGGCAAACGCGCTGACGTCATCCGGATTTGTTTCAAATCAGTATGTTCCATATTTTCAATACTTTGCTGGGATACCATTGGGTTAAATCGTACAACTACATTATTTATCAGCATCTTACTGGGATTGTTGGTCACACTCAAAAAACAGTTGTTTATTATCAAAGACTTACTGGGTTTGTTGGTAAGGGTTTCTGTCTCCGTCCAAACATTATCAGACGTCGAAAGCTCAGTCTGTGCCGATCTTCAAGATGTAACAGCACGTACTCCCGGCACGCCCCCGTTTAGTCTACCAGACCGAACTGAGACGGTGGGGACGAATAGGACAGATTCGACACTTCTCATGAATATGGAGATCGTCTGCAGTCCCATTGCGGAGCCCTCCAGCCTCTTGCTGGATGGGATTGCCCTGCTTGTGCTTGGAGCGCCGGGTTGTTGGGCCACAGGACGCGCCAAGCAGCTTTCAGCCGGAAAACCATTAACCAGCAAACTCCCTCAAGGTGTCAGCGATTTTGCCGATAATTTCCTGACGGAGGGAGTGCCACCGCACTTTTGACTCAGCCGTGCACTCGCCGGTGAATAGCGTTCCCAAGAAAACGTCGTTTTTGCCGCTAACAGGAGTTGCACGTGCAAGTTGCGCGCTCCTCATGATCCTGTTCGGGTCAGTTCTGCCCGTTTCATTCGCGGCCGGCTCACAGACCCAGCCATCCTCTTCGCTCCCGGTTCTCACCACTGTCGCACAGATTCGGGCACTGACGCACGACCAGGCAAACCGCCATTACCCAATTCACCTGCGGGCGACGGTGACGTTCTATCAGTGGGATCTGGAGAACTTCTTCGTCGAAGATCGTACCGGCGGCATCTACGTCAACGACTTTAAGCGCAACGAGGCATTCGTCCCCGGAGACGTGCTCGACATCACGGGCGTAACGGAAGCTCCGGATTTTGCGCCTCAGATTGCCGGGCAGGCTCGCTTCCAGTTGTTGGGCCGCGTCCCATTGCCCGGCGCCCGCCGGGCCACCGTCGACGAAATGCTTTCAACGCGCGACGACAGCCAGTGGGTGAAAATTGAGGGCATCGTACGAGAAACCAGCCGCGATCACGATGGCAACCTCACGCTGCAAATTGGCGCACCCGGCGGGGAACTGCCTGTTTACGTTCTCGACTCGCAGAATATCGATCCAACAAAGCTGGTGGACGCCAAGATCCGGGTGGTCGGCGTTTGTGTCAGCTTCTTCAATCAGAAGAACCAGCTCAATGGTGTGGGCATGGATGCGCCGTCGCCCAAGCAAGTGACAGTGGAGGAACCGGCGCCCCGCGACCCGTTCTCGGTTCCTTTACGGCGCATTTCCAGCGTGCTGTCCTTTGCCTCCCAGGGCGTGCCTGAACACCGGGTTAAAGTGGAGGGCACTGTCACCCTTGTGCGGCCGTTGGGAGTGTTCATCCAGAACGGGAGCGAAGGGCTCTATCTGCCCAAGGCGGCATCTGCGGGCCTCACGCCCGGCGAGCGCGTCCAGGCTGTAGGTTTTGCCGATGTCGGCGACTACACTCCTGTTCTCACCCATGCTTTGTTTCGGCGCATCGGATTCGCGCCTGTGCCGCCGCCCCTGAAAACGTCGGCGGCACAGGCAATGGTCGGAGCGTTCGATACGCTGCGAGTGCGCATGGAGGGCACGCTTCGCAACGTGCGCTGGAGCGGAGGTGAGACGGTGCTGGCCGTCGAGGATGGGAACGTGCTCTTTGGCGTGCGTTTGGCCTCGGCACGGGCGGACCGCGCGTTGAGCTCTCTTCCGCCAGGCAGCCGGCTCCAGGTGACCGGCGTTTGCTCCGTTCATGTGGACCGCAACCGCAACCCGCTCAGCTTCGAGATACTTCTGGCGTCTCCGGCAGGAATCGTGATTTTAGCGAGGCCATCCTGGTGGACGCTTCGACACAGCCTTCTTGTATTCGAGCTACTGATGGCCGTAGTTCTGGCGGTGCTGGTGTGGGTGGCTGTACTGAAACGCCGCATGAACCAGCAAACGGTCGCCATCCGTCGGCACCGCGAGAGTGAAGCGGCGCTCCAGGAACGAATCGCGTATATTACCAAGGCCAGCAACGATATCGTTTGGGATTGGGATTTGAGGACGGACGTCCTTTCACTGAGCGATGGGGCCGATGACGTTTTCGGCTACTCCGCCGAATCCGGCGCCCGCACCATGGGGGCCGCTCTGAGCCGGATTCATCCTGATGACCGGCAACGGATCAATCTGGGCCTGCGCGAGTTCCTTGGAAGCAAGACGGACAAGTGGTCCTGCGAGCATCGTTATCTGCGTGCGAGCGGCTCCTATGCCTACGTGATGAATCGCGCTTACATGATTCGGGACGAGGGCGGCCACCCTGTGCGCGTCATCGGCGCGATGGTGGATGTGAGCGCCCAAAAGCAGACGGAAGCGGAGTTGGCGCACGAGCGCAACCTGATGCGCACCTTGATCGATACCGTGCCGGATTTTGTTTATGTGAAGGATCGCAAGAGCCGCTTCCTTTTGGCGAACGCAGCGGTGGCGCGCGTGATGAGGGCCCGCTCCTGTGAAGGGCTGTTGGGCAAGACGGACTTTGATTTTTACCCCGAGGAGATGGCGCAGGCGTTCTTTAGCGATGACCAGCAGGTGGTCAACTCCGGGAAGCCGTTGGTGAACCGGGAGGAGCGCGGACTCACGGCTGAAGGCGCGCCAGCGTGGATCTTGACGACGAAGGTGCCCCTGCGTGACCCCGACGGAGCGGTGACGGGTCTGGTAGGCCTGGGCCGCGACATTACGTCGCGCAAGGAAGCCGAGGAGGAAATCAAGACCGCCCGGGAAGCCGCTGAGGCGGCAAGCCGGGCCAAGAGCGAGTTTCTGGCCAACATGAGTCACGAAATCCGCACGCCCATGAACGGCGTCCTCGGCATGACGGAGCTGCTGCTCGAATCGGGCCTCAGCCGGGAACAGCAGGATTACGCCGGCATGGTGAAATCGTCGGCGGAGTCTCTGCTCACGATCATCAACGACATCCTCGACTTTTCCAAAATCGAAGCGGGAAGGCTGGAGCTCGAGCCAATCGAATTCAACTTGCGAGACAGCGTGGCGGCCACGGTCAAAACACTCGCTTGGCGCGCACAGGATAAGGGTCTCGAGCTCACCTACGAGTTTCACCCCGAGGCGCCGCAGAAAGTGGTGGGCGACCCGGGCCGCTTGCGGCAGGTTCTTATCAATCTGATCGGCAACGCCATCAAGTTTACCGAACGAGGCGAGGTGGGGCTCGAGGTGGCCGTGGAGAGTGAAACGCCGGACCACGTGTTGTTGCATCTCGTGGTGCGTGACACGGGCATTGGAATCGCTGAGGAAAAACAGAAGCTGGTGTTCGACGCTTTCTCCCAAGCCGATGGCTCGACCACTCGCAAATTCGGCGGCACAGGGTTGGGACTTACCATCTCCCGGAGGCTGGTGGAGATGATGGGCGGGAGAATCTGGCTGGAGAGCCGCGCCGGCGAAGGCAGCTCGTTCCACTTTACGTCCAGACTGGGCGCCGTAAGAACCGCGAGTGAGCCGGAAATGGCTGTGCCGGCCGATGTTGCCGGCGCGCACGTGCTGGTGGTGGACGACAACGCGACGAACCGCCGCGTTTTGGGAGAGATGTTGAGCAAGTGGGGCATGAAACCTGCCCTGGCAGCCAGCGGCCGGGAAGCCTTAGAGCGCCTGAGCGAGCGCGGAGATTTCTGCCTGATTCTGACCGATTTCAACATGCCCGGCATGGACGGCTTTGCGTTCGTCGAAAGACTCCGCGAGGCGACAGCCGCCACAAGCGACGCCAAGGTCATCCTGCTGACTTCTGCGGGGCAGCGCGGGGATGCAAGGCGGTGCCAGGAATTGGGCGTTGCTGCGTACCTCACGAAACCGGTCAGCCAGTCGGAATTGCTGGACACGGTTATACGCGTTTTGGGCGCGCCCCGGTTTCATGCGGAGTCGGCGCCGCTCATAACGCGTCACACTTTGCGCGAGGGGAAACGGCGACTCCGCGTGCTTCTGGCAGAGGACAACCCCGTTAACCAGACGCTCGCCTCACGGCTGCTGGAAAAGCAGGGACACTCCGTCACGGTGAGCGCCAACGGGCGCGAAGCGCTCGCCGCTCTGGATAAGCAAAGCTTCGATCTGGTCTTCATGGACGTGCAGATGCCGGAAATGGACGGCTTTGAGGCCACGGCTGCCATTCGCGCCCGCGAGCAAACCACAGGAAGTCATCTAACGATCATTGCCATGACGGCCCACGCCATGCAGGGCGACCGCGAACAGTGCCTGGCCGTGGGCATGGATGGCTACATCTCGAAACCCATCAACGTGCAAGAGCTGTGCAAACTGCTGGCCAGCCTTCCCCCTTCCACCCGCGAGCATGAAGGCGTTGCGGTTTGATCCGAGCCGGCCACGCTTCAATCAACACCTTCCCAGCGATTCATGGAATTGACACCGAACCCTCCGGCAAGCGCTCGCCGTGGGCTTTACAGGCTGCGGAAAAAGTCTTTCGGGAGTTGACGTAGCGCCGGCTTCCAGCCGGCAACTCGCTTCAATTCAATGGAGGCCGGCAAGATGCCGGCGCCACACCTGCGGCGTCGTCGAGTTTTCCCGCAGCCTGTAAAGCCCGGCCAGCGGCTAAAGCCGTTGGAGTCGGCGACGCACTGCGGCATGACTGAAGTGATGCCCTGATACGGGGGCACCAAAGCGGCTGCCGGAGCGACCGGGAAACGGCGTGTGAAGTGGAGAAACTTCAGAGCGAGGCGCAGCCTCGCTTTCGGAAAAAAAAGAGGAACGATCAGAGGGTTCAGGTCCGGAAAGGCAAGCCTTTCCACACGTCAGGCGGCAGAGCCGCATCAAGTGCCCCGGCCGGTTCGCCAAATGTATAAATTCAGGCGAAAGGCAAGGCTTTCCCCAAGTCTGGCCGCACGTCAGGCGGCGGAGCCGCATCATAATCCATGCGACACTGCTGAGCAAAGGTAGAAACTCCAGGGCACGGCTCCCGCCGTGCCGAGACATGCGACCGAGTCAACGGGCTTTGCAGGATGCTGAAAAGCGCGCTCAACGAATGTCATTCTGAGCGTAGCGAAGAATCCCAGTATTTGTTTCCGAAGAACTGCAGAGATGCTTCGCTTCGCTCAGCATGACAAACTCAGTCTAGCTGGTATGATATAGTTCTTATGAACTATATGGCCGGCGAAATTGGAATCTGGGAAATGGCCGTGCTCGCCCTGCTCCGGGAGGCGCCCATGCATCCCTACGAGATGCAGCGCCTTCTTCACGAGCGGCACAAGGATGAGATTCTCGCCCTCAAGCGCGGCTCGCTCTACCATGCGATTGGCCGTCTTCTTCTTGCGAACTTCATCCGTGTGAAGTCCACGGAGCGCGAAGGTCGCCGTCCCGAGCGAACGATCTACCGCATCACTCCGGCGGGGCGGGAGAAGTTTCTTGCGGTTCTGCGCAGCATCGTCGCCACGCCACGCCGCGAATCCTCCGAGTTCATGGCCGCCATGAGCTTTCTCGTTCACCTGTCTGCGGCCGAAGCCGTCCCGTTGCTCCGCGACCGCTCCCGCAACCTTAAACGGCAGATCGAGCGCGTTCGCGCCGGCCTCACAGCCGCGTCCGCCCATGTACACCGAATCAACCTGGTGGAGAGCGAGTATCTGCTGGCCCTGCTGCGCGCCGAGCTCGCGTGGGTTCAGGGCCTGGAACGCGACATCCGCAGTGGCAAACTCGCGTGGAAGGTTGAACTGATCTTCAAGGACGCCCGAGTCGAGCGCAAATCCGCCACAAAGCCGGAGAAAGAACCATGAATCAAGCCGCCCTCAACAATTCGAAGGAAGCAACTTCAGCAGAGCGCCCGCGTTTTGCCGGGCCGATCTGGGCCCTGCTCCTTCTCTCGCCGTTTATCGCCGAGGTGCTCAGCGGCTCCACTCGCGCGAGCGTCCTCTTCGTCTACGTTCCGGAGGTGATGGTTTGGGGCGTGGGGGCGCTGCTGGCCCGTGAACTCGTGCGCCGCTGGCGGGCCGGAGGCGTCAGCCTGCTCTCGCTCGGCCTGGCTCTCTCCATCGCCGAAGAGTTCATCATTCAGCAGACTTCGCTTGCCCCGCTGCCGTTTCCCGGCTCGCACCCTGAGTACGGACGAGTGTGGGGCGTGAATCTCTTGTACTTTCTCTTCATGTTGGGATACGAGAGCGTTTGGGTGGTCGTCGTCCCGGTCCAGGTGACCGAACTGTTCTTCCCGGACCGGCGCGAGTCCCCGTGGCTGCTTCGGCGCGGAGCCATCGTCTCCTGCATCGTCTTCCTTATCGGCTGCGGGATCGCGTGGTACGGTTGGACCCAACAGGCGCGTAAGCGGCTGCACGCTGCGCCTTATCATCCGTCTGCCGGCTATTTCATCGCGGGCTTTGCCGCCATCGCGCTTCTGATCGGCCTCGCCTACGCGCTTCGCGGCGCCGCTCAACCCTCGCCGAGCGATCGGCGCAAGACCGCACCGGCGTGGCTCGGGGGTTTGGTCGCCTTCGTGATGGGCGCTGCGTGGTTCGAGCTCATCGGCCAGAACTTCGTGCGCAAGCCCGTCCAGCCGTTCTGGATCGCCGCTGGAGCGGGACTTGGCTGGGCCATTCTGGCGTTCATCTTGTTCGCGTGGTGGTCGTCTCGTCCGGCATGGCGTGAACCGCATCGGTTTGCCGCCGCCTTCGGCGCCACGATGGCCTGCATGGCGATGCCGTATGTCACGTTCGCACGCTGGCCCCGGGTGGACCAAGCCGGCAAGGTGATTTTTGATCTGGTCGCGCTCACGGGCTTCTTCCTTCTTAGCCGCCGCGTCGCAGCCCGGCGCTCCGCAAGGAAAGAGGTGGTCCAGCCCAGCGGAGAGTAGCGTTGGCGGCCCCGCCACGGTAAATTTCTTCTGACAGGGGGCTGAAAAAACACTTCAGGTCATGTCATGCTCAGCATCGCGAAGCATCTCGGCATTTGAAAAATCAAGCAAATGCAGTGATCCCGAAGGCGGGCCTCAAACGGAGCGCAGACGCTTTGCCTAGCGTCGGCATCTTGCGGGCCTTGAAAAATGCCGCCGTGAGGAGATTATCTTTGCGGTGGAGGAATCGCCCGAAGGTGGATACGAAGCGCGAGCGCTCGGCTATGCGACCTTCACGCGGGCGGACACGATCGACGAGTTGAAGGCGATGGTCCAGGACGCGGGGCGCGGATTGAAACACATTTAATGAATCATTGAGGGATTGGTTCATTGGGTCATTGGGTCGTCCTGTAGTTCTCCCAGGGTCGCGACAGAGTGGCGCTTCAAACACTCGGAATCGGATAGGGGAGTGCGCCGGCAGGTGCCGGTCATCAATGAGAAAAGCCGCATTTGAGGAACGCCGCAAGCCGCGGACCTCAATTGCGGAGGTCCGCGCTACTTGCTGTCGCCCCTTCCGGGGCTGCGGGATGGGGGTGCTGCTCGTCCCCACGGCTCGCGCCGTGGGCTATTCTCTATCGGCCCTCCGGGCCTAATTGGGCGGATCGACATGATCCACTACGAGCGCTTGGGGGTTGGCTTGTGTCCAGACCCGTGTCATCTTCGCTGATTGCAGACATCAAAATCAACGTCTGCGCCACTCGCAGATCAAAAAACCTGGATTTGAGGAAGGCCGCAAGCCGCGGACCTCAATTGCGGAGGTCCGCGCTACTTGCTGTCGCCCCTTCCGGGGCTGCGGGATCGGGGTGTTGCTCGTCCCCACGGCTTGCGCCGTGGGCTATTCTCTATCGGCCCTCCGGGCCTAATTGGGCGACGGCGGATCGACGCGATCCACCACGAGCAGTTGGTGTTGGCTTGTATTCAGACCGCTGCCAGCTTTGCTGATCGCAGACATCCGATGCCAATGTCTGCGCCCCCCGGCGATGTCCGCAGATGAGAAAAGGCGCATTTGAGGAGGCCGCAAGCCGCGGACCTCAATTGCGGAGGTCCGCGCTTGCTGTGCCTGGGGCATCAGCGATACCGCGCTTCGAGGGAATGATCGCCCTGCCGGCTCACTTGTACCTGTCCGGAGACGGCCTTGCCGTCGAGCGTGACTGAAGCCGGCGCTTCGCCATTCCGTTTCGGCATCGTGACGATAGCGGTTTCACCTGATGGATTGTCGAGGGTGATGCGGAAGGTGGCGGGGTCTTGACCCGCGCCGCCTGTGGCAGGCGGGCTCCATTGCCAACTCACTCGTATCGGGCCGTGGACGGTGGGGACCGTTCCTTTAGCCCACTCGAGCCCGGCGGGATGCGGCGCAAGGCTGTATTGGGAGTATCCGGGCTTCGTCGGTCGCACGCCGAGGATCAGCGCGGTGAGGAAGTAGGTGGGAGCTGCGCTCCAGGCGTGGCAGGATGTACCCGCACTTTGCACAAAGTTTTCCCAGAATGTGTCATTTCCAACCTTCGCCATCGGTCCCCACAACCTCTCGATGATCTCCCGAGCCGCGCGCGCCCGGCCGTACTTGGCGAGCGCCGAAAGCACAAAGTAAGTGCCATAGGTTTGGGCCTGGACAATATCTTTCGCGGGCGACGGCGGCGTTGCAGGAGTGACAAACTGCGACGTCTGGGGATTGAGACGCTGCTGCTCGATTCGCGCCGGGTCAGTGATTTTGTCGAGAATGTCCGCGACGCGGCCGTTCGGAGCGAATCCGTAATTGACCGCGTCGGCGTTCGCGAGCTGGCCGAGCTGAGCGCTCTGGCGCCCGTCATGCCACGCGTCTACATAGAGACCCAGACCTGCATTCCAGAAGCGCTGGTTGAAGATGGCGTGAATGCGGGCCGAATCCGCGCGGAAAATGCGGGCATGGAAAGCATCGCCGGCCACGCCGGCAAGCTCCGCTGCGTTGTCCAGGGTGTGGGCGTAAAGCGCGTTCAGAATCGAGCTCTCGCCGTGGCTATCCGGATTGGACCAATCCAGAAAATTCCAGTAAGGGACGCGACCCAGCAAGCCGCGAGGCTGCCGGAACCCCTGGAACCACATCATGGCGCGGGCCACGCTCGGGTAAAGCCGCTCCACAAACGCGCGGTCGCCCGTCTGCTCATAATAGGCATGGAGCGCATTGATGAAGGAGAAGACGTAAGAATCGATGAGCATCGTCGAATTCCCGCCCATATCGCTGACCATAGGGATGGCGCCATCCCGCCATTGGTCGCGTGCGGCGTCCAGCAGAAACTTGCGGGTGATATCCAGCGTGCCGTTGGCCACGCTATTCACTCGCAGCTCGATTTCGCCATCTCCCAGCCACTGGTGCTGCTCGCGGGTTGGACAATCCATAGTGCCGTCCAGTGTACAGAGCTGGAAGGTGTAAGCGCCCATCTGCCAAAGCTTCGTCAGCAGCGGACTGGAACTTTCAAACGAGCCCGCGTGGTCCAGCTTTGCCGTACTGAAACGCAGGCTCACGCGGAATCTCAGCGGCGCGTGCACGGTGGGAAAGGAAACTTCCACGAATCGCATCGCATGCCAGCCCCACATGGTCCAATGCTGAGAGCCGGGACTGATCCAATACTGGGCGACGTAGTTGCCTCCCGGCTCGTCTGCGGTGATATCCCCGTGAATCATCATCTCGCTCCAGCCAATATCCATGACGGCTGCCTGCGGGCTTTCTACACTGAACTGCAGATATCCATCCATCTCCCGGCCAAGATCAAGGATGACGTAGGGAACCTGCCCGGGAGCGGTGGGCTGGATTTCCGCCGTGGCCGATAGCGACGAGCTCGTCAATGCATTGGCATCCTGCAAAACGGCAGACCGCGGCTCGTTGTTTTCCTGAGCCATCTCGCGGCCGAGCGCGGAAAGGGCACTCCGGCCGGCGAAAGATAAGCCTCTCATCGTTTGAGAAGGAAAGACGCCGGCTGAGACCACTTTCGCCGGCGTGACCTCTCTTTGCACCGGATAGGCCATAGGCCGAGGCACAAGGTGCGTGTAGGGCGCGAGAGGCGGAGAGCTCGAGTGCGAAAAAAAGCTGTTCAGAGTCACCACTGGAACCCAGTTGCTGTCATCAAAGGCCGGCGCCGTCCAGCCTTTGACTTCCCGGTCCGTGTGATAGACCTCAATGCCGGCGAGAGACCCGTTGACGCGGGGCGTATTCCAATCCCAGGCGTGGTCTTCAATCGCTTTCCAGCTTGTGTCACTCTTGACGGTTTGCTCCTGCCCTCCCGCCGCGACGTTAAGCTGGCAGAGCAGCGCGCCGTGAACTACGCTCGAAAGGTAGCCGGGGATGCCAGTGGGATACGGTGGCACGTACCAAGCCATGTTCTGCCCGTACCATCGAACTTCAACTGCAATCACGTTGCGGCCGGCGTGTAATTGGGAAGCCACATCAAAAACGTCGTAATAAAACCAATAGTGCGGCGAGCGTGCGGGGCCCTGGCCAATGAACGAGCCGTTGAGATAGAGCCGGTAACGGCTGTCCGCGAAGATTGCGAGCCTGGCGTTGGTGGGCACCGAAGCGAGGGTGAACGTCTTTCGGAAAAGCACGAACTGGTTGCGGTGCGACGGGATGGCGCTGGTGGAGGGCCAAATCCAGTCCGCCGTCCAATGGAAATTGCCAGGGGAGTTGCCGGCCGCCGGTAACGCTCCGGCGAATAATACGAATGCGGCCAGCACCAGCGTCTGGCGAAAAAGAATACACCTTAGAAGTCTCATGGGGATCCTCTCAAATTCACAAATCAATATGAGGGTCGTGCTTTTGCGCCTGAACAGGCTGCGGAAAAACTCGCCGCCGCCGCGAACGTAGCACCGGCATCTTGCCGGCCTCCGTTGAATTGAAGGGAGTTGCCGGCTGGAAGCCGGCGCACCGTCAACTCCCGAAAGAGTTTTTCCGCAGCCTGTGAAGCCGCGCGTACTTCTGCAGCGCAGCCTGTGCCTGCGCCCGAAGGCCGAGACGGTAGTCGAGGCGGCCCAGCGCATAATAAGCGGGGGCAAAATTCGGCTCAAGCCGAACGCACTTTTGAAGTTGCTCCCGGGCTTGCTTTAAGCTGCCGTTCTGGGCAAGCAGGTTTCCCAAGTTGAAATACGCGCGAGCGTAGGTGGGATCCAATTTTTCGGTCATCTCCATTTCGCGCCGATGCCCGCCACTGAGGGAAATCGCTGGTGGGCCTTGCGTGTCCATATCTCAGCGCGGGAACGATTTTACCAGCGCGGGTTGCGGAACTCCAACCGCTGTCTCTGGGAATAGGTTCTGCCGCCCCTTCCGGGGCTCTGGGATGGGGGTGTTGCCCGTTCCCACGGCTCGCGCCGTGGGCTATTCTCTATCGGCCCTCCGGGCCTGATTCGGTGTTGGCGGATTGATGCGATTCACCACGAGCAGTTGGGTGTTGGCTTGTATCCAGACCCGTGTCATCTTCGCTGATTGCAGATATCGGAATCAATGTGTGCGTCCCCTGCGATGGCCGCAGATGAAAAAGCCGCATTTGAGGAAGGCCCCAAGCCGCGGACCTCAATTGCGGAGGTCCGCGCTTACTCCGGGATGGGGGTGTTGCTCGTTCCCACGGCTCGCGCCGTGGGCTATTCTCTGTCGGCCCTCCGGGCCTCATTGGGCGACGGCGGATCGGGAACCCCGCCAGTGGTGCAACTGCGACCGCCGCTCGTTCCAGCCCGCCGAAGCGGGCGGCAGAGGCTAGCCCATGGCGCAAGCCGTGGGATCGGAAACCGCGTTAGAATGTCCCAAGCCCTGGAGGGGCGGCAGATCATGGCTCACAGTTTTTCCAATTTGCTGACTCACGTCATCTTCTCCACCCGGGGCCGCCAGCCATTCCTCACTCCGGACCTCAGGCCGGATTTGCTCGCTTACATGGGCGGGATCGTTCGCAAGCTTCGCGGTAAGACGATCGAGTCGAGCGCTCCACTTGACCACGTTCATTGCCTGCTGTCTCTTCCCGCCACGCTTTCGGTGGCCGAGGCACTGCGCGTACTGAAAGCCAACTCGTCCCTATGGGTTCATGAGACGCGACGCCTGCCGGCCTTCGCCTGGCAGACCGGCTACGGCGCCTTCAGCGTTAGCCAGTCCAACGTACCGGCCGTGCTGAAGTACATTCGTGGCCAGGATCAACATCACCGCAGGATTTCGTTTCAAGAGGAACTCATCACCCTCTTGAAGCGGCACGGGCTTTCGTACGACGAGCGCTATCTCTGGGAATAGGTTCTGCCGCCCCTTCCGGGGCTCCGGGATGGGGGTGTTGCTCGTTCCCACGGCTCGCGCCGTGGGCTATTCTCTGTCGGCCCTCCGGGCCTAATTGGGCGGATCGACGCGATGCGCCACGAGCAGTTGGGTGTCGGCTTGTATCCAGGCCCCTGTCAGCTTTGCTGATCGCAGACGTCAAAATCAATGTCTGCGACCCCGTGATGCCCACAGATGAGAAGACCTGCATTTGAGGAAGGCCTCAAGCCGCGGACCTCAAGGGCGGAGGTCCGCGCTACTTGAAGGTCGCACATGGCAGAACGCGCCGTGTATGCGTCACCCACGACAGCCGGTTCCGTAGGCAACCGGGTGCTGGCCCAAATCCATCAAAACTGGTGGATTACGGCCAACGTTGGCGAATCCCGTTTGTGGCACGGCGGTCGATCTGCTTTTGGGTTCAATCCGGTAACAGCGACGCGGTGTTTGGCAAAACAGATGCTGGAGATAATTAGCTCGGATGCCGCGGAGGCAACCGAGAGAGCCAACAATAGATCAGAGAGCCACGATTCCACTTCTATACCGCGCGAGGAATTTCCGATGAAATGGATACGCCGATTTGTGGTTTTGATTATCCTCAGCCTGCCTTTCTCTTTCGTACCCCTCCTGCACGGACAGGGCATTGCCGATGTCAGTCTCGGCTTTGGAACTTCCAAGGACAGTTCTAACGGGTTAGGCATCGAGAGCGCCGATTCTGCGAACGCCTTTGCTTCGTGCGCACCGTCTGCTTCCGACATTTTCTGTGAGCAAGACCCAGAGTTGAACGGCCTGTTTATGGGCTTTCAGGGCGACGGAATGCTCGACAAGCATTTCGGCATTGACGGCGAGTGGACGTTTCAGCCCACCCGGCCGGGTTACGGGCCGCTCACCTACCGGCAGACGTTCTACGATTTTGGCGGTGTCTTCGCTCCCGTGCGCAACAAACACTTTATCCTGCAACTATCGGCGGGAATTGGCGGCGCGAGAACCAGTTTCTCATTTAAGGAAACTTCCTGCGTTGGTGTCGCGGTCTGCACGAGCGAAGCGGAACCGGTGGGTAACTCGAGCCACTTCCAGGAACGTTTAGGAGCCGGCATCGAGGTCTTTCTCACCAGCCATATCTTCGTCCGCCCTGAATTTGATTATCATCACGTGTCCGGCTTTCACTCACAGTTCGGGCGCGATGGCGTGCCGCAAGGCATGGTCTGGATTGGCTATAACTTCGGCTCACCTTAACAGGCTGCGGAAAAGGCCTGTCTGCCTTGCTGAGTGAGGCGAGAGACCTCTGCATCTCTTCGAAAACAAATCGGCCTGGCGCGAAATCCGGGGCGGACCGATGGTAAACTTTTTGTACGCAGGAAATACTGTCAGGATTCCGTGCTCACGACTTTCAACGGCGGCCGACTGCATCGACAGCACAAGGCGGTTTTCGTGTCCCGGTTGGCGCGGCTGATCGCCTCCGCCGTCTGGCTATCCCAACTCTTCCTTCCCCTGCCGAGCGTGGCTGTCCAACTGAAAGGCGTGATCCATGATCCGGCTGGGCGTCCCATCGCTCACGCCCAAGTTACTGTGAAGGCGGGACGCTTTTCCGCCTCAACCTTGAGCGGCAGCCGCGGTGATTTTACCTTCCCGTCCGTTCCAGCCCATCGCGGAACCGTAACGATTGAGGCGGCTGGCTTCCAATCGGCCACGCGCTCCTGGGCAAGCGGCGGGCGTGCGGTTACGATGGCAATCACCCTGTCGATTCGCCGCCTAGCTCAGCAGGTTACGGTCACTGCTGACAAAATGCCCACCCTGGTGAGCCAGACGGCGGAAAGCGTGGTGATCTTGTCGCAGCAGGACCTTCAGGAGACGGCGGCATCGACACTCGACGGCGCTTTGCAGCAAGTTCCGGGCTTCTCGCTGTACCGTCGCCTGGGAAGCGATGTAGCGAATCCCACAACACAGGGAGTTTCGTTACGAGGCAGCGGCGCCAATGGAGCGAGCCGGGCCTTGGTTCTTGAAGATGGAATTCCGCTTAACGATCCTCTTGGCGGATGGGTGTATTGGGACCGGGTACCGCCAGCGTCCGTCGAGCGGATTGAAGTAGCAGAGGGCGGAGCTTCCGGCCTTTACGGCAGCGACGCCCTGGGCGGCGTGGTCAACATCATCACGCGAGAAGCGGTTCACGCCGAGTTTACGTCGGACACATCTTATGGGAACGAGAACACGCCGGACGCTTCATTCTGGTCTAACGTGGACTGGCGCGGGTGGAACCTCGAGACCTCAGGAGAAGCTTTCAACACGGACGGATACATTCTGGTTCCTCAAGATATTCGCGGGCCGGTGGATACGGCGGCCGGGTCAAATCATCTTGATGGCATCATTACGCTGGACCGGCAGATTTCAGCCGATTCTCGAGGGTTCCTCCGCGGCACCGTTTTTGGCGAAGCGCGAAAGAACGGAACGCCACTCCAAACCAATCGCACGCACCTGCGCGAGTTGGATGCCGGGTGGGACTGGCAGTCGCCGCGCTGGGGCGATTGGGCGCTGAGAGGTTATGGCGAAACCCAACTTTACGATCAGACGTTTTCTGCAATCGCTACGTCTCGTCAAAGCGAGACGCTGACCTCGCTGCAAAGGGTACCTTCGCAGGAGTTGGGATATTCGGCTCAATGGACCCATGCCTGGGGCGGCGCGCAAACATGGCTGGCGGGCGTTGAAGGGACGGACGTGGCAGGATTCAGCAATGCGTTGAATTACCTGGCGGGACGGGTTTCGACTGCCACAGGAGTTGGCGGGAGGCAGGGAATCAACGGAGTTTACGTTGAAGACTTCATCCGGCTGGGACCTCGCTGGATTATCACCGCCAACGCACGGTTTGACGATTGGCGGAACTTCGACGCTCTCTCCACCACGCGCCCGGTTAGCGTGCCAGGTCCATCCTCGGTCCTAAGCTTTCCGGTGCGGCGCGCCTCGGCGTTCAGCCCTCGACTTTCCGTCCTGCGTCAGCTCACTCCTGCTCTTTTCGCTTATGCATCCTTCTACCAATCGTTCCGTGCTCCAACCCTCAATGAACTTTACCGGCCGTTTCGTGTTGGCAATGTGGAAACGCTGGCAAACCCGAACCTTGGAGCGGAACGGATGACAGGCGGGGAGACTGGAGTGGGCTACAGGCCGGGGAGCGGCCGGTTTCGAGTGCACGGCACGTTCTTTTGGACTGAAATCAGTCAACCCGTCGCCAACGTTACGTTACAAGAGACACCAACCCTGATAACCGATGAGCGCGAGAATCTGGGCAGCATCGGGTCTCGCGGCGTGGAATTGGAAGTGGAATCGCAGCTACGGCCATCCTTAATGCTTTCCGGTGGGTACCAGTACACGCAAGCAACCGTGCTAAGTTTTCCGGCGGAAACGGCTCTCGTAGGCCTTTGGACGCCGGAGGTTCCGCGCAATGTTGCCACATTGCAGGCGACCTATACCAAGCTGTCTCTGCTGACGCTTGGACTCCAGGGGCGATACACCGGAGTTCAATACGACGATGTTCTCAATCAGTTTCCTCTGAGTCCTGCTTTCGAGCTTGACATCTTCGCGTCTCATTCCTTCGAAAGTCACGCGGAGATTTATGCCGCGGCGGAGAACATTACAGACGATCGCGATGAGGTGGCCCGGGTGCCTTATACTCAGATCGGCCCGCCGGTGCTCTTCCGAATCGGATTCCGCTTCAACTGGGGAACGCGATAGCGATGGCAAGCTTCTCGTGCGTTTCGCAACGCCCTTGGGAAGCCAGGTTTTGTTATTCCCGATGTCCACGTCCCAGCCTGACAATCCGCTCATCGTGCAAGGCGACCATACGGTGCTCGCCGAAGTGGCAAGCCCTCGCTTCGCCGAGGCTCGGGACCGCCTCGTCGTGTTCGCCGAGCTGGTGAAGGCTCCGGAGCACGTCCACACCTATCGCGTCACGCCTCTTTCCGTCTGGAACGCCTGCGCCGCTGGCGCCAATGCCGGAGAGATCATTGAAACCCTGCGAGCCTTCTCGAAGTATCCGGTTCCCGAGCATGTGGTTGCCGGCATTCACGACTTCGCGTCGCGTTACGGCCGCCTCCGGCTCAGCCGCGGCGAGCGCGGCCTCGTGCTTACGGCAACCGACGAAGCCCTGGCAGAGCAGATCGTGCACAGCAAGCCGGTAGCTCCTTATCTCAGAGAGCGGCTGGCGGCGCTCGAATTCCGGATCGATCCAAAGGACCGTGGCGAGATCAAGCAGGCGCTCATCAGGATTGGCTTTCCGGCCGAAGACCTCGCGGGCTACACAGATGGCGAAGTCCTGCGATTTTCCTTGCGGCCTACCGCAGTTTGCGGCAGCCCGTTTGTTCTTCGCCCCTATCAAGCTGCAGCGGCCGACGCGTTCCACGGTGGTGGCAGCGCTCGCGGCGGCTCCGGAGTGATCGTGCTTCCCTGCGGCGCGGGTAAAACGATTGTGGGCCTGGCTTGCATGGAAAAGCTCCAAAGCTCCGTGCTGATTCTCACAACCAGCGTGACGGCGACCCGCCAGTGGGTTCGGGAACTGCTGGACAAGACCACGCTCGCCGAAGACCAGATTGCCGAATACAACGGCCAAACTAAAGCCGTCCGGCCCGTCACGGTGGCCACTTATCAGATCATGACCTGGCGGAACGCCTCCGATTCAGACTTTGCCCACCTGGTGTTGTTTGACCAGCGTAATTGGGGGCTGATTATCTACGATGAAGTCCATCTCTTGCCCGCTCCGGTTTTTCGCGTGACGGCTGGATTGCAAGCGCGGCGACGCCTGGGCTTAACGGCCACGCTGGTGCGCGAAGACGGACGTGAGGAGGACGTATTCGCGCTGATCGGACCGAAAAAGGCGGAGGTGCCGTGGAAGGTTCTGGAACACCAGGGATGGATTGCCACCGCGCGGTGCACCGAGGTGCGCGTGCCCATGCCGGAGAACCTGCGAATGATGTATGCCGTGGCGGATGCGCGGAACAAATTTCGCATTGCCGCTGAAAATCCACGGAAGCTTCGCGTCGTCAGCCAGCTCCTCGACGGGCACCCTGATGAAGCCGCGCTGGTTATCGGGACGTATCTGGATCAGTTAAAGCAGATTGCGAATCCGCTCGGCCTCCCTGTATTGACCGGCGCCACCCCGCAGCGGAAGCGAGACGAACTCTACGAGCGCTTCCGCTCGGGCGAAGTTCGCGTACTTGCTGTCTCGAAAGTGGCAAACTTTGCGGTCGACCTGCCGGAAGCGTCCGTCGCCATTCAGGTTTCTGGCACGTTTGGCTCGCGACAGGAGGAGGCTCAGCGGTTAGGGCGAATCCTCCGGCCCAAGCGAAATGGAGGCCAAGCGCACTTTTATTCAGTGGTCAGCGCCGATACGGTGGAGCAGGATTTCGCTCTGAAAAGGCAGCTCTTTCTGTGCGAGCAGGGTTATTCTTATTCGATTGTCGATGAGCCCGCAGAGCCATCGATTTGAATGTGTTTGCCGTCCCGGAGCATTTTGAAGCGAAGGGCGTCTTTGCCGCTAATGTGTTTTCTCTGCGGATCGACGCGAATATCGAGATGACGACGTTGTTCAGTGCCTGCCGCGTGCAGCCTCAACACACTCACATTTCCCAATGCAGCCGGATGGCGAAAATATTCGCCGGGCCGCGGACGTGATTGTAGGCTGGGTCAACGGCCAACTGATAGTCCACGGTAAGCCAGAAGTGTTTGGCTGCTTTCCAACTGTAGTAAGCTTCACCCAGGCGTTCCGGGCGATAGTCGAGCGCGCCATCACCCACGGTTATTCCGAGCCCACCGTTGGCGAGGAACTGGCGATGAACGGCAGTGAGTCCATCAACCACGGCAGCCAAGCCGACGGTGTCCCCAGGCCGGTCCCACGCGTCCCCTTTCAAGCTAAAACCTAAAGACGCCGTGCGATCTACATCCGTGAACTCCCACACCTGGGTCCTGCCGTTGCCCCAGCCGAGCCGCATGAACATTCCCAAGTCTTTGCGGATTTGCTGCTCCGCATTCACCCCAAATCCGTATTTCGTCCGGTATTGGAGCATGCCGTTCGCACTGATACTCCGAGGATCGCTCAAGACCTCTTGATAGCTTCCCATATGCGCCCGTTCTTTCCACGCGAGCAGGCGCACCGCGCCGTCATGCCCCGAAAAGGAGTATTGCCGCTCCAGTTCCCCAGCCGCCGACCAGGCGTGCGCCAGGTCCCAATCCATTCTCACGCCGTTTGCAACCTTCGAGACTTGGAAAATGCCGGCGCGCGCTGCCCATGAACCGATATCCAGCTCCGACGATAGGCCATTCGTGACGCCGAGGGTGTCCGCGGGGTAGTCCCACGCGATGTTGTTTACAAAGGCCCAATTCATGAACTGCATTCTGGCATCATTCGCGTAAGTGTTCTGATCAAAAACGTCCGTCACGGCAAAATGACCCACGGTAAAGATTAACTTCCGCTTTCCGCCACCCTTGGCTCCAGGATTGTGCTCGTTGCCGAGCGAAAGCGTTTGCCTGAAGTAGGCGCGCGCGATGACGGCGTCCGGATAGGTCTCGCCTAACCGGTACGCTTCGCCGCTTGGGAACGAGGCGAGCCCCGTGGTGTTGCTCAGACCGTAGCCTTGCCATGAAAGGGCGTCCACGTCAAACTCGCCTCCGCTCCACGGACGTACTCCTCCCATGACATCAAAAGAAAACGTGTCCTTCACTTCTCCATTGGGATCCAGACTGTTGGCGCCTGAATATTGCGCCGGAAAAGGCAAAACACCCTGGCCAATGAGAGTGGATTGAAAATGGACGTACCAATCGCGCGTGTTCGCAGGTGTGCTTGGTTGCGAGGCCTCCTGGCCGCGGACAGGCGAGGAGATCAGTATTAGCAAGAGAGTGGTTGCTGCCAGCGCTTGTTTCAACACAAGATTGCCTATAAGGGGCGCGATCGCACAAGAAGACTACGCTTCGTATCTTCGAAAACAAATGCCGGGATTCTTCGCTACGCTCAGAATGACATTCGTTCAAGGCGTCTTTCAGCATCCTGCTGGAGCTGCAACATTCCCCTATGACGACAGGTAGCTTGTAACGGCTTCGTTCCGGAAAGGCTCACCCAGCGCGCAGCAGGCGGCAAAGCCGCGAGCCGCGGCCGCGGAGACGGCGCGGAATTTGCGCACGGCTCGCGCAAAACCGGCCTGTCACTTTCCAGTAAGTTCTTGGGTGTGGCTAATAAGGCGGGAATTGAAACGGTGCGTTCGAGTAAGACGAGAAAACCGGGTTACCTCTTCACAACCGCTTCTAACACGCCATTCGGTGCACGCCACATCCCATACGTTCTTCGCCCCGATCTTCCATATACCTCTTTTCTTTACATCGTCACTCTTGAGTTGTCAACCAAAATCAGGTTTGAATCGTAAGGCCTCAGTTTTGGGATCGTAGCGCCGCCGTCCCGGCGGCAAACGCCGGCAAGATGCCGGCGCCACAGCGAGCGGCGAACCCAAAACTGAGGGCTTAGTTTGAATCGGGTTTAACTGAGGGCTGAAAGTGACGGCCTTGAATTCCCGCGAAGGGCGCGCAATGGTGAACAGGGAAAGCCCTTCCCGGCGACCCGCTGACCGCATTTCACTCCTGGCGCGTCACTTCCTCTGCGATCCAGAATTTGCCGGGCTCGCGCTGCGACCGCACGGCCAGCTCGTGAGCCATCAATTGGATATGCAGTGAATCGACCAGTGTGCCTAATCCCAGGCGCATGGTTTCAACACGGATGATTCGCATGTTGACTGCTTCTTTCACCTGGAGATCGGTAAAGAGCATGACTCTTCCGCCATGATCGCAAATGGTCTCAGCCAAGCCCTCCGTAAGCTTGGCGGTGGTTTCGACGCGCCCGCGAGGCTGGAGGAGATCCTTGCGCGCGATCAGGATGTATCGGTGTCCCGTGTTGACGATTTCGATGGGCCCGTGGCGGAATTGCGCGGCGCTGACGGCCTCGACCGGAGTTCTGGCCAGCTCCGTGAGTGTCAGCGCGCCCTGATACGCCGTGGCCAGGTCCGCTCCGCGCGACATGAACACGGTGAACGTAGGGTGATTGAAGTACTCAAGCGTAGGAGGGATCAGTTCATCCTGGCGCTGGAGAATGTTTTCCTGCGCTTCGATCACTTCTCTTAAGCAGTGCGTCACCATGCGGGCGTCCTGGCGCGCGATGGCAAAGGCAAGATACATCAGGACCGCAACGGAGCACATATAAGTTTTTGTGGTGACGCCGGACTGCCTGCCGGCCATCATGGGCAGCGCCAGCCCCGCGCGGCGCGCCAGCGTGCTGGCCTCCACATTCACCACAGCAAGCACCTTCAGCTTGCGGGGCAGCTCCTTGATGAGCCTTACGGCCTCCGCTGTTTCGCCGGATTGGGAAATCACGATGACCAGCGTATCGGGGCCGATGAATTTCAAGTGATGGTGAACGAGCTCCGCCGTCTCCCACGTGAGCGCCCGGATCCCCTGGGAAGTCAGATACGCCTGTGCGGGCAGCGCCGCACACAACGATGAGCCCATACCCGTGAACACGACGAGCGGCGGCCACTTCGGCGCCAGGCTGCGAAGCGCGTTTGTAGGAATCGCGCCCGGGCTGGCGTAGTATTTGCGCACGCCCGCCAAGGCCACAGGCTGCTGGACAATTTCTTCTATTAAGGTAGACATTGGCCACTCAGAATAACTCAAAATCATTCATGCTGCACAC